>JAILJO010000112.1 GCA_024694675.1 Bacteroidales bacterium | reverse complement strand
AGTTCTCCCCTTTCAGGGCTACGAAAAGCTGACCAGGGTTAAGGGCACGGGTGTCAGTGCAGACGCTACCGCACTTCTGAAAGATGCTATATAGTTTATTCATTTCCCTGTACTTCCAAAGCCGCCGGCACCACGGGCGGTTTCATCCAAAGATTCAACTACTTCCCACTCAGCGGTTTCATGCTTTGCGATGACCATCTGGGCTATGCGCTCTCCGGGATTAATCAGGAAAGGCTCACTGGAGAGATTGACAAGGATTACGCAAATCTCACCACGATAGTCCGCGTCGATGGTTCCCGGGGTATTCAGGACGGTGATTCCGTGCTTGAGGGCAAGGCCGCTGCGGGGACGGACCTGGGCTTCGTAACCCTTGGGAAGGGCAATGTAGAGGCCTGTGGGGATGAGTTTCCGCTCAAGGGAACCAAGTAGGACGGGTTCCTGGATGTTGGCCTTGAGATCCACGCCCGCAGACTGCTCAGTGGCGTATGCAGGGGTGTCAAAAGGAGAATGATTGACGATTCTTACCTTCATTATTTAGGTGCTTTTATGTACAGTACGGCCGCAATTATGGCATAGAGATAGTTTGGAAGCCAGATTGCGATGGACGCAGGAAGGGTGTCCGTAGCCACGAACATCTCACTGAACTGCATGAAAAGGATGTATGAAAAGCCAAGCGCCGTTCCCGCCGCCAGGTTAAGGCCCATTCCCCCCCTCCTCTTCTTGGTGGAAAGGGATACGCCTATGATTGTAAGGATTATGGCCGATAGCGGCAGCGAGAACCGCTGGTTCTTTTCAATTAGCGCGTGCTTCACGGAGGCGTCTCCGCGCTCCTTTTGCGTGGCGATGAGGGCATCCAACTCAGGCTCGTTCAGGCGCTGGATGGTGAACTTATTACGGAAGAAGTCCTCACGCGTGAGGCTCAGGACGGTGTCCATCCTGCGGCCGCTGCGGATATGATCTGTCATGCCCTCCCCGTAGTCGCGGATGAACCAGTTGCGGAGCTTCCATTTGCCGGTCAGGGTATCGTACTGGGCGCTTTCCGCGGTGAGCTTGGAGCGGAGGTGCCCGCCGGAAAGGTCTTCCAGGGTGAAGTTGTAGGCGGTGTTGTTGTAGGCGCTGAAGGACTCCAGGTAGACGAAACGGTCGTCCTCAAGCTTGTAGTGAAGGTCGTGCCCTATCTTCACCTTCATTCGCCGGATATACTTCTGCTCGAAGTCCACCCTGGTGCCGTTGGCGTGGGGAATGACCCAGAGGCTGAGCCCCAGGGAAAGCATTGCGATAAGGATGGACGATATTATATAAGGAACCACCATCCGGTGGAAACTGATGCCGCTGGAAAGTATGGCGATGACCTCCGAATCCCCCGTCATCTTGGAGGTGAAGAAAATCACCGTCAGGAACACGAACATGGGGGCATACATGTTCATGAAGTACGGAATCCAGTTGATGTAATAGTCAAAGACGATGGCGTGCAGCGGGGCCTCCGTCCGGACAAAGTCGTCGATCTTCTCGCTGACGTCGAAGATGATGACGATGACCGAGAGGAACAGGATGGAGATAAAGAAGGTAGTGAGGAACTTCTTTATTATGTACCAGTCCAGTTTTTTAAGTCCCATCATAGGCGTTGGCTCAGTTTGGGAAGAACCGATGCCTTCCAGGTTTTGAAATCACCCGCTACGATATGCTCACGGGCCGTTTTTACGAGGTCCAGGTAGAACGCCAGGTTGTGCTCCGACGCCACCATGGCGGCAAACATCTCCTTTGCGATGAAAAGGTGATGGATGTATGCTCTGGTGTAATAGGAGTCCACCATCGAGGTGCCGTCCGGGTCAAGAGGCGTGAAATCGTCAGTCCACTTGGAGTTTCGCATGTTCATGATGCCGTTCCATGTAAAAAGCATGCCATTGCGGCCGTTTCGGGTGGGCATTACGCAGTCGAACATGTCGATTTCCCTTTCGATGCCTTCCAGGATGTTGGCTGGAGTGCCAACTCCCATGAGGTAGCGGGGCTTGTCCTTGGGAAGGAGAGGGCAGGTGATCTCCAGCATCTCGTACATCTTTTCCGTGGGCTCCCCTACCGCCAGTCCGCCGACGGCATAGCCGCCGCGGTTGGCGTTGTCAAGGCTCAGGGCATGCTCAACGGCACGTTTACGGAGCTCCGGATAGACGCAGCCCTGGATAATGGGGAACATGGTCTGGGAGTAGCCGTAAAGGGGCTGAGTCTCATCGAAATGCTTTGCGAAGCGCTCCAGCCAGCCCTGGGTGAGTTTGAGGGACTTGGCGGCGTATCGCTCGTCGGCGTCTCCGGGGCAGCACTCGTCAAGGGCCATGATGATATCGGCCCCGATGATGCGCTGGGTGTCCACGTTGTTCTCCGGGGTGAAGATGTGCTTGCTGCCGTCTATGTGGGAGGAGAACTTGCAGCCCTCCGGGGTGAGTTTGCGGATGGGAGCGAGGGAGAAGACCTGGAAGCCGCCGCTGTCCGTGAGGATGGGACGGTCCCAGTGCTCGAACTTATGCAGTCCGCCGGCCTTACGGAGCGTGTCCAGGCCGGGCCTCAGGTACAGGTGGTAGGTATTTCCAAGGATTATTTCCGCCTTGATGTCCTCCTTGAGGTCCCGGTGATAGACTCCCTTCACGGAGCCCACGGTACCCACAGGCATGAATATGGGGGTATGGATCTCTCCGTGGTCCGTGGAGATTACTCCGGCGCGTGCACCGGAACAGGAATCTTGGGCCTGCAGGACAAATTTGAACATCTTCTTTCCTTTTCAATACGCAAAGTTACGGAAAAATTTGTATTTTTGTGAATACGAAAATAACATCCTTCAAATATGAAACTAAACATTAAACCTATCTCGGTAAAGCTCGCCCTCCTGAACTTCATCGAGTTCGCCGTCTGGGGCGCTTACCTCACCTCCCTGGGACGTTATCTCGGAAACATCGGCCTTGGTCCCCAGATCAAGTGGTTCTTCGCCATGCAGGGCATAGTGTCCATCTTCATGCCCACCCTCATGGGTATCCTGGCAGACCGCAAGATGGAGGCCCAGAAGGTGCTGGCAATGTGCCACGCCTTCGCAGGCCTGTTCATGATTGGCGCCGGCGTTTACTGCATGACGGCAGGTGATGCGGTTGCATTCGCTCCCCTATTCATCCTCTACAGCCTCAGCGTAGCGTTCTTCATGCCAACCATCGCCCTGGTGAACTCCGTGGCATACAACGCCCTTGGAAAGGAAGGAATGGATCCCGTGAAGGATTACCCGCCCATCCGTGTGTTCGGAACCGTGGGCTTCATCTGCAGCATGCTCCTTACAAACTTCCTGTCCATCAAGGGCGCACGCATGCAGGAGACCTTCTTCCAGCTGTTCTCTTCCGGAATCCTCTCCATTGTGATGTTCGCATATTCACTCACAATGCCCCGCTGCCCCGTCAACAAGGGCGGAGAGAAGCAGTCCCTGGCAGATGCCCTTGGTCTCAAGGCCTTCACACTGTTCAAGGACGGCCAGTTCGCGATTTTCTTCATCTTCAGCATGCTCCTTGGCGCATCGCTCCAGATTACAAACGGCTATGCCAATACTTTCCTTGGCAGCTTTGCAGCTGATCCCGCTTTCACGGACGCCTTTGCAGTCAAGAACTCAAACGCCCTCATAGCCATCTCACAGGCATCTGAGACGCTCTGCATCCTGCTCATACCGTTCTGCATGAAGAAGTTCGGCATCAAGAACGTGATGCTCATCGCAATGTTCGCATGGGTTGGCCGCTTCGCCTTCTTCGGCCTTGGCAACCCCGCAATGCCCGGCGTGCTGCTGTTTGTCCTCAGCTGCATAGTGTACGGTTTCGCATTCGACTTCTTCAACATCTCCGGTTCCCTGTACGTTGAGCAGAACGCCGCTGCGGACATCCGTTCCAGCGCCCAGGGCCTGTTCATGATGATGACCAACGGCTTCGGCGCCACCATCGGCACCCTCGCCGCCGGCGCAGTAGTAGAGGCCTGCGACGTGTTCAACACACCCACCAACTGGCCCAACGCCTGGTACATCTTCGCCGCCTACGCTTTTGTAGTTGGCATCCTGTTCATGATTCTGTTCAAGGATCCCCGCAAAAAGGCCAAAGCATAGCTAGTGCCGATACCTTCACTTTATTCCGGCTGGCTGTCCAGGATGTTTTCTATGTTGATGGCGCGGGTGGGAGTGATGTCGTAGTGGATTTCGAAGCAGGTGTAGTGGTGGCGGTGGCCAAGCTTGCTGTAGGATGTGGAATACTCATGGTTGAAGTGTAGCTCACGGAGTGTGCGGCGGTCAATTGATGTGACGCCCATGGCCAGGAGGTGCTTCAGGATGGAGTAGTTGTTCTCCAGCATGCGGTATATCCGGTCATGATAGTGACTGGTGGTTATCTTCCTGTTTGCATTATGAAATGCGTTCTTGCACTCCGGGCTGCAGAACTTGCGGTCCGGCCTTCCCGTGGCCAGACCTATGACCGCACCGCAATACATGCAGCGCGGAACCTTCTCTTCCAATTTGTACTTCGGGCACATCCTTTCTCCCTTTTTTGCGGCAAATATGCCAAAGCATTCCGTCAATTCCAAGGATCGTAAGAAAGATTTCGAAGATTATATACGAATCCGTAATACCGCAGGAAAAGCTAATCGGTGGAAAGTGTTTTAACAACCCGAATAAATCCACCGATTCTTCTACAGATTCAGTCAAAAACATTCAGATTCGTATAAATCTGCGCCCTGGAGTCATTCCGGGGCCGTTTTTCTCTTGACCATACATTTACTTTGCACCTGGCAGCCCGTCCCGGAAGCGCGCCCGGCGGGAGGCTCGGAAAGTCAAACCTTAAAAGTAAATGTAAAATGGAATTCATGAACATAATCCAGCTGCGGGGAGTCGTGGGACGTTCGGACATAGGATCCTATAACGGTAACCGCGTATGCAACTTCTCCGTGGTCACGGAGTACGCCTCACGCGACCGTGAGGGCAACTCCGTGATTGAGCCCACCTGGTTCAATGCAGCCCTGTGGGAGACCGGCGGCGTAGTTAAGCCGGAGATAGACAAGATCCAGAAAGGGACGTGGGTGGAAGTTACGGGGCGTCTCAAGATTCGCAAGTACACTTCCATAGACAGCGTAGAGCGCGTTGCCCTGGACGTGTTTGCAAGGAGTGTCCAGGTCCTTGAAAGAGACGACACAACCATGCAGCCTCAAAGAGATTCTTAGGATGAAAAGGACCTTTCTTCTGGTAACGCTCCTTCTGAGCCTTAACGCGGCGGCCCAGCGGTTTTCCGTGGGGACAAACGCCGTGGACTGGCTCAGCCTTGGAACCATGAACGTAGAGGCGTCGGCGGCCGTTTCCAGATCCGTATCGCTGCATATGGGCGCAGGGCTGAACCCGTGGTCCTACCGTGCCGGTGACCCCAATGCGCAGTTTCAGATGCGCCAGGGCACCCTCAGGGCAGGTGCGCGGTGGTGGCCGTGGCACATATACTCCGGATGGTGGATGGGCGCCGATGCAAGATACTCTGTATACAATGAAGGCGGTATACGCAGCCGTGAGACAGAGGAGGGAGACGCTTGGGGAGGAGGTCTATACGGCGGCTATGCCGTAATGCTTTCCGACCGCTGGAACCTGGACCTGGGAGCAGGACTCTGGGGCGGCGGAAAGATATACACCGTCTATGCCTGTCCCGTTTGCGGGGTAAAGACGGAGAGCGGCAGCAAAGCCTTCCTGCTCCCGGATGCCCGCGTTGCAATCCAGCTGATTTTCTGAGGAGGATGGACAAGAGAGTACTATACGCAATTGCAACGGCATCCGTTCTTGCCGGTTGCGGAGCCCAGTCTAAGATAGACAGGCTTCGCAGCGGCGAGATTGCCGCCACTCTCGCCCTCTCACGCGGTGAGATAGAGGAAGAACGCAAAGTAATCGCATCAAAGAGGGATACACTTTCCGTCAAGGACGACGACGGGAACACTATCCTTATCATGAAAGCGGTACGCGACGAAGAGAGCGGCGAGATGGTGGCAACGGAGACCCTTGACGCGGCGGTAATCACTTCCCGCTTCAGGAACGTGGCGGAGCGGCACGGCAAGGTGGACCTGCGGTTCGAGGTAATAGTCCCGGAAAGCATGCAGGATTCCCGGTGGCAACTGCGGTTCTATCCGGACATGTTCATCCTTGGGGATTCCCTGAGGCTGGAGCCCGTGATAATTACGGGAAGCGACTACCGGAAGGCGCAGCTCCGTGGTTACCAGCAGTACGAAAGGTTCCTAAGCTCAATCATCACGGACAGTACGCGCCTTGTGGATATCCGGAGCCTGGAGATCTTCATCGAAAGGAACATCCCGGAGGTGTACAAGTACAAGAGAGACTCTTCCTACGTGTCTGACGAGGAGTTCTGCAGCTACTACGGCGTAACCGAACAGGAGGCCCTGGAGCACTATTCCAGGAAGCTGGCCATCCACCTCAACGAGAAGCGGAAGCAGAAGAAAGACAAGATGTACGCGAAGTACGTGAAGGTGCCAATCGTCACAAACGGAATACGCCTGGATACGGTCCTGAGGGCCGTGAACGGGGATTTCATCTACCAGTACTCCCAGACCATCAATACCCGGCCGAAGCTGAGGAAAGTGGACATCGTCCTGTCCGGAGACATCTTCGAGAGCGACCGGAAACTGTACTCGATGGACCGGTCCGATCCGCTTACCTTCTATATCAGTTCCCTGGCGTCGTTCGTGGACGGGAGGGAGAAGTACATGACGAAGGTGGTGGAGCGGAGGGTATCGGCAAATACCGCCTGCTACGTGGATTTCCGGACGGGGAAATGGGATATAAACCTGGACCTGGGGTACAATGCCGATGAGATTGGCCGCATCAAGGGGAACATTCTGGAACTTCTGGGAAACCGGACTTTCGAGATGGATTCCATAGTAATCGCCGCCTCGGCGTCCCCTGAGGGGTCTGTGAAGGCGAACGACCTTCTCTCCAGGAAAAGGGCTGCGGCGGTGGCGGGGTATTTCGACTCCTACATCGGCCAGTACAGGGATTCCGTGCAGAGGGAGCTGGACCGGGAGACGGCGGGGACTTTCACCATAGACGAAAACGGCAAGGTCTCACGGGCGGTGGCGGCTAAGGCCGATATCCCCTCAATCAAGTTCCTGAGCCGTTCCAACGGGGAAAACTGGCCCATGCTGTCGTTCCTTATAGACCAGGACTCCACGCTCTCCAAGGCCGATGTGGGAGCATACCTCAAGCTGCTGTCCATCAAAGACGCGGACCGGAGGGAGGAGGCGCTGCAGAAGGAACCGTACTACCGGTATCTCCGGGAAAAACTGTATCCCCGTCTCAGGACCGTGAAGTTCGATTTTTTCCTGCACCGGAAAGGCCAGGTCAAGGACACCGTCCATACCACGGAACTGGACACGGTCTATATGGCCGGAGTGCAGGCGCTGCGGGACCGGGAATGGGAAAAAGCGCTGACGCTGCTGCGGGATTACAGGGACTACAACACGGCCATAGCCTATGTCTCGCTGGACTACAATGCATCGGCAATGGATGTTCTCCAGGGCCTTGACAGGACACCGCAGGTAGACTATATGATGGCGCTGATCTACGCCCGGAAGGGAGAGGATTCGGAGGCCGTCACACATTACCTCCGGGCCTGCGACCGCGAGCCTTCATACGTGTTCAGAGGCAATCTGGACCCGGAAATATACGTACTCAAACAACGTTACGGACTTAACAACCAAAACCAAGAATAAAATGAAAAAAGCAATGATCATCGCCGCCCTGCTGGGGCTGGCCTCATGCACGGAGAGTCTTCTCCCTGTGAAAGACTCTGACGTCACTCTAACTGTTGGAATAAAATCCAGCATTGCCAGTACAAAAGCCACAATGGCCGGTACAACTGACGAGAACAAGGTGAACAGCATCCAGGTTTTCGTTTTCAAGGTCAACCGGGGAGCTTATGTCTTCGAGGCATCGGCAAGGGCGGCTTCAAGCGCCGTGGACATTACCGTCACAACCGGAGAGAAAGACGTGATTGTCCTTGTGAACGAGCCTACGGACTATTCAGGTATCACTGACAGGGCGGCGCTGCTGGCATCGGTATCGTCCCTGGCGAACAACTCCCCTGCTTCGTTCGTGATGTTCGGTGAGGCGGAAAGTACCGTCACCACATCCATACACACGCTGAATATCCCTGTGGACAGGCTAGCCTCAAGGGTAAGGATTGAAAAGATTACGAACAGCCTCAGGAACGGGAACGCAGGGAAAAACGTGAAGGTCTCAAGGGTTTACCTGGTAAACGCGGGGGCAGGTGCCAGTTTTTCATCGGCACTCAGCGGCTTCTATGCAACCGTGGGAATAAACGCGGGACTGGACTTCAACGGGACGGCGGTATCGTCCTCGGATGAAAAGGCGGCGGTCAACGCTCTGGTCTACAGCAATATAAACTCATCGGTCCTAGCTGAGGGAGCATCGTACTCAAACCCCATTTCGCTATACGCCTACCCTAACGACAAGTCCGTCAAGTCCACCCTCCTGGTGGTGGAGATGGAGATTGCGGGACGATACTTCACCTACCCCGTGGAACTCCCCGCCATGCCCGGGAACAGTACCTTGGAGGTGTCGGAACTGGTAATTACTTCCATCGGCAATATCTCCAACGGGGACGATGTCCTGGACGACGGCGAGAACGAACCCATAACCTTCCAGGAGGCCACATTCAACGTAACGGTTAAGCCATGGACCATTATAGCGGTATCCAACGGCACTGACGGAAAATACACCATCTAAATGAAGCATCTGCCTCTCATAGCACTCCTTCTGGTGGCAAGTCCATCCTGTTCCCTGGTCCTTGAAGACCGCCAGGAATGCCCTGCGTACGTGTTTTTCCATCGTGACCAGGACTCCGATCCCGGCGACTTTGACAGGGTCATCGTAAAGGTAATGGACGGTGAGACCATGGAGGAACTCTACGCAGACGACCTCCTGCTGGAGAAACTGTGCTCCGAGAGTTACTCCATAGCAATCCCCAAAAGGAAAGAACTACTCTCCTGCGGTGTCTCGGGGGCAAGGGTTAGCTCACTGGACGGCAATTGTCTGGTGTTGCCTCCGGGATACCAGGGAGACCCTGTTTACCGTTTTATAAAAAAGGACAGGCTGGTGGGTGAGGAATTCCACGTTCCGGTACGCTTTACCAAGGAATTCAGCAGGGTCCAGGTGATATTCAAGTCCGACGACGGAGTCTTTCCATACGACGTCGTGGTCACTGGGAATACCTGCGGGATGGATATAGCGACAGGGATGCCCATCGAGGGAGTATTCCGCTACAAACCGCCGGAGACGGAGCCGGGCATCTACCGCTTCACCGTTCCCCGCCAGTGCGACTACTCCCTTTCCCTGGAGCTCTGGACCGCCCCTGACGCCAAATCCGGACAGGAGGAGCAGCACGTGGACGATGTGGTCCTCTGGAACGCCCTCCAGAACATTAAGGGCTTCAGCTGGGCCATGGAAAGCCTTCCTGACCTCACCATTGAAATAGACTACGTAAAAGCATCTGTAACCGTCCTTGTAAGCGACTGGGACATATCATCTACAACCAACTATATATTATGAAAAAGACTATCCTCATTCTTGCAGCTCTTGCCTGTACATTATCCTGCGACAAGAACATTGAACAGGCTTCTGAAACAAATGAAATTGTTTTTACAACGACCGATTCCTTCAACGCCACCGTAGAGACCAAAGCAACTACGGCAGTCACCTCGCTGAACTCATTCTACGCCATGGCAACAACGGGAACGACAGGTTCCGAGAGTGCCCTGTGGAACAGCTACAAGTCATTCTCCAAAGTGTCCAACGACACCAAATACACCAGCAGCGGAGTATACTGGCCGGCTGCTCAGCAGTCAATACACTTCTATGCGTCAAACCTGATGCCGGATGTTTCCGGCGGAGATGTGACCGTCAACGCCAGCACCGGCACTGATGTAGTCTGCGCCTACAGTGCCAGTCCTGCCTGGAAAGAAGTAAACCAGCTGGTCTTCAACCACGTTCTGGCAAGACTTGGCAAGTGCACGATAACCGCCCCCACTGATTATACGGGCAGCGACCTGAACATTACTATCAGGCCAAAGATCAGCGGTACATATAACCTCAGGACAGGGGCCTGGAGCAGCACGTCCGAAGCTGTAAGCAACACCACTATTACCAACACCTTCGGTGGCGGCGGCACTGTAAACGACATTTACCTTCTCCCCGGAGAGTATACCATAAATGCATCGTATACACTTACAAGAGGGACTTATTCTGAATCTTTCAACAGCAGCGCCACAGTTGAGCTCGCGGCAGGTAAAATCAACCTCATATCCGGAACTCTCCCCGCCGGCAATGCCACAGACCTGCAGTTCACCGTTACTGTGACCCCCTGGAGCAATAACAGCATAAGCGCAAACTTCCAATGATACGCCACCTCACAGTTCTCCTGGCCGCCTGCATTGCCGCAGGGTGCACAATAATGCCGGAGCCGGTTCCCGCCGTGAATATCATTTTCATGGGGAAAGCCCCCGTGCAGGTCAAAGGCGGAGTCTGGGACGACGACAGTTCCATCGGCAACCTTGACCTTCTGGTATTCAGGCACAGGGACGGGATGCTCCTGGACAGGAGCGCCTGCATGGGAAACCAGCCGCTGGAGGCCTGCGTCCCGGCCGGGGAGGAATGTCTTTGGTATATCGTTGCAAACTATCCGGGAGGTATTGATGCGTGTACTACGCTGGAAGATTTCCTCCGGACGGATATAGACCTGGGCGACGGCCCTGTAATGCACTCAGAGGGCGTTTCAACCTTCCGCGAAAGCGGAGTGACAGTACAGGCGGAACTCAGCAGATTCGCCTGCAAGGTTGGAATAGGAAGCATCCGGATGAACTGGCTGGACGCCCTCCCCTGCACGCTGGAGACCGTCGCCCTTACTAACGTCCTTGAAACCACCTCGCCAACACAATCCACTTTTCACGCCCATAATTGCGGGGTGGTTTCCGAGGACCTTGGAGGTCTTATTGCACAGTATCCGTCACTGGGAATTAACTCTTCGGAGCCGCAGGACGTGGATATATCCCTGTTTTGCATGCCATCGGACGGGACGCGCCTGGCGCTATGCATACAGGCCCCGGACGGTCCAAACTGGTACCCGATAGACCTTCCACATATGGAGGGAAACCGCTGCTACCTTGTAGACAATGTGGTAATAAACGGCCCCGGAGCGCCCGGTGCTGACATGCCAGTAGAGCGCATCCCGCTGGATTACATGATAAGAGTAAAACCATGGGAAGAGACCTCTGTCCCCATGCAACTGTTATAATATGAAGATAAGAACCATTCTACCGGTCCTGCTTTTGAGTGTCTCCTGCATGAGGCTTACGTCTGACAGTGATGTCATGACAGAGGTCGTTTTCTCCGTCAGGGAGGACACTAAGGCCACATCCGGGATATCTGAGACGGCAATAAACCACTGGGCGGTAATGCTGTTCGACACGGACAATCCGGCCGCCTGGTATTACGCCGTCTCGGATTCAGGGGCGGACATTACCTGCACAGCCAGAAAAGACAGGTCATACCGGGCATATGCCATTGTGAACTATCCGGAGGACGGACAGGGAGCCTTTGACCCTGCGGTGATTGAATCTGAGGACCACCTGAAAGGGTTCTCTTCCTTTCTGGGCGGGAACAGCCTTTCATCGCTGGCCATGTTCGGGAGCATAGGGCTGGAAGAACTGCCGGCCGGACGCACCGCCATTCAGATATCAAGGCTGTGTTCAAGGGTAAGCATACAGAAGATAACACTTGATGTGACGGATCCGGTTTACGCCGGGAAAGAATTCACTCTCAAGGCATTATATCTTACAAATGTATACTGCACTGGAACTCTCTTTGGGGACCATCCCGCTCCTTTGGATGATGACGGACTATGGTACAACGCCATGGGCTGGCATGGCTCAGGAAGCATTGAGACAACAGATGCTCTGGTTGGAGAAAGAGGCCTCTCCGTGACCATTTCCAACGGGGCCAGTTACACCACGACACACTGTTTCTATGCCTATCCCAACGCAACTGACACCAGCTCGGACTCACACTCGGAGACATGGAAACCACGATGCACCAGACTGGTAATTGAAGCCACCATGGGAAGCAAGCGGTATTATTACCCCATAACCATCCCCGGAATGCAGCGGAATCACAGTTACAACATTACGGAGGCCGTAATTCACGGTCCGGGTTCGCTTGATCCGGAGCAGGAGATTCCGGGAGTCCTGGACTTAACCCTTTCTATAACTACAAACACATGGGATTCAGAGTATTACATAAGCGAAAACTCCTGATTGCGGCGTTATTGAGCCTTCTTGCATGCAGCCGGGAAGAGGTCTTTCCGGAATGCGCATTCCGCCTTGAGATGGCTTCCTTTGACGGGGAAACAAAGTCGCTGCTTGGCGGGTCGCAGATAGAAAACAAGGTGACCGGCGTAACCCTTTCCGCATACTCCCGCGGCAGGCTGTTCCGCTGTTCATACACCGCAGGAAATGGCAGTTCCATACCTTTTAGGCTGGAAAGCGATGAAGAATACACAGTCTATGCACTTGTAAACACAGGAGACAGCCGTGCGCTTTTCCCGGAGTATGAATCCGACATCACAGAACTGGAGTACAGGCTAACGTCATATGACAGCGGAAGCAGCTCTGTCCTCAACAGGGGCATCCCCATGGCGGGGCGGACGTCGGTGAGCGGAGGCGGCACCCTTCCGGCAATACCGGTAAAGAGGCTCCTTTCCAAGGTGTCCGTACACGTTAGCTGCGAATGGCCGGATGCGACCGTCCAGATGGGCGTCATCGGCAATATGAACGGAAGGCTGCTGCCTTTCGGGGAAAGTGCCATGGAAGGCCCTGGGGACGCGTTTTCCTTCCAGCCGGAAAAGCATGTGGCGGGAGGAGGATCATCGGCAGACCTTGTATTCTATGTGCCGGAGAACCTGCAGGGAAGCGTCAGCGGGATATCGCGAACGGAGGACAAAAGCCATGAGAGCAACGCTTCCGTCAATGCCATGAAAGACCGCCTGACATATCTGGAAGTACTGGTGACCGGGAGCGGCCTGTACAACGGGCAAATCCGCTACAGAAGCTACCTGGGAGGCAATGCGCTGGACAACTTTGACATAGGCCGGAACCTTTCCTACAACTGGACCCTGACCTACGGAGAAGACGGTCTGGGGGCCGATAACTGGAAGAAGGACAACGACCTGGCGGACCTTCGCGAACTACAGACCGCCGGGCCGCTTTACGTGATCCCCGGGGAAAGCATTTCACTGAAGGATTATGTCTCCACCAATCTGCCGCTTGGACGCATTGGATGGAGCATGAGCGGAAACCAGATGGGAGAGGACCTCCTTGCCGACGTGATTAACGCGGAGAACCTGCTGGGCCCCAGTTTTACAGTGGACGATTCCTACGATGCCGACGAATTCGGCAACCGCGTGGTCAGCATCTCCCCTCTCGCGAATCCCCGTCAGGGGCTTGGCGGCAACATGACCGTATATGTTGTGGACGAAGGAATAGCCTGGAGAAACACCTCCGGAGGCAAGTATTACGTCAGTCCCGGCCGCCAGGTGGACGGCGACGTGGACTTTTTCGTCACATATCTGGACGATGAGATCCGCGACCGCGTCATCGTCCATCTTAAAGGAAAGGGCGGAGACAGATGGAATTACACGGGAGGCATAAATCCTACCCTCCTGGGAGATACCGGAAAGGACTATGACCAGATCCGCTTCTCTCCCCTCCCCACAACACTTCCAGGCGACTATCAGGTAAGGGCTGCTACAAGGGACGGGTCATCGGCATCGGCGACGGTGCATGTAAACGATACGCGAAGCATAATGTGGACGGACAGGAGTACGGCGGTACCGTCCGGGAACGGATTCATCGGATACAAGTATCTGTCTGAGAACAAGGTGGTTGTAATCCTGGCATCAGGAGGGCGATATGCCACGGCCGGAGGACTTAGTTTCACTGCCGCAAATACGCCGTTCGCCTTTGTTGCCGGGGACCGGAGCGCGAAGGTGCCGGACCTGTCATCGTCATATAAAGGCGTGCCGTTTGAGGGCGCTTTGCTGCTGGGGAACAATTACCAGGACCGTATTGGAATAAGCCTTGGGAGCCCGCTGGGCGTTGGTTCCGTATCCACCATGTCATACGGCGGATGGCCGTACTCCGGGAATCTGGCACTTATTCCTTCACTGAGTTCAAACCTTTCAAATTCAAGTTTTTACACTGTTTCAGTATCGGCATTGAACGGATATGACGATGCCACCAGACACTCCATTGAGGCAAGGGTGAGAGTGGGTGCAGGGACATTCTACGAACTGTCCCTGTCGCCTGCGCTTTCAAAGGTGGACGTGGGCACATCGGTCACACTTACGGCAACCCTGCATTATTTCTCCGCATCCAACAGCGCTCTCACGAGTTACAGTTCCCATGCGATGTCCCCTACCACAAGCGGGCTCACCTGGACGGGCGCCACCGGAGGCGTTTTCAGGGCCACGGAACCCGGGAACTACAGGGTATATGCCTCTTATAACTTCAGCGGGAGCATATACAGCGCGTACGCAGATATAGAAGTCACGTCCAGCGACGTAGATGTCAACTCCGGATGGGACGGATCGGAACACATAGTATTGGATTAAGATTATGAAAAGACATTTGATAATGGCGGCCGTGCTTCTTGCCGCGGCCTGTGTGCAGGAGGAAGCACCACTGTATGAAGAGATTACATCGTCCCGCTATGTGAATGTGGGCGTCAGCCTTGACGTAGAGGGAGACGCCACCAAATCCGTGATAAGCAGTTCCGCAGAGGCTTTCAGCAAGGCCGTTCTTTATGCGATGAACCCTTCCACCGGAGCAATACTCCTGTACGATTCCGGCGCCGGCGACCTGAGCGGGACTCCGGTATACACGGTCACGGATTCAAAGAATTTCTCCTGGCCGCTGCCGGAAAACGTTCCCATGAAGGTTTACTGCGTCACGAACCCTCCTGGCAGCTTTCTGGAAAGCACGCATGCAAGCGGGCTCACAAAGAGCCAGCTGGAGGCCAAAATGTTCAGTTGCACAGGTTCCCAGCAGCTCCGGGAACTTGGCCTCTCCGGCGGAGGACTTCCCATGACGGGGACCCTGGAAATAGGCGCAGGAGACATTACAAGCGACAATTCATCCGTTTCCATATCGGTCAAAAACCTTTTTGCGAAGTACCGGTTCTCGCTGGATTTATCGTCCCTGGAGAGCGGGGAAAAGATATCGGTCACGAAACTGTCCGTCATGAGCGGGAATACGTCGGTGCCGTACTTCGGAGAGAACTATTGCCAGAGCAGCGAATCCCTCCTGAGCGACTTCGACTATGCAACACCCCAGCAGCTGTCGGCCCTTGCCAAAGGAGGAGAGAACAACGGCGTGGATATCTACACCCTTGAAAACTGCCACGGGACCCATTCAGGGGCATCCCACTGGTGGACTGTGTACAAGGACCTGTTCCCTTCCTGGCCGGAAATTGCCAAATGTACCAGCATTCAGCTATGCTACAGCATCACCTCCGCCGACGGCATCGTCAACTCCTACACCAGCCGCATCTTCCTTGGCTCCGGCAACATGGTGGACGATTTCAACGTCCGCCGCAACCTTTACAAGAGCATTACCGTAAAGGCCAACCGGCGCACGGGAGAGACGGATCCGTATTTCCGCTTTCCATCGGACACATACTTCATGGCGCCGGGGACGGAAATAACTGTGGATTATGCCTGTAATATTTGCGAAGTAGCGGAAAATGACGCCCTGGAGGATATTTGGGTTACGGACGCTAACGGAGATCCCACATCTGATATCTACGTCACTTGGATTAATCCCCAGAACAGGCAGGCGCGCGTCAGGGCATCGTCAGGATGCACCGTAGGGTCGCAGTATTGGCTTAACGGAGGCGTACAGGGAGATTTCTACTGGCCGCCGTACGGTACCGATGCCCAGGAGTTTTCTGAAAGGCGCAAGATAGTACTGGTGCCGTCCCGGACACTCACCTTTGAATCCCCTTCCACAGAGATATATCCCTACGTGTCTGTCAAGTACGTATCCAATGAAAGGTACTCATATAACGTTGCTTTGGAGATGGCCAGGACAGTCAGGCTCACTTCCGTTTCCGATTCCGCGGACCCGTCGTTTACTTCGGTTACCGTGGAGCCGGTGGGGGGAGAATACGCCATTCAGGTCACCCTGGTGCCGGCAAGGCCCGGAGAGATTGGATTCACCGCCACATACGGAGAGAATGACGATGTAGCCTCAAGCGCCTCCGTAACGGTTTATGAGCCGGTTCTGAAGGCCTTTGGGGACAGTAACATCGACATTTGCGGGACTGCGGGTTCCATTGAATGGAAACTTATGAACAGGAACTGCACCCGGCAGTTACAGGCTCCGGAAAAGGAAGGCACTTTCAGGGTAAGCAAGCGGGATCCTTACGGGACGGATTTGACGTTGACGCTTTCTTCCAGTTCTGAGACGTCACGCACATACTCCGTATACCTTGCCGGATTTGGCGGGCTGCAGGGATTCGACCCCGAGAACTATACTTTCAGCGGGGTTACAGTGCCAATTGAGGCTTCGTACACATATCCCGGCGGGTATTCTGTAAACTCCGTCGTGAATGCCCGGATAGACAATCCCCTTGAAGGGGTCAGTTATGACAACCGTCACTTTGACTACTGCGTCATGCAGGGTAAGACTGAGCAGCCTGCCTTTGTGAGTGTGAACTATGGCACATACAAGGTGGAAAACATGATGGAATGGCCCCAGAGGACGTTTACGGTGGATTTGACACGTGGCGGAGCGCGCGCCTGCAGCGGGCTTGAAACATGGACGGAACACTCCGGCGTGACATCGCTTTCGTCCTTTGCTCCTGCAGGAGGCACGGTGTCCCTGGACGAAGACCTCACGGTATGGGGACCTGTCTATTACGGCAAGAAAATAACCAATTTCCGGAGCGGAGAAACTGTCAGGTTCATCCACAGCATAATCCGGATGTATTGCCACTATAATGTCTTTGCAACCTTTGACGTCCAGGAGAAAAACCGCGTAAGGATAGATTGGGACGACCAGGGCAATATCAACTGGTCGCCTACCATAATGATACTGAACTACCATTTCGGCAGCCTGAAGGCAAGGCTTATCTCCAATCTAACGGTACTCCCCCAATGGGAAGCAGCGGTCAGTGTTTTGAGCACTGACATTACCTCCTCCACCCGCGTGAAACCCATCCTGCCAGGGTATACGTTGTTAACAAGCAAAAACGGCCTTCATGGGTCATACTCATCGGGAGCGCATGATAATTACCAGTTGTATCATTCCCCTTACTACAGCTACGAGAGGACCTACATGCTGGGCTATTACGACCGCCCGGCCAATTATGGTTATGACATAAACTATGACTGGATTTATGTGGACGGCCTTGACGACAGTTTTGACTATATCTACTGGAGACTTATCGCAACCTGCAACAAGCCCTGGTTCAAGATTGTCAGTGGAGCGCACTCCTCCAACGGTTATTACGTGACAGGAGTTCAGAAAAACGCCGCAGGATACTACTGCTTCAACGTTCTGAATTCTTCCGCGAATCAGGCATCGTACCTGGACCATGAGGGGCTGGGATACCTCCGCCTGCACCTCTGGTGGGAAGGAAAGGAAGGTAGGGTGAGGGTTAACAGCAGGGATCTGCATCCGGCAACATCGTACAATGCCTCCCTGTGCATCGTGAACGGCTGGTACGATCCTCGCCCCTACTCCAACGGCCTCCCAGTCCTGAAAGAAAAGGTAGGCACGTACTTCTTCCCGGAATCCAGTTCCACGAACACCCGTAGCGGCTATCCCCCCTACTATTCCGACGACTGGCCCTTCGAGGACTGCACCTCCTTCGGCTCCATGGAAATTTCCTCCGGCTCCCACCTCTCCTTCGGCGACCTCTACTCCCGCGACGCCAATGCACCGAGGTAGCAAATAACAGAGAGAGTTTTCTTTTCTACAACTGATAGTTGTAAAATTACTTATTAATTATTATATTTGCATTTGGTTTAACCAGTATTATGTTATTATTTGATGACATTACCAAAGACGGCCGTTTGTGGGCTGTACGTTATAATGAAGAAGAAGAAAACGCATTATACAAAGCATTTACGCAGTGGAATGATGTTGAGTGGCTTAGGACGTTCTTTTACGCCAACAAGGATGACCTGGAGTCGTATTTTAAGGTGACAGATGTCAATGAAGCAATTTATGATACAATTGAAGACAGTGACAAATTACAATGCCTGATTTTGGATTTGAATCCTGACACGGATTTAGAGAAACTGTTCCGTCCACTAGATAATAATCAAACCATGGCATTGATTCTTGATAAGGAGAAAGCCAGACTCAATAATATTGGCGGTCACCCCTCATGGCTCAGGCTATACGCAATCCGTCTTGAGAAAGGAGCATTCATTATTACAGGAGGTGCCATCAAATTGACAGCAACAATGGCAGAGCGCAAACATACTCTTCAGGAACTGGTTAACATGGAACAAGTAAGAAACTTCTTGTTAGACGAAGGTATTGTGGATAAAGAGAGTTTTATTGATTATAATGATTCAGTATAGAATAGTATTATGGGAGAAGCAATTGAAAGATTAAAAAAGTATCAACCACCGACCCCGTCTAAATGGCGGGAAGAAGCGGAATGGCGGCGTGCAAACCGAGTATGGCTTCGCCACTCCCAGGCTATAGCAATGAGGATTCTTGACAAGATGGATGAAATGAAATGGACTCAGACACAGGTAGCCGAAAAACTAGGTTGCAGCCAACAATATGTTTCCCGTATCGTGAAAGGAAACGAAAACTTAACCCTTGAAATGCTATCCAAGATAGAAGATTCATTAGGAATTGTCGTTTTTGGATAGAGAACAATTTTCGGAGGCCGAAGGCCGACTAGGGGGTGAGGGGCACAGCCCCTTCAATGAATTAGAAACGAAGTTTCACCGAACACAAAAATTTCCAGCCAAAAGCTGGAAAATTTTTGTGGAGGTGAGCGGACTCGAACCGCTGTCCAAACGCCGCACCTGGCGGCTTTCTACATGCTTATCCGTCCTTTGGTTTTTGTGATGAGCCAGCCGGATGGCGGGCAAACTCACCCTTAGCCTTTAAGTCTTAGCCGGCTTTAGAGGCGTCCGCCGGAGCGTCCCTGTCTGGATGATACCCCTGGGCCGGACAATACAGGGCGGAATGTCCGAGGGATACTCGTCGGCGTCGCAGCCTTGGCGACGCGGATTAAGCTAATTGCCTTGGGCGAATTAAGCAGCGAGTGCGTAGTTGTTGTTGGCAACTGATTTTTCGGAGTCTGAGATTTACGGGCAAGGCTCCCACGCCCGGCATGCTTACCGTCCTGCATCAACGCTGTCAAAACCAAAACACCCCCATGCAGAAAAGTTCTGCAAAGTTATGGTAAATAATAAAATCTTGCAAAAAATTCTTGCACTTTCCGAAAAAAGCATTACCTTTGCAATCCCATACAGGGAAACGGGGTATTAGCTCAGTTGGTAGAGCGTTTGAATGGCATTCAAAAGGTCAGGAGTTCGATTCTCCTATGCTCCACAAAAGTCGCTGATTTTCAGCGACTTTTTCTATTTATGCAGAAATCTACGCATAAAACTGCAGATTTTATTACACTTTAGCACAATCACGGGAGCCCTGAAAATAAAAAAAGTACCATTTTAGTACCATTTTTTGTGGGCCAAAATGAAGAGAACTATGGAAGTACAAGATGCCTTGACTAATCCATAGTTCTCTTTGTCGTTAAATCGTTACTGCTCTTGGGGAGTCTCCACTCACAAAGTTGATACAAATATACGAATTTTGTTTTATTTCGCGGAAATGTGTACCTTTGTAGCAAATAGAACTCGCCGAGCCTCTTCACAATGCTTAAATAGGCGGGTCGTTTTTTTTGTTATTATGGCAGAGCCCCGCAAAATAGTCCTCATCCTCGGCAACGGCTTCGATCTCGACCTCAACCTGAAAACCAGATACCAAGACTTCTGGGAATCCGATTTTTGCCCCAAAGACTATCCTGCCCCACTCATTCATCATCTGAATCAGTGTTGGCCGGATAATCGAGACGCCGTTAAATGGTATGACCTTGAGAATGAGCTCATGAAGTACTATATGGACATGGCTTCGCCATACGACCCCAAAGACTTCATTACCGATGAGGAGAAAGAATTCTTAACGATTTTCGAGCCGTACAAGTGGGACTATGGGATGTACAACGACAAAGTTGATGTTGTTCAGTCCTTAGTCGATAAGAGAGTGATTCTCGTTGCGAATAAGGTTATTCGACAGCTTTATGTTCCATACAAAGAAGACTTATCTCAATCCCCTGTCTGGCGAGACAGAATGGCACTTCAACTGATAAAAGAGGGCCTTTGTAAATATTTGGAGGCTCTTAAGTATGAGCGGGAGGCAAGAGATACTGTAGCATATCAAGTCCTTCAATTCTTGGCAGTTGAAGGAGAAGAAAAATGTTCTGTGGCTATTTATTCCTTCAACTACACGAATGTCAAGCATTTTGTGTATTCTGCCAAAGATACTATTCCCATTATATGCACGGTAGCTGCAGTGATGGCAAAATCATAATCGGCACGCGCGATGACAGGGAAATTATAGAAAACTATGACTTCCTTCAGAAATCCTTCGATCCCTCATTCAATCCACCTGCTCTTGTGGCTGACCTGCAAGATGCTGACGAAGTAGTTATCTTTGGACATTCTATAGGTGAAAATGATCGCCAGTACTTCAAGGCCTTTTTCCTCCAACAAACGAACTTTGCCAACACTCGCCGAAAGGACATTACAATTTTTACTCGTGATGCTGCTTCGGAACTCCAAATCAAAAGATCTTTGGAGAGAATGACAGATTGGAATCTTTCTACGCTTTATGGGCTTAATAACCTCCAGATCATTAAGACGGGGGCAATTAAGGAAGACCAAAGAAAACTATATGACTTCTTCGTT
>JAILJO010000107.1 GCA_024694675.1 Bacteroidales bacterium | reverse complement strand
TGTATACCATCGGCGACTCCGGATTTGGATTATGATGAGGTTTCACTCATACCGGGCGAGTGCCTGATTGACAATAACCTAAAGTGCGTGTATAGCAATAACGCGAGATACGGGAAGGAGTACCAATTCTGGTTTACCATGAATGTTGATGTCCAGTATGAAGTAATGGAACGGGGCAGATATTTCACTACCATCTTTCCAACAAGCCACAGGCATCGTCCTTCTGACAATGTGTTTCAGCAGTTCGGTGCCAACGCTAAGAAGGTAAAGGCAGAGTATGACCGCATATGGAGTGGCCTGAAATACTGTTCGGATGATAAATCTTATTATTATGTTGATTCACAGAGCACATTCTTTATTGACGGAGAAATAACGTTTACCGCAAACAAAGAATTCGCCGGCATTCCTGCAGGAGAGAATCTTGCCAGTCTTATTACTCAAACTATAGGACGAAGGATTACTTCATATATAGAACCTTTTGATTTTGAGCAGGATAATATGCTTGTGCCACGTACATCAACATATTATTATCAGTATGGACCGTCCAACAACATGGACGATTACTATGCGGGAGAAGAGATAAGAATTCCTCTTGATAAACAAGCAATCTTAATGTTCAGCATACCCACAGAAGGTTGCTCTTTTGTCGCACCATATGGAGTTACCTTTACGTTGGTAATACCCATAAAGTCCGCCCAGTATCTTACCTGGATTAACGACAGACTCACTGATGGGAACGCCCCAATGACTTGGAAACATGAAGTCTTGAAATGCACTTTCTACGCCGACAAGGGGCTTGTAAAGAAAACAGATTAAAACTCAAAACCACATAACTCTGCCCAGGAGGGCCGTATAACGTCCATTGGTGTGGCTTTGCCGCTATTTGAATGCCGCCAAAGCCACGTTTGGGGCACTATATGGCTGTTTACGTGGTCCTGAGTGTTCGGGCTATGGCGTGTTCATTGGGGTCCCCAATGACGGGCTATTTTGCGGGGAAGAAGCGGCTGTAGTCGCGGTAGGTGTCAAGGACGTCTTCAACGTACTTTTTGGTGTGGTGGCCTTCCGGGAGCATGGTGCTCACGGTGGCCCAGCGGGAGGCGTCAAGGCCTTTTTCGCGGGCTTCGTCTATGCAGCGCTGGATTTTGCCTTCACCCACGTTGTAGGCGGCGAGGGCGAACTTGAGACTTTCCATGTCATCTGCTGCATTGCGTGAATACATCTTTTTCAGACGTTTGAGGTAGCGGGTGCCTATCTCCAGGTTCCGGTCAGGGTCGCTTACTTCCTCGTAAGTGTATTTGGAACTCAGGATCTGCATGAGACCCTGGGCGCCTTTGTGGGAACTGGCCTCGTTATGGAATCGGGACTCGTTGTATATGATTGCGGCAACAAGGCGCCAGTCCCAGCCTATTGCGGCTGCGTGTTTCTTGATGAGGCCATCGTACTGGCTTATTACGTCCAGGCGCTCCAGCTTTCCCTTTTCCATCTTGCGGTACAGCCTTGAGGACCCTATCTCCGTCATCCAGTGATTGATGCGGCGGAGAGCTTCCGTTTCACTGCCTCTCACCACCCAGACAGTATTCTGCAGGAAGTGTTTGGAGCCTACCGCCCCGTCAGGAACCGCCATTGTGTCTGGCACCACGGCAAGGTCTATTACTCCCGCCGTGAGGGAGTCCAGAGAGGCGGCGCCTTTTTCTACAATCATCGTCAGACTCTGGTCCTCTGCATATTTGAGTACCAGTTCCTTATGTATTCCGGAAGGGACCACGCAGCGGAGTGTGTCCTGTGGCGGCAGCTCCGGGGCGGGACGCTTGTCGCGCACGGGGAGCAGCAGAAGTACCACAGTTACCCCTGCTATGATAAGTACTGAACGAAGCCTGGGACTCATCGGGTCATGTTCTTAAGGGCACCGCCAAGGCCGCCTCCCAGTCCGCCGCCAAGACCACCGGAGCCGGAACCGCCTCCGAGGCCTCCGCCGGAACTTGCACGTGAAGACATGGTCCTGCTGGATCCGGTCATTGGATAGAACGGCCAGCTTATGCCGAACTTGAGGGCACTGACGGGCTGGATGTAGTGGTGGGCGGTGAAGTAATCGTGCTTGTCCATGGGCCAGCCCTTTCCAAGGTTCTCCATCTTCAGGAACAGGCAGCAGTTTTTCCACTGTACGTTCACGAAGGCGTCGAAGACCGGGCAGTTGCCGTACAGTTCACGCTTCTGGGCCATGAATACACCTGCCACGGGATTGTATGAAGGAGCATACCACAGAGTGTTGTAGCGCGTGTTTATGCCAAGTTGCAGGTGCATTGTCTTGGGATCCACAACTATGAGCTCCGCGTACCACCTCAGGTTCAGCGCCAGGGTGGGAAGCGGCAGGACGTACTGGTCCGATGAGAACTGCAGCAGCGCGTTGTTTTCAAAGTGCGCGACGCCAAACACGAAGTCTTTCCGGAGACCGGCGCTGATGACACTCATTGGCGTTGTGTTCTGTTTGGCCAGGCCAAGGGAATCGTAATACACGTTGTTTGCCAGAAGGGCGTATCCCGCAAAGGCGTTGAACCGCCACTTGGGCACGTTCAGCGATGCCTGCAACTTGGTTTCCGACACCTTGGAGAAGTCGTTCTCCCAGGAGAAATGGTTGGAGTAGAAATGCTGCTGGTAGAACGTAGGCTCCTTCAGCGATGTCTCAAAGTGGCCCTTCAGCGTCATGGGGCTGTTTGGCTGGCGCCTGAAGGGGAATAGGTTCAGCTGGGCGTTGGCGTTTATGTTGAAGTCTCCCGCCTCTGTCCCCGCGAAGTTCAGGAGCGCCGTGGCGTCCCAGCTAAGGTACTTTTTGAGTTTTCCCTCAGCTCCGGCGTATGCATAGACGGAGTTCCAGGTGGTGTTGGCAGGTTTTTTCAAGTAGCTGCTTCCCGGCTGGAAGAGATAGAAGGACTGGAACCTGTCACCTATACCGCCCTCGATTTTTGAGACGATGGCGTCCTCCTTCCACGGCTGCAGGCGCACGAAGATGCGGTTGTCAATGCGCCTTACCTGCAGGGAATCCGTGCTCTTGGACGGATTCAGGTTGAAGACATCCCGGTAGAAAGCGGACAGCGGCGCGGAAGTCTGGTCTACGTATTTTTTGCTGAAAATGGTGTATTCTGACGATGTGCCGATGAACCCAGTCGTCATGTCCGTATTCAGGGTGTCCGGCTTCACCCAGGAAGTGTCTTTGCGGTGCTTCAGCTCTTCCAGGAACTCGAATGGGATGCGGTAGCTCTGGTCCAGGAATATGGTCTTCTTGGCGTAGCGGTTTGTTGCCGCTGCAAGGTTCACCTCGATTTCCCTCACGTCCACCGTGGTGTCCCTGATCCACATGTTATCCTGCACGCCGCCGCTTTCCTGGCGCGTGCTCTTGTTGGAAATGAATCCGCCGTGGGCCAGATATTTCTTGCCAAGATAGTTGGCGGCGACGAAGTATGTACGGTTGTCCGTCTTCTCGTTTTTCAGCGTACCGGCACCGCCGTAGCGCTTCATCTCAAGGGCGATGTTAAGCGAAGGCAGTATGTTCTGGGTGGTGAAAACCCTGAAGGCGTCAGAGCTCTTGCTGCTGTTGTCGAACAGGTTTCCGCTGTACTCAAGCTCCGTGTAGGGAGTCTTGGTGTTGAACATGGGGATGCTCTCCGGGCTGTATGTCCAGCAATCAAGTGGAGCGTAGAACTCCGGCGAGTTCTCCCTTCCGCGGAGGAAGTAGTTGTGCGTCTGGACGGCTGAGCCAGGCATTCCCAGCCAGGTGGCGCCCACGTCTTCCCTCATGAAAGGATAGTCCCAGAAATGGTAGTTTGCGGTGGTATCCCACTCGAAGGGCTCAACTTTGTTGTAGAGCCTGTCGTGATGCCATGCGACAAGCCTCTTGTAATACAGGCTGTCCGGCAGGAAGGCGGTTTCAAGGATACGGGGCGTGTTCTGGCGGATGCTGTCCTTGATGTGCTGGATACTGTCTTTGCGGTGTAAGATTGAGTCCTGCCTGTGCCTGATTGCGGGGAGTTTGATGTTCTCATAGTCCCAGCGTTTCTTTTCCGCCTTGGAGAGGCCGGCATACCAGCGGTTGAACTTTTCTATGGCGGTTGCTGTGGAGTCTGCAAGGTACAGGGAGTCTATGAGAGGCCAGTCCAGGGAGTCTCCTTCCGCCTTCAGGGAGTCCACCACAATGCGGTGGGTTAGGGAGTCCTTTATTGCCACGTACCACTTGTACATGAAAGGATCCGTATACTGCAGGCTGTCCGGCACCCTCATGGTGTCCCGGGCGAAGATCTTGGGCGTGGTGTCCACCGGCGCCGGTGCGTCTCCGAAGAAGAAGTCTTCATCGTCCACAGTATCCCTGGCCGATGTATCCCTGGCGGTAGTGTCCCTGAGGACGCTGTCCCTTGCCGCAACGTTTTCAACGGCAACCGTATCCCTCATGCCGTCAGGGAACCATGCGTGCAGCTTCGCCGCCCGGTGTACTTCTACACCCAGCGTCTGCGCCGCCACAGCCCCTACAATTGCCACGGGAACCAGTATGTCCGCCCAAAACTTTGCCATAGTCCACAAATATACGAATTATTTTCGTATCTTTGAAAAAACTACAACCACATGAAACAGTACATACAGGATAACAGAGACCGTTTTTTCGACGAACTCTTCTCCCTTCTCAGGATACCTTCAATCAGCGCCAAGCCGGACCACAAGCAGGACATGTACCGCTGCGCCAACCGCCTTGTGGAGCTTCTGAAGGAGGCCGGCGCGGACGAGGCGGCGGTCTACGAGACGGCGGGCCATCCGGTGGTTTTCGGAAAGAAAGACATCGGCGCGTCAAAGACCATCCTGGTCTACGGTCACTACGATGTGCAGCCGCCGGAGCCGCTGGAGAAGTGGCGCACGGACCCCTTCGAGCCCGTTCTGGCCAAGGACCCGGCAACGGGGGAGGACGCCATCTACGCCCGCGGCGCCAACGACGACAAGGGCCAGCTCTTCATGCACCTCAAGGCTTTCGAGCACGAGGTCCGGAGCGGCCTTCTCCATCACAACGTCAAGTTCATCTTCGAAGGTGAGGAGGAAATCGGCAGTCCCTCTCTTCCGGCCTGGGTAGAGGCCCACAAGGATATGCTGAAGGCCGATGTCATCCTGGTATCGGACACCACCATGATTTCGGAAAAAGTCCCTTCCATCAACTGCGGAATGCGCGGCCTGGCGTACCTGGAAGTCAAGGTCACCGGTCCCAACAAGGACCTTCACTCCGGCCATTACGGCGGCGCTGTGGCCAACCCCATCAATGTCCTGTGCGAGATGATATCGTCCCTGCACGATGACCGCGGCCGCGTCGTCATCCCCGGCTTCTACGACAAAGTGGTGGAACTGAGTGCCGACGACCGTGCCATGCTGGCCCGCGCCCCATTCGACCTGGAGGAGTACAAGGCGTTTCTGGACATTGACGATATCCGCGGCGAGGAAGGCTACACCACCATGGAGCGCACCGGAATCCGTCCCTGCCTGGACGTCTGCGGCATCTGGGGCGGCTACACCGGAGTGGGCGCCAAGACCGTCCTGCCATCGACAGCCCACGCCAAGATATCCATGAGGCTGGTGCCCTGGCAGAGGTCGGCGGAGATAACCAAGCTGTTCGAGGAGCACTTCAAAGCCATCGCCCCCAAATGCGTAAAGGTTGAGGTCACCCCTTGCGAAGGAGGCGATGGTTTCCTCATTCCCATAACCTCACCTGCCTACAAGGCAGCCTCCAAGGCCATGGCTGAGGTCTACGGCATCGAACCCGTCCCTTCCCGCGGCGGCGGCTCCATCGCCATCCTTGCGGACATGCAGAAAATCCTTGGCATCGACCCCCTCCTCATGGGCTTCGGCCTCGAGCGCGACACCATCCATTCCCCCAACGAAAGCTACCTTCTCCGCCAGCTCTTCGCCGGCGTGGAATCTCTCTCCCTCTTCTACAAGTACTGGTGACGCAGGTCCCCCGAACAAAAGTTGGCGTACGTCACCTGACACATGGGGGACCTACGCCAAAAAACATTGCTTTAGGTATGGTTTACAGGCCTATTGACTTGAAGAAATCGTTACCCTTGTCGTCTACAAGGATGAAGGCCGGGAAGTCTTCCACTTGGATCTTCCAGATTGCTTCCATGCCAAGCTCCGGGTATTCTACGCACTCTATGCTGCGGATGCAACTCTGGGAGAGCACGGCGGCCACGCCGCCTATTGTTCCCAGGTAGAATCCGCCATGCTTGAGGCAGGCGTCCGTTACCACTTTGGAACGGTTGCCCTTTGCAATCATGACCAGTGATGCGCCGTGATCCTGGAATTCATCCACATACGGGTCCATACGGTTGGCCGTGGTGGGGCCCATGGAGCCGCACGGGTAGCCTTCGGGTGTTTTGGCCGGGCCGGCATACAGGATGGGATGGTCCTTGAAGTAGTCAGGCATACCTTCGCCTGCATCCAGGCGGGCCTTGAGCTTGGCGTGGGCGATATCGCGGGCCACAATGATGGTTCCATTCAGATTCACGCGGGTGCCAACGGGATATTTGGTGAGCTCTGCACGCACGGAGTCAATGCCATTGTCCAGGTCTATTACAATACCCTTCGGGCCCTCGCCGGGACGGCGGAACTCTTCCGGGATGAGTTCGGAAGGATTAGTGTCCATCTTCTCTATCCAAACGCCGTCAGCATTGATCTTGGACTTGATATTACGGTCTGCGCTGCAGCTCACGCCCATACCGATAGGGCAGCTGGCGCCGTGCCTGGGAAGACGGATGACGCGGATGTCGTGTGCCATGTATTTGCCTCCGAACTGGGCGCCAAGGCCGATTTTCTGCGCTTCCTTCAGGAGCTTCTCCTCAAGGTCGATGTCGCGGAAGGCGCGTCCGGTTTCGTCACCGGTGGTGGGAAGGGAGTCGTAGAACTTGATGCTGGCGAGCTTAACGGTAAGGAGATTCTTCTCCGCCGATGTTCCGCCAATCACAAAAGCGATGTGATAGGGCGGACAGGCTGCCGTACCAAGCGAGCGCATCTTCTCTACCAGGAAGGGGATGAGGGTACCTTCGTTCTGGATGGTGGCCTTGGTCATGGGGTAGAAGTAAGTCTTGTTGGCACTGCCACCGCCCTTTGCCACCATAATGAAGCGGTATTCGCCACCTTGAACTGCTTCTATATCAATTTGAGCCGGAAGGTTGCACTTGGTGTTCACCTCATCGTACATGGTCAGAGGAGCGTTCTGGCTGTAGCGAAGGTTCTCCTGGGTATAGGTGTTGAAAACGCCCAGGCTAAGGGCCTCTTCATCCTCGAAGTCTGTCCATACGCGCTGTCCCTTTTCTCCGTGGATGATGGCTGTTCCTGTATCCTGACAGAAAGGAAGCACACCCTTCACGGCAGTTTCCGCATTGCGGAGGAACTGCAATGCCACATATTTGTCATTGTCCGATGCCTCGGGATCCCGAAGTATAGCAGCCACCTGCTCATTGTGGGCACGGCGCAGCATGAACTGACAGTCATGGAAAGACTGCTGGGCCACCAGGGTAAGAGCCTCCGGAGACACCTCCAGGATAGTTTTCCCACCACATCCGCAATGACCGCCAAACTTGGAAGTCTTCACGAGTTTCTCCGAACCAGGAATCTTATAGTACTCAGTGGTGTCCGGACCCAACTGAAACATTGGAGCGTACGCGAATTTTGCCATATCAGATATTGTTTTTCACACAAATATAACAATTTTTGGCGTAGGTCCCCCATGTGTCAGGTGACGTACGCCAACTTTTATTAGGGGGACCTGCGTCACTTGTGGGAACAAAAATAGTCTAGGACTTATTTCTTCTTCAGCAAACCACCCAGGATGCTGGTTGCGGCACCTAGGAGGCCGGAGCCGGCGGAGGTGGACTTGTTGCCGCCCTTGAGGGTGATGAGGATGTCGTTGAGGTCAACGTCGCCGTCACCGTCCTGGTCTTTGAGGATGCCGCCAAGCTTGCCCATGATGCCGGGGATGAGGGCGGTGAGGCTGGTGCCCAGGCTGCCGAGGTTGAGTTTCGAGACGATGTTCTTGGTGAACAGGTTGCCTGCGAGGGCGGTGATGCTGCTATTCACGGGATTTGCCTTGCCGGTGAGTAGTTCCTTAATCTCATCTATACCGCCTTTCTTGGTGGCAGTCTGTGTGAGGGAACCGAATATGGAATCCGAAAGGCCGCCAAGGACCTGGTCCTTAAGGTTTGAAGGGATGTCTACCTTTGAGGCGGAGGAGGTTACCTGCTTGAGAATGAAGTCCGAGAGGTTGATGTTTGCCATAATATTGAGTGGTTTATTGGTTTCAGTTCCTACAAATATAATCAAAAAATCACTATATTAGCAGACAAATAGGATAGAAAATGAACCACAGATTTCTGGCACTCATAGCCGTGGCGGCAATGGCGGTTACAACCGCAGCCGCACAGCCTTCAACACGAGACAACTGGAACAAAGGATGGACCTTCGAGAAGGACGGAGTCCAGCGCGTCCTGGACCTGCCCCATGACTGGGGTGTGGAAGGTCCCTTCCGCCAGGAGTACCCCGGAGAGACCGGCAAACTGGCCTGGTGGGGCAAGGCATGGTACACCAAAACACTTGAAGTGACGTCAGAGGACCTTCAGAAAGACATCCGCCTTGAGGTCGATGGCGCCTTCTCCAATGCAAAAGTCTATGTGAACGGCAAGGAAGCCGGCGGCTGGCCCTACGGCTACGCGTCATGGGCCGTAGACCTGAACCCTTTCCTCAAAGAAGGTTCTAACAAGGTGGAAATCCGCCTTGACAACAAGCCGGAAAGCTCCCGCTGGTACCCGGGCGGCGGCATCTACCGCAACGTGTGGCTCACAAAGGCGGCGAAAACCGGAATCGCCCACTGGGGCACGGCTATAACCACCCTCCACAGGGGCGGCCACGCCAGAATCCGCCAGAAAGTCACCCTCCGGAGTGACAGCCCCAAGGTCGCCTGCATCACAACGCGCCTTTTATATAAGGAAGAACTCCCCGGAAAGATTGTGGAGCACATAGTGGCGGAAACCCGTAGCGTGGAGCAGATCTACGACGGCCGAACCATCGTCCAGACCTTTGACCTTGAAAACCCTCGCCTCTGGACCCCGGAGAACCCGCAGATGTACATAGCCCGCACCACCGTTGAGGCCGAAGGTGCCGATGTCACCGAGACCTACGAAACCCCCTTCGGTATCCGCAGTGCAGAGTTCAGGGCCGATGGATTCTACCTCAACGGCACCAAGACCTTCCTCAAAGGCGTCTGCCTCCACCATGATGCAGGAGCCCTTGGCGCAGTATGGAATGAGGATGCCTGGATCCGCCGTTTCCAAATGCTGAAGGACATGGGCTGCAACGCCATCCGCACCAGCCACAACCCTCCGGCACCGGAGTTCCTGGACCTCTGCGACCGCATGGGCTTCCTTGTCCTGGACGAGCTCACTGACACCTGGACCTGGTCCAAAAAGGAAAACGGCTACGCCACTCTCTTTGACGATTGGGCGGAAAAGGACCTCACCGCCATGATCCGCCGGGACCGTAACCATCCGTCCGTCATAGCGTGGAGCATCGGCAATGAATGCGGGGAGCAGGGAGACAGCACCCGCTGGTGGATTCCCCAGATGCTTACCGATATCTGCCACCGCGAAGACCCCACCCGTCCCACCACCGCCGGCAACGACAACCCCTGGGCCGCCTTCCAGCCCTATGCGGAAACCATAGACGTCTACGGATTCAACTACAAGCCGCATCTGTATCAGAAGTTCGTTGAGGAGCATCCCGGCAAGCCTGTCTATGGCTCGGAAACGGCCTCCTGCATATCCACAAGAGGGTATTACCGCTTCCCCGTGGAACAGGAAAAGGGCCAGGGCTGGGCCATTGAAGCCCCCTTCCAGGTGAGTTCCTATGACCTTTACGCTCCCGGCTGGGCGTCGAAGCCGGACTATGAGTGGCAGTACGAGGACATCGTCCATGAATGCGCCGGAGAGTTTGTCTGGACGGGCTACGACTACCTTGGAGAGCCCACTCCGTTCAATATGGATCCATCCGTTCTCACCAATTTCCACACGGAGGAGGAGAGGGAAGCATTCAAGAAGATGGTCGCCGGCTGGGGCCAGGAAATAAGCAGCGTCCCGCTGCCTTCCCGCAGCAGCTACTTCGGTATCATAGACCTTGCAGGCTTCCCTAAGGACCGCTACTGGCTGTACAAGAGCCGCTGGGCTCCTGACGTCCCCACGGCCCACATCCTCCCGCACTGGACCTGGCCAGGCAGGGAAGGCCAGATCACTCCAATCCACGTCTACACTTCCGGTGACCAGGCAGAACTCTTTGTGAACGGCAAGTCCATGGGCCGCAAGGTAAAGCAGGGCTACCGCATAGTCTGGGACGATGTCGTCTATCAGCCCGGCACCGTTGAGGTAGTTACCTACAAAGGCGGCCGCGAGTGGGCCCGCGATAAGCAAACCACCGCAGGCAAGCCCGCCAAGGTCGTCGCCTCCGTAGACTTCGCCGGCAAGGACCTGGACTTCATCACCGTAGACATCAAGGACAAGGCCGATGTCCTCTGCCCTGACGCAGACAACCTCCTGGAATTCAGCGTCAAGGGTCCGGCTGAAATCATCGCTACAGATGCCGGAGACCCCACCTCTCACGTCCCGTTCTACAGCAAGGAACTGCCGGCCTTCCACGGCAAGGCGTCGGCAATTGTGCGCCGGACCGGGGCCGGGAAGGTCACCGTGACGGTGAAGTCCAAAGGACTGAAGGCAGCAAGCCTAGTCTTGTAGCTTGTTGAAAACTATGTGAAATAAAGCGTGGGGCGGCATTGTTAATAAAATTTTTTATTATTAACTTTGCATGGTCATAATAGGACTGAAGGGATTGGATACAATTTACAAACCTATTATATCATGACAAATCAGCAGCAAGCTATCTATGACGCCCGTACTCTTGGGACGGGCAAGATGCTTACCCTTGGCTTCCAGCACATGTTCGCCATGTTCGGAGCCACCGTCCTGGTCCCGGTCATCACGGGCCTGTCAATGTCCGCCACACTGCTCTTTGCAGGTCTTGGCACCCTGATTTTCCACCTCTGCACCAAGTTCCGCGTTCCCGCCTTTTTGGGTTCGTCGTTTGCTTTCCTTGGCGGCTACGCAGCCGTCGTGGCCATGGGAGAGCAGCAAGGTCTCAGCGCTCTGGAATCATTGCCTTATGCCTGCATCGGAGTTTTCTGTGCAGGCATTATTTATTTCATCCTGGCAGGCCTGTTTGCAGCATTTGGCGCCAAGAAGGTGATGAAGTTCTTCCCGCCCATCGTCACGGGTCCCATCATCATCGCCATCGGCCTTACGCTGTCCGGATCCGCCATCCAGAACTGCAACAGCAACTGGTGGATTGCCCTCCTGGCCATTGCAATCATCATCGTCTGCAACATCTGGGGCAA
>JAILJO010000012.1 GCA_024694675.1 Bacteroidales bacterium | reverse complement strand
GCAATGGGATAGGTCTGGGATTCCTGCACTATGGCCGGAGTGCCGGCGGGTGTGTAAAGCTCACCTATGCGGATGCCACTCAGGATGCTGCTGCGGACAGGGATCTTGCAGCCCTGACCGTCTTCCGTGACGACCTTGAGGAAGGTCTGGGCATCGTACACATAATCCAAGCTTGCACTGGCAACTGCATTGAGGGTGACGAGTCCCGTGTTGGTGACGGAGGCCGCGGAGGCATCTTCCACGCTCCAGGTGAAGATGTGCGTCTCACCGTCCGATGCTACGGCGGTGAGGGCGGCGGTCATGCCAGGATAGCCGTAAAGGCCTGTCACATTATGGCCTTCTTCGTCCTTTATGGACACTGAATAGTTCACGGGAGGGTTCACGCTCACCAGGCAGGCGGCTTTCTGGGTCCTGTCCTTTGAGGTTGCAACCACATAGGTGACGCCCTCTGCCTTACCGGTGATGGTGCCGTTTTCTACCGTGGCGAACTCCGGGTCAATGATGCTCCATTCAACTCCCATGTTAAGGGATGCCGGGAGGACGGAGGCCGTGATGGTGACGGATTCGCCAACCTGAAGGTCTACTTTGTCTTTGCTCAGCACCACGTTGAGTGCGCTCTGGGCTCCTTCTTCTGAGTCCGGGTTGCAGGCAATGAGGGCCGGCAGGATAAGGATTGCTGTTATGATGAATCTTTTCATATTCTACTTGTTGTAGCGTACGGCAAAATAATCCATTGTATTGTAGCCGCTGTTGTTGGCGATTGTGCTGGAATCGTATGAATCCGCAGACTTGGCGGCAGCTTTATTGTTGCGGGGCATGAGACGGATGCTCACGCTCTCTTTCCCAAGGATTTCCGTGGGAAGCGGGAAGTCGTACACGCGGGTACCGAGGGTCTGCCAGTCGTTCTGGGAGGCCCAGATGGCAACGTCCGGGACGGTGAATTCGCCAATGTCTACCCACTGGGAGTCCGCCGACGGCGAGCAGTCGTGAGTGGTGAGCGAGTACTGGGCCTTCCAGTAGCGCGGTGAACGTGCGCTCTGGGAGTTGTCGTACATTGCAAACTGCATGGAAACCCTGTCGGAGGTGATTCCCTCCGTACTGAAGACAACCAGCCAGCAGTAGCCGCGGTCGTTGGAGGAATCCCACCAGTACTTGTTGGACCAGCTGAGCTTGAGGTTGTCCTTGAACCAGCCCTTGCCGTCCGTATTCTGAGCGGACTCGGTGCCGGTAGTCACCCAGGGCTCGTAGATTCCACCTTCGTCAAGCTCGATTCCGGCGCCTTCCGCATACTTGCCCTTTTTCTTGCTTCCGCATTCTCCGATGTAGAAGTAAGAGGGCGAGAAATTGCTCACAGAGCCATATGTATGGCACATTTCACCGTTGCCCTTGGTGGCAAGGATGGCTTTGGGAAGGATTGTCTCTTCGAACTCTCCGGGGAATTTGGCGTAACGGAACTCAGTGATGAGGCCGGAGAAGCTGTCCTTGAAGTCTTTCTTAAGGTCGATGTCCTCACGCACAAGGTGACGGAACTGGTAGCGGCCGATGTTGCCGTCCTTTTCGAAGCTCTTGTAGCTCTCGTGGACCACGATGCCGGTGATGTCTCCGCTGCCATAAGGAAGGGTTTCCCCGTTGCGGCGGTAGGTGCAGGTCATGTTGGTGAACATGTACATGCTGCCGCCCTTGATGTCGCGTATGAGGATGGGATATTTTGCGAGACGATTGTAGCCGCAGAGGCTGGTGTAGCCTTCATTCACGGGAGTGAAGGGGCCCTTTCGCATTGCAATCTCGCAGTCCTTGATCTTTACAAGGGTATTGATGTCGTCGTCCGTGAGCTCCGTGATGCTCTTCTCCTTCCAGGGCATTGTGAGAGTGCCGTCAGAGCTGGTAAGGATGTTCTTGGACATTACGCCTTCAATTGTGTACTGCACGGGTTCGTCAGCGGACTTCTTGATGACCGCTCCGCCAATTCCAAGGCAGACGCGGCTGTAACGGGTGAACTCGTTTTCACCGGGGTCAGTGGCGATGAGCCTAAAGCCGTACTTGCCGTCAAGGCTCTCGAGGTAAGCCGTGCGCTCAGTGACGGTATAGTCAATGACGCCGGTGCCCTGCTGGTAGTCTTCTACCTGGGCGTCACCAGCGTTGCCGCCTTCCGTGGTGCTCACAATGTAGCCTTCCACAAGGGCGTCTTCCGGGAGGGTATAACCGGCAACGGTAGCGACGTTGCGGAGTTCCTCCGCCGTGAATACGCCGCCAATCTTGTTGTCTGCGCGTGCCTGCAGGACGGAAATGTTTGCCGTCTGCGTGGCCTTCCAGCCGTCTACGAAGGAGAGGACCACTAGGGCGCGGCGCATGTAGTTCTTGTCCGTATTGTCAGTGGTCTTGAACGTAAAGGCATTGGCGGTAAGCTGGCAATCCTGGATCCATTCGTCGGTGCCGGAATAACGGACTTCTGTCTGGATTCTGCTGAGGGGAACGTTGATGTCAGTAACCACGGTGTTCACTCCACCGGTGCCGTTATAAACGACCATGGAGCCTGCAGAAACGTAGAATTTCTCTTCCACGCCGCCTTCCTGGAACACGGAAACGGTGTCCTTGCGGGTTTCTGTCTTGAAGAGAATATCTGCACGGCGCTTGAAGCCGTCGTTGGCCTGGACGTGAACGGGCAGGGTGTCGTCCTTGTCAAAAGTGGTGACGCCCAGCTGTATCCAGGAGTTGTCTTCCTGGTTGATGAGCGAGATTTCTCCCTGCTTGTTTGTTATGAACGGAATATCCACGTCTCCACCGGTCTTTTCCACAAAGAACTCATGCTCTTCCATACCAAGCTCGTCCGGGGCGAAGACCTCGTGGTAGTTCTTGTCGCAGGACTGGAACAGCAGAAGTGCCAGAGAAGCTATTGCAATAAGTATAGTTGTCTTTTTCATAAGCTATTTTGCCTGAACTACGTTGATGGTGTTGGAATAAACGGGATCTCCTTCGGTGGAGTCATAAGAGCCGGCATCCATGTGGGTGAGCCTTACATTGGCCGTACGCTCAGCGCCGGTATTGTTGGGGGCAATCTCAATGACGATGTTGTCCAGTTCCACGCTCCTGAGCGTAATCCAGGGAGTAGCGGGCTCCTGGCCTTCCGGGTAGGTTATGGTGAGGAACATCTCATCAAGCTCGTAAACCAGGTTAGTCTCGAAGGCGATGACCTCCGTCTGCCCGGCGGCCGATGCATTGATTGACGAGACGTCAAGGTCCAGGATGCAGTCCGAATCTGAGAAACGAGGGCTCTGGTACATGTTCAGAGTCATTGTCTCATCCCCTGCCTTGAATACAAGTACCACGCGGCGGGCGCGGCCGTAATTGATTTCGTAGTTGAATACCAGATAGCCGGACTTGTGGCCGCCGAAGCGGTCTATGGAAGCCCAGGAGACGGGATGGTCCATCTCAACAGTCCAGTCCGTGTTTGAGAACACGGCCACCTGAGTACTGCCGCCATCTTTGGAAAGGATATTGTAATTCGAGAGAAGACCAAGGGTCTGGTCATACTCTGCCTTCTGCTCCACGCATGAAAGCGCGGAGAGAAGCACCAATATATATAATGCAATCTTCTTCATATCCCCTATTCTCCTGAAAGGTTATATTTGTCATATTCCGGATTGGTGAGGATGCGGCCGGAACGGGCGCACTGGACATCCGGGATGGGATAGTACTGATGGCACGGGCGGATATTTGCCTGTACGTTACTGTAGAGGTTGTAGGCTGAGACCTGGTCGTACCAGATGCCCCAGCGGACGAGGTCGTACTTGCGGCCCCATTCGCCGAAGAGCTCACGGCCGCGCTCGTCGCGGATTTCACCGCGTAGCTTGACCTCGCCGTAGAAGGAATAGGGAGCAATTTCCGCACGGGTGCGGACCTTGTTCAGATAGTCGATGGACTTGGAATACTCGCCTTTCTCGCACCAGGCTTCAGCAAGGAGAAGGACAGCGTCTGCATAACGCAGGATCTTGTAGTTGTTGTTGTCATAGTTCCTGTAGGTGTGGAAGCACCAGAACTTCTGACCCATCCATGTACGGCCGCCGTTGAATTTGACGCCGTCCCAGCCGGTACTCATGTTGTATTCGCGGCGGATGTCACCCTTTCCGCCGGGAGACACGGTGGTTTTCATGTAACTTGTGGGTCTGAGCGGGGTGTAGCAGGTGACCACATCTCCAAGTTCAGGGATGGTTACACCGTCAAAGATGCATGTTCCGGTGGTCTTGGGATAAGGCAGCACCACGGAATTGATGGCAAGGCTTGACGGCGGGGTATAATCTATACCGCCATCCATGTACTCGTGATTGATTTCGAATATGGATTCCTTGGTATTCTTGTTACGGAAGCAAACGTCCTCATAAGGATACTGGGAAAGGTCTCCGTAAATGGCTTCCAGGTGCTCGCAGGCGTAGATGACGTCGTCCCAATCCTTGTTCCAGGCGGCCATCTTGGCTATCATCATCCAGCCCATGGCTGCGCCGCAGTTGTTCATTGGCTGGTCGCAGGTACGTATCTGGGGCAGGGTGGGAACATAGGTCTTGAGCTCCTCTATGAGAGTCCTGCGGGTCTCAACGGCGCTCATGCGGCCAAGCTGCGCAATGCGGAGCATATCATCATCGTCCTCAACGTAGTCTTCGTAGAACGGGACGTCGCCGAAGAAACTGGTGAGTACGTAATAATAATAGGAAAGAAGTATGCGGGTTTCCACCTCGTATGGCAGCTTGTCGCTCTCATCAAGCGTGGAGCGCTGGATGCCGGCGATGGTACTGAGGCAATAGCGGACACCCTTCCAGCACCACTGCCAGACAGCGTTTCCGGCGCCTGGGCTGGCGGGGTTGATGTCCAGACGGGCGTCCTTCTGGGCCGATCCGTTAGTGGACGCAAGGTCCGTGGTGCCTTCTATGGCAATGTAATAACGAAGGTCGTGGAAGTTGTTCAGGGGGTCATAGCACCCGTTCACGGCTGCACGGATCTGTACAGTGGTGTTGAAGAACTTGTACGGGCTCACGATTGCGGAAGGGTCTTCCTGGAGCGAGCAGGAGCAGAGGGCGCCTGCGATTATCGATAAGATTATGATATACTTTTTCATACGGCTCATCAATATTTCATTACAACGCTGACCACCACGCGGCGTGGCTTGGGATAGTAGGAGTTGTCGTATCCGTTTGTTCCGCCGGAAGAGACATCCGGGTCGAACCCGTTGTAGTTACTCCACAGATAGAGGTTTTCTCCGGAGCAGGTAATGTCAAGTTCGCGGAGGACACGGCTCTTTACGTTGAAGTGATATCCAATGCTCACGGTCTTCAGACGAAGATGAGAGGCATCGTGGACAAGGAAGGAACTGGGCACCGCATTGCCGTCGAAAATACCGGCACGGGGAAGGTTGGAATTGGGATTCTTGATGGGGTGCCAGGCGTTGACCATGTATGCGTACTGGTTGGTACGGCGGGAACCGGCCATATAGTATTCAGAGTAGTTGAGAACCTTTCCGCCCAACGCGTAAGAGAAGAATACACCCAGCGTAAAGGCCTTCATACGGAAGGTATTCTGCAGACCGCCGGAGATGATGGGGTCCGGAGTGCCAAGGTACACAATGTCGCTGGAGTTCAGGGAACCGTCGTGGTTCTGGTCTATGTAGATGGGATAGCCCAGCTTTGTGGATGCTGCGTCGTTGGCATAGGAGTGGGTGATCTTATTGCGGTCTATTTCCTCCTGGTTATGCCAGACACCCGCATACTGGAAGCCCCAGAATGAGTTCACGGGATATCCTACCCTGTAGCCCACGGTCATGTAACCGCCCACAGGAGCCCATCTGGTAATTACCTCCGACTCCGCGCCGATATCGTTCACAATGGACGATGCATGGGAAATGGTGAAATCCGTGGACCAGCTGAAGTTGCGCTTCACCGCGTTGCGGGTATTCAGCGTGAATTCCCAGCCCTGGGTGGTGGTACGGCCGATGTTCTGGTACTTGTCGTCGTAACCGGTGTGCTGGGGGGTCTTCACCGTAAGGAGAAGGTCCGTTGTGATTGCCTTGTAAGTTTCGAACGTGAAACTGACCCTGTTGTTGAAGAAAGCACCTTCCAGGGCGATGTTGCCCAGAGTGGTGGTTTCCCAGGTGAGGTTGGGAGACTCGATTCTGGCCTGCCAGTACTCCTGGCTGTAGGAACCGTTGAAAGGATATCCGCCGGAACCGGAGTCCATCCTAGCAAGGGACTTGTAGGCCTGGTTAAGGTCGTTACCGGACTGGCCGAGGCTGAGCTTCAGGTAGAGCTCGTCAAGCCAGTCTGCATTCTTGAAGATTGGCTCTTTGTACATGGACCACTTGAATGCGGCTGACGGGAAGAAGCCCCACTTGTGGTTGGCCGCAAAGTTGGATGCTCCGTCCAGACGGCCGGTGAGGGTGAGATAGTAACGCTTCTTGAAATTGTAATTGACACGGGTGAACATTGCCATCTTGTCCTTTACAACCGCGCTTGTTCCTGCGCCATAACTCTCCTTGTTGAGTACGGCGCTCATGTTGTTCCATTTCATAGCGTCCACAATATAACCTTCGCCGTCAAGGCTGAAGGTGTGGCTTGTGAAATGCTTGAAGGTCTGGCCAAGGGTAGCGTCGAAATGATGGATTTTGTTCTCCCTGGAATACTCCAGCGTCTGCTCATAGTAGAGGCTCTGCTCTCCGTAGTTCTGACGGTAGGCATAGCCGCCCATTTCGTCTGTCCTTGACGGAAGTGTGGATGGATTATACTTATAGCGCTGGCGGTCGAAGAAATAGTAGTTGAACTTTGTCTTATATTTAAGAGGAGCAGCTAACCTCACGTTGGCGCCAATGGAAATGTTGAGCATGCTGCGGTCCGTGTTGTCCGTGTTCTCATTCAGACGGACAACCGCATTTGCCTGGGTTGTAATGGAGTTGTTGAGCGGGTTGTAAGAGTCCGAGGGCTTGATGAGCGGGGACAAATACTCTGCTGCATAATAGATTCCGCCACCGCCGATCTGGGTGAGGAAGTTGTCCTGCAGGCGATACTGGTAACGGAGGTTTGCATAGACCGTGAGCCATTTGAACATAGTGTTGGTGATGTTCAGGGTACCGGTTATGTTCTGCTTGCCGCTCTTTTTAATGATACCTTGCTCATCGCTGTAGGAGAGGGCGGCATAGAATTTCTGCTTGCCGGCGAAACCGTTCATGGACAGGGAGTAGTTCTGGTACGGCGCCACACGGCTGATGTCCTTAATCCAGTTTGTACCCTCGCCCATGCCGAACGGTTCCTTCACGGACAGGCCGCTGAGCGGGGTGTTCATATTCATGTTGGACGACAGGCCGGCGTGCTGGACGTACTCGTTGCGGTAGATGCCGTACTGCTCAGAATCCATCAGGTCAAGATTACGTGGCAGTGAAGATACGCCGCCGCTGGCCTTGAAGGAGATGGAGAGGTTCTGGCCGGGGTCTGCCGCGTCAGCGCTGCCCCTGGTGGTGATAATGATAACGCCGTTTGCACCGCGGGCACCGTAGATGGCCGTGGAGGACGCATCCTTCAGGACGGAGATGGACTCAATGTCCGTAGGGTTGATGTCACTGAGGGACGATACCGCGTCCATGACGCCGTCAACCACTATCAGAGGGTCGTTGGAGGCGGTGATGGAGCGGGAACCGCGGATACGGATAACGGCGTCTGAGCCGGGTTCACCGTCCGTGCTGGTGACCTCCATACCGGCCACACGGCCCTGGAGGGCCTGGTCAACGGAAAGGACGGGTTCGTCGCGGAGATCGGCCATTTTAACCGATGTGACGGAACCGGTGAGGTCCGCCTTCTTGACCGCGCCGTAGCCGATGACCACGACGTCTTCCAGCTGCATGCTGGCATCCGGAACCAGGGATACATCTATGGTCTTCTTGCCCTTGACCGGGAAGACGGCCTCGTTGTAACCCAGGAAATAGACGGACAGATAGTCTCCGTCCTTACAGTCAATGGTATACTTACCGGCGGAGTCCGTAGTGGCTGAAGCAGTCACTGCGCCGGTTGCACTGCCGCTTTTAATCACGACGATGGCACCGGGCATGACTTCGCCGTTATCGTCACGGACAACACCGCTTACCTTGCGGGTCTGGCTCCACGCGGGGAGAACCGTCAGGAGCGCCAGAATTAGAGTAATCAGTCTTTTCATCATATCCAGTCCGGTTCGTCTTCTTCAATAAAGAAATCTTCATCGTCGAACAGCATCAGGAGGTCAGCTTCCGTGACCTGATATGCCGCAAAATTGTCTACATGGACGTAGACGTGGTCGTCATTCGCCGTGCTGAAGGTAAATGTGGTCTTGGCGCTCAGGCGCTCGCCGTTGCCAACCAGGAGCAGGTACTTGAAGTTGTCCCTGGCAGGGCCGGTTCCAATGGGAACGTTGATCCTGTAGGTGGTAAGGTCCGTGTCAAAGAACTTGCCGCCGGAGACGGTGATGTCAAGGGTGATGTTCTTTGACAGGAACTCATTGTCCGTCACCGCCCAGGCGTTGAATGAGATGTAGTCGTAAAAGTCTCCGTTAAGGACAGGGTACTCCTGGGTGGTGTACGTCTGCTTGCCGGTAATGATCACGGTTCCGTCAAGCTCGTCTGAAAAGTCTTCCAGGAAGTGCCTGGAATATCCCTGACGGACAGACATGAACTTGCCCAGGTATGCCTCCGGAGAAGAGAAACTGAGACTGCAACCGCGGCGGTCCAGGGAATTCAGGTCTATCAGAGACGCTGCATCATAGGTTACCACAGTGTGACCGGCCTCAACTTCCTCAACAGACTTGATCTTGAACCATCCGGTGTCCGTTATTGTCTGGTCAATGAGGTATTTCCACTGCAGCGGAACGTTGGAAAGGACGTGGATCTTTCCGTCCTGCGCCCCGTCAAATGGAATCTGGATGTCGTCCACCAGCTTGTCCGGCGAGGTCTCGTACACCTTGATGTAGTCCTCTCTCACCTGAGACGAAGGTTTGTCATAATTGCTGCAACCGGGGATTATTGCAGCAATGGACGCACACAGAAAGATTAATGAGTGTTTGTTCATATGATATTACTTCATTTTTGACAACTTGAAATCCGCCACGATTGGATAGTGGTCCGAAGGAATGTAGAACGTGGATACACCTGAATGCTCACGCTTGGTGTAGCTGTCCGTTTGCTGGTAGATGTCTATACAGGCCTTGAGCATGAGTTTGGAGACATACATATAATCTATCCTCAGATTTCCGCAGGTGGGCAGGAAGTCATCCGGATAGCAGCAGTCGAACAGGTCGTAGAAAGGAGAGTGGAAGATCATGTAATCCTGCGTCTGGAAGCCCAGGGATGCACTGTTCCACTTATATTTGTAATTGTCCTTGCGGCTGTAGGAGTTGTAGTCACCTGCCATGATCCAGAGTTCCTGGTCCGGATTCTTGGTCTTGCGGACCGTGTGGTCCAGGATGCAGGTGAGCTCTTTGACGCGGTGCTGCTCGCCTTCATATCTTGCGGCACTGGCTTCGCGCTGATCACTGGGAACGCCATAGCCGTGTTTACCGTTCTTGAGGTGCAGGGTGATAATATTGAGAGGCTTTTCTACGCCTTCCACGTGAACCTGGAACCAGCCGCTGTAATTCACAATCACGGAGTCCGGCTTGTGTCCCTTGACTATCTTTATGCTGTCTATGGGATAGCGGGAGGTGACCACCTCAGGATAGTTGGTGAGGCCGTACGGCGTGGAAGTGGAGGGACGGCGGGGCGTCACCCTGTGATGGGTATGGCCCCAGCGGGCGCAGAGCTCTCCCCAATGGGCCGGGAGGTAGCGCTCCTCGTTGGGCATGTGTTCATGGGTGCCGTCGTAATAGATTGTGGCGCCTTCATCGAAAATGCAGATGTCCGGGTCCCAGGACTTGATGAATTCTACGAAAGCATTATAGTGGTCCGGCTGACCGGCCCACATTCCGTTCTGGATGTTCCAGTAAAGAACCCTGAGAGTCTTCTTGCTGTTGTGCTGCGGCTTATTGTCCGCAGCGGCAGGGGCGACGGAAGCGGCTTTGCCTGCCGCACAACATACAACCTGAATAATCAGGAAAAGAGTTAAAATGGTTCGTTTTAGAATGTTAGTTGCTGCTCGCATAACGTAGTTATCTTTTGACACAAAACTATAAAAAAAATCCGGCGTTAGGAAACGTCGGAAAAAATCGGGAAATAACAGGATATTTCGGGAAAGTATTATTTATTGATAATCAGCCTATTAAATAATTTTAATAACTAATTTAGGGAAACGAAAAATTGTTCCCAAATTGGCATTATAGCTCAGAAATGACCCTTTTGAACTCTTCTTCCGGGACGGCGAGTCTGGCCTTGAGTCCGGACCTGAGATTGTACACTGTCTTTACGGAGCACTGCAACATCTCGGCAATCTTTGTGCTGTCTTCTATACCTAATTTAATAAGCGCGAGGATGCGAAGTTCCGTGGAAAGGATCTCCGTTTTCTTTGGAACAATCTGGGCTTCCGGCTTGAGACACCTGTTAACTGTCTGCAGGAAATCCGGGAAGATGTCCACGAAAGCGGTGTCGAAGTTGTGGAAGAGTTCCTTCCTCTCCTCGGACGCTATGTCCCCCAGCGGGCTGGTGAGTTCCAAGGCCTGCT
>JAILJO010000115.1 GCA_024694675.1 Bacteroidales bacterium | reverse complement strand
ATCACGGACATAGACACCACACCACTGCACGTTGCTTTTGAGGAAGTCTCCAGGGCAGCAGCAGCCAGAGGCCTCCGCGTCACCGGTGCAGAAATAGTCGGCCTGGTCCCCAAAAAGGTCCTCACGGAAGCCGGCAAGTTCTACCTCGAAAAGCAGCAGCGCTCCCTTGGCATAAGCGAAGAGGAAATAATCAAAATCGCCGTCAAGAGCATGTCCCTTGACGATCTCAAGCCCTTCAATCCCAAGGAAAAAGTCATAGAATATCTGATTGCCGATGACAAGAAGGGCCTTGTTGACATGACTCTCGCCGGCTTCATCCGCGAAACCGCCTCTGAATCCGCAGCCCCCGGCGGCGGTTCAATATCGGCAGCAATGGGTGCAGCGGCAGCGGCCCTGGCCACCATGGTCGCAAACCTCAGTGCCCACAAACGCGGCTGGGACGACAGATGGAAAGAGTTCAGCGACGTTGCAGAAAAGGGTCAGGCCCTGGTGGACCGCCTCCTGCAGCTTATTGACGAGGACACCGCCGCTTTCAACCGCATAATGGACGTCTTCTCCATGCCCAAGGGCACTCCGGAAGAAAAGGCTGTACGCGAAAAAGCCATGGAAGAAGCCACGCTTTACGCAGCCTCCGTGCCGCTGGAGACTATGGAAACATCCCTCAAGGCACTTCCGCTGGCACTTGAGATGGCCCTGAAGGGCAATCCTGCCAGTGCTTCAGACGCTGGTGTTGCAGCCCTTGCAGCTGTTGCCGGCATCAAAGGCGCCCGCCTCAACGTCCGCATCAACTGCGCCGGCCTCCAGGACAAAGCCCCCGCAGAGCCGCTCCTGGCCCGTGCCGACGCCATCGTGACCGAAGCCCTGGAACTTGAAGCCAAAGTCCTTGAAGCAGTAAACAGCAACATAGTTTTATAGCACCCGTCCTCATTTTAAGGCGTTTTTTAAGGACGACCCCCATGAAAACCAGGGGCCGTCCTTATTTTTGGCCTGTTTTTGAGGAGGGCGTGGCGGTTGAGGAAGATGTAATATTATTTTCCGGATTACCAAATTTTGGAGAGGCTATCCAAAATTGGGGAATGTGGGGCTGGAGTGCGTCCTTTGCAGAAAACTTATAAAACCAAAGAGCTATGAAACGTCAGAACAACACCCGTGAACGCCTGCTCCAGGAGAGCGCAGGCTGCTGCATTTACTGCGGCCATCCACTTACCGTAGAAACCATGGAAACGGACCACATCGTCCCGCGGTCAAAAGGGGGGAGAGGAGACTTCGCCAACAAGGTATGCGCATGCCCCCATTGCAACGCCGCCAAGGCAGATATGGACGTCCGTGATTTCATCGACACAATGCCTCCCAAAAAGCAGAGGGCATATGAAAACCGCCTCATGACCCTGTTCGAGCAGGGAAAGCTCAGCGCGGAGAAATGGGACCTTCTGGATCCGGTGGTCCCGCGCGCGCAAACTGACAGAATGGCAGAGTATCCGCATTGGCAGATATTTTGCTATCTTTGCGGCGAATTTTAAATGATTATGGCAAAAGAAAAGAATACACAGGTGCCGGAAGGCAAGAAGATGGCAGCGCTGGAAGCGCGTGTAGAAGGGCTTAACAACCAGTTGGAAGAAGCCTCCCAGAAGCTGGAGGAGGCTCAGAAGCAGGCGTCGGATTCCAAAGCCGATTACCTCCGCCTCATGGCAGAGTTCGACACTTTCCGCCGTCGCACTGCAGAAGAGAAACTGGCCCTTGTGAGCAGCGCATCGGCAGACACCATCAAAGGCCTTCTCCCCATTCTGGACGATTGTGAGATAGCCCTGGCCGCCTTGGAAAAGAGCCAGGACAGCTCCGCCGCCAAGGAAGGCACGGAAATGATTTTCGGTAAATTAACGGCGTACCTCAAGACCAAAGGCCTCGAGAAAATCGAGGCCAAGGGCGCCGACTTCGATACAGAACTCCATGAGGCCGTAACCACCTTCCCGGCCCCGTCGGAAGACCTCAAGGGAAAGGTGATTGACGTGGTCCAAACGGGTTATACCCTGGCCGGAAAGGTCCTCAGGTATGCCAAGGTCGTTGTAGGAGCATAAGATTATGGCTAACAAAAGAGATTACTACGAGGTCCTTGGCGTCGACAAAAAGGCGTCGGCGGAAGAGATTAAATCGGCCTACCGCAAACTTGCCCTCAAGTGGCATCCGGACCGCTGGGTAAACGGCTCGGACGCGGAGAAAAAGACCGCTGAGGATAACTTCAAGGAGGCCGCAGAGGCATATTCCATCCTGTCAGACCCTGACAAAAGGGCAAAGTACGACCAGTACGGCTTCGCGGCAGAGCAGATGGGCGGCGGCGCCGGCGGGTTCGACTTCGGCGGCATGGACATCAACGATTTCCTCCGCAACATCTTCGGCGGCAGTTTCGGGTTCGATTTCGGCGGCTTCGGCGGCGGGTTCAGCGGTTTTGGCGGCGGGGCGGATTCCGGTACCCGCGTAGTCCGTGGCCGTGATATCCGTACCAGCGTAAAGCTTACCCTTGAAGAGATTGCAAGTGGCTGCGTCAAGGAAGTATCCATCGAACGCGCCCGTCCCTGCCCGGACTGCGGCGGCAAAGGTGCCCGGAGCGAATCGGACATCAAGACCTGCCCCACCTGCGGCGGACAAGGCCGCGTAAGGCAGCAGACCCGCGGTCTGTTCGGCGGCATGGGCTATACCATCGGCACCTGCCCCCAGTGCCAGGGAGAGGGAAAAATCGTCAGCAATCCTTGCCGGCGCTGCAACGGCACGGGCCTGGAGCGCCGCCGGGAAATGGTGCGCGTCCGCATCCCCGCCGGCGTAGAGGACGGCATGCAGATCACCATCCGCGGCGAGGGCCACTCCGCTCCGCACGGCGGTGTGAACGGAGACCTGCTGGTGGTGGTGAACGAGGTGGCCCATCCCCAGCTTCAGCGGGACGGCAACAACCTCTTCTACACCCGCATCATTTCGGTGATGGACGCCATGCTGGGCTGCGAAGTGTCGGTCCCCTGCCTGGACGGAAGCTATAAAGTAAAGGTGGAGCCCGGTACCCAGTCCGGAACCGTCGTCAAGCTCCGTGGGAAGGGCCTTCCCAGCGTGCAGGGCTACGGCCGCGGCACCGGAGACCTTTACGTCAAATTCCAGGTTTGGGTGCCCCACAAACTGTCCCGCCAGGAGAAGGAGATGCTGGAAAGCATGCGCAACAGTTCCAGTTTCACTCCGGACCTGACCCGGGAAGACAAGAACACCTTCGACAAGGTAAAAAATATTTTCTAAAAAATATTGCAAAAAGTTTTGGAGAGTCCGGAAAAGTTTATACCTTTGCAGTCCCAAAACAAACGCAACCTCTTGTAAGGAGCCAAACCGCAATGTTGCATAAAAGAAGAAAGAAATTATGGATTTGATAAAGATTGCAGAGCAGGCTTTCCAGAATGACAAAGCCGCTTCCTACCCGGAGTTCAAGGCCGGTGACACCATCACCGTGACCTACAGGATCAAGGAAGGTGATAAGGAGAGACTCCAGAAGTTCCGTGGCGTGGTTATCCAGATCAGTGGTATGGATCCGTTCACCAGAACCTTCACCGTCCGCAAAATTTCCAGTGGCGTGGGTGTAGAGAGGATTTTCCCCTACCAGTCCCCGTTCATTGACAGCATTGAGGTTAACAAGTATGGCAAGGTCCGCCGCGCCCGTATCTTCTACCTCAGAGACCTCACCGGTAAGAAGGCCCGCATCCGCGAGAAAGTCTACACTGCAGAAAAATAAGGAAGTGGCCTGAAGGCCCTCCAAACTGGCTCCATAGCTCAATTGAATAGAGCATTTGACTACGGATCAAAAGGTTACAGGTTTGAGTCCTGTTGGAGTCACGAAAATCCAGCTTTCAGTGCCTTCTACGGCACATTGGGGCAAGAAAAGGGGCAAGGATTTCAAAGTCCTTGCCCTTCTTCGTTTACTTCTGATCGAGGAAGATTTTGCGGCCCTCGGCCTTTGCCTCTCGGATTCTCTGGCCGTTGATGCGGTCGAGGTCGTCTGGTACTCCTTCCTGATACAGCCTGTTCTTGCCCCGCTTCCGCTCCAGTACTGCCGACTTGTAGAAGTCGCCCATTTCTCGGAGAAGTGGCTTTGCCTGTTCAGGATCCAGCACTCCTCCTGCCAGTGTACCAGATGCTACGAGGAAGATGGTGTACCCCGGCAGCTTGACTGCGGTGGTGCGCTCGTTGGCGAGGTCGGCCATCATCTGCTCCACGGCATCGACTTCCTTCTTCGGGATGCTGTACACTTTGCCGAGGAAGAACGGCGGTCTGGTCTCCATCACGACGTTGGTGAAATTCTCGTCGGGATTGTTGAGGATAACGAATCTTGGGATTTTCATACGCGAGTCATAATTCCGTCGAGCAAAAATAGTATTTCTTCGACAGTTT
>JAILJO010000075.1 GCA_024694675.1 Bacteroidales bacterium | reverse complement strand
TCGCCGTTAGGAACATAATTACTGGCGTTGATGTGGATATTGTTGCGGTCATACGTGCGGAACTGCGTGCTTATGGGGCTGCCGGTGCCCTTGAACTGCCAGGAGAACTGGTTTCCGTTCACCTTTACCACCATGTATCCGCTGGGAGAGCCGTCCTGGCCGATGCTGACGCCGGGAGTTTCGTTTCCGCTCCACCACCAGGTTCCGCAGACGGAACCGCTGTTGTGTTCAAAGATATTGTTGGTACTGCGCTTGTCCACGCCGTATACCACGTGGGTGTGGCCGGTAAAGACATGGGCTTCCGTAAACTCTTTCAGGAGGTTCTCCAGAGACTTGGCGTGTTCCTTGAAGGCCGATGTACTCCAGTTATAGGATCCGGAAGCGGTGTAAAGCGGTATGTGCATGGAAACAGCCACAGGAGTGGTTTTACTGACGTATGAAAGGTCCTTCTGCAGCCAGTCCAACTGCTCCTGGACAAGGTTTGAGTTGTACGTCCTTTCGTAACAGGCCTTCCCGTTATCATCCGTTGTGGCTTTGGAATTGGTGCACTCGACATCGTCAAGGACCACATAGTGGACGTTTCCTATATTAAAGGAATAGTATGTGGGAGCCACCTTCTGCTTATACTCTATCACGGTGTCAAAATCCCCGGCCAGGTACATGCTGTGGTCATGGTTTCCTATGGTCTGGTAGATGGTGAGGCCCTGGATGGCCTGGGCGTCCGCCAAATAATCAGAATAATGGTAATTGTTCACTTCCCAGTACAGGTCCCATGTCATGTCTCCAAGGGTGAGGCCATAGACAGGGCCGCTCAGGGCAAGGGAATAGGCGTTTATGTCCTTTACGAAATCCTTGAACTGGTTGCGGTCGTTGGTGCGGTTGGCAAGATGGATGTCTCCCATGACCAGCATAGTATGGCTTGTCTGGTCCCCGGCCTCCTTGATCTGGAAATCTACGCGCTCGGGAGCGGATTCCGACTTGGTAAGCTGGGCGTGAATTGTGGGAAGGATTCCCTGCCTTGCAGGCTCATAACCAGAAGGGACGGAGATGAAAACATATTTGTGGTACTTCTTTGAAGGAAGCTGGTAGACGCCGTCCTTATTTGTGCGGACCACCTCCACACCGTCAGAGACGCTCACTCCCTCGACACCTTTGCCGGCGCAGATAACCTTGCCGTAGACGGTGCTGCCCATGGCGGGCTCAAGGATATCCCCGGCGGCCGCAGTAACAACCACCTGCATCTCTCCCCTCTTCTGGGACTGGGTGCCTCTCCTGATGGTTACAGTATAGGTTCCGCTGGAAAGGGGAACGTCCCACAGTTTGGTGATGTCCACGGTAAAAGAACTTGACGATATGTCCTTGACCAGACATTCCGGCAGTTCACCAAGGACAATCCTGTCCCCTGCCGCCGGCTTCTTGCCAAACTGTATGCGGAAAGATATGGTCTCACTGCCATAAGGGACTTCGAGTCTTTCAGGGATGGCGAACTGGACATCGTTCAAAGAAGTATCCGAACCGCCGTCGGGCTTGTTGCAAGACCATGCAAAAGCCAAAAGCAGTGAGGCAAAGAAACTATATAATAGGAATCTACGACTCATATTATCAGTTGAAGTGTGTTTTAATTATGTTTTTTAAACCCTTAAAGATACGGGTTTTTTCTTGAAAAACGTAGTTTTTCCTGCTTTTTTCTTAAATTTGTTAAAACAAAAATGATTGTTGGATGAGAAACCATTTCTTTATCGCCGCAGTATCACTGATTTGCCTGGTTTACATGCCTCTGGAGGCTAAAAGGGTGAAAGGCAGCGTAAGTTCCCAGGGAGTACCTCTTGGCAATGTTATTGTGTCGGACGGATACCGTTTCACGAAAACCGCCCAAGACGGTTCCTTCAAATTCAATACGCACAAGAACGCCAGGTTTGTTTTCATCGTCACTCCTTCCGGATACGTGGCAGATTATTCCTCTGGCGTTCCCCAGTTCTATATGCCTGTAAAAGGCAATAGGGTATTCAAGTTTGATCTCCAACCCCTGGGTGAAGGCGAGGATTACACCATCTTCAGCATATCTGACCCTCAGATGCAGAACAAAAAGCACCTGAAGCGCTTCAAGGAGCGCCCGCTGGAAGACCTGCGCCATATGGCGGACAGTTTCAGCGCCCAAAGGCCCACCGTGGGCATGGTGCTTGGCGACGTCGCCTGGAACAAACTTGGAATGTTCGACTCCTACAAGGAGGTCATCTCCACCGTCAGGATGCCTTTTTATACGGTCATCGGCAATCATGACTTCATTCAGAACAGAAGCGGAGTGGCCGCAGCAGAGGCATACGAAGCCGCATTCGGACCCTACAACTATGCCCTATGGATGGGCAAAGACCTGTTGATTGGCGTAAACTCCCTTATCTTCAAGGCCAGCGGCCTCGAGGATCCTGAGAAGTCTTCCAACAATTACAGCGAAGGATACCCGGAAGAGACATTGGATTTTGTGAAAGGTCTGCTGGAGTTTGTCCCCAAGGGAACCCATATCTACATGGCTCAGCACAGCCCCATCCGCTTTGTCTTTGAGTTCAAGAGTAAAGATATAGACAACGCCGGCAAGATGCTTGAAATCCTGGACGGATACCCCGTGGAGATACTGTCCGGGCATACACACATCATGAATACCCAGGTCATAAACGCCAGTGTGACAGACCATAACGCCGCCGCCATAGGAGGCGCATGGTGGGCTACGGACTGGTGCAAGGACGGCTCTCCTCGCGGCTACCAGGTAATATCGTCAGTGGGCGGACAGGTAAGCTGGGACTGGCACAACATAGACTACCCGGACAGCTTCCAGGTTTCGTTCACAGGCATTGGAAAGGCTTCGCGCCACCCGGAATCCATAGTCGCCAACGTATGGATGGCGGATTCTTCATGGACCGTGGATTGGTATCAGGACGGTAAGTACATGGGGGCCGCTGAGCAGGTGTGGGAGACCTCATCGGACTATACGTCAGAGATCCTTGAAGTCTACAAAGGGAACTTCGAAAAGATTCCCAAATACAAACGTCCCCTGGCCCTCAGCCACTTCTACGCCGTAAAGCCCGCCCCTGAGGCAGAGTCAGTAACCATAGTGGTGAAAGCGCCTGACGGCCGTGAATGGAGCAAGGAGTTCAGTCTGAAGGAAGATTAAAAGAAAAGACTTATATTTGTAATTCACATTATAAGAACATGCAATTACAAGTATCCGACGACCTCAATGCCGTCATCAAATACGCAAGGGAAGAGGCCATGCGTACCGGGAGCTACGGAATAGGCCCGGACCATCTGTTCCTTGGAATCATTAGGGAGGAAGAGAATGCCGCATTCGCGGCTATACGCAATCTTGGAGTGGAACCCGCTGAACTTAAAGCCTTCATAGACGGCCGCATCTTCACCAACGAGACCATACCCTACGAGCAGCTGGACAACATAAACTTCTCCCGCCAGGCCCAGAATGTCCTTAGCATAACCGTCATGGAGGCATCGCGCCTCAAGAGCCCGGCAGCAATGTCACAGCACCTTCTACTGGCCCTTTGCCGCACTACGGAAAGCTATGGCCAGATGTTCCTCCGCTCCCACGGGATAGACTACGGCCGCCTCCTCGCCTACTTTGAGGACGAGGGTCTCCTGAGGCCCAAATCCCAAGACGATGACCAGCCCGCAGACCGCCAGCCTTCCCAGGGTCCGGAAGAGGACCCGGAAGAGGGTAAGAAACTTGACATCGAGGAGTTCGCATATGATCTCACCCGCGCCGCACGTGACGGTAAACTGGATCCCGTTGTTGGCCGTGACACGGAAATAGCCCGCGTCATAGAAATCCTTGGCCGCCGCAAAAAAAACAACCCCATGCTCATTGGTGAGCCCGGCGTCGGAAAATCGGCAATAGTTGAAGGAATCGCGCTCAGGATAGCTTCAGGGAATATTTCATCGGCCCTGGCCAAAAAGCGGATTCTGTCCCTGGACATAGCCTCGGTGGTGGCTGGGACCAAGTACCGCGGAGACTTCGAGAAGAGGCTCAAGGCCATCATAAAGGAAGCCGGAGAGAACCCGGACATCATCCTTTTCATTGACGAGTTCCATACCATCGTGGGTGCCGGCGGCGCCTCCGGGAGCCTGGATGCGGCGAATATGCTCAAGCCGGCCCTGGCACGCGGAGAATTCCAGTGCATAGGAGCAACCACCATTGACGAGTTCACCAAGATTGTGGAAAAGGACGGCGCCCTTGACCGCCGCTTCCAGAAGATTGTAGTGGAACCTACTGACGTCAAGCAGTCCATAGAAATCCTCACCAACCTCAAACCCAAGTATGAGGAGTTCCACGGAATCACATATACGGACGATGCCGTAGAAGCCGCCGTCCGCCTCACGGACCGCTATATCACTGACCGCTCCCTCCCGGACAAGGCCATAGACGCGCTGGACGAGGCCGGTTCAATGGTCCGCCTCTCCATGGGCCGCAAGAACACAAAGACCGTGGATGCGGAAGACATCGCCTCCGTGGTTTCCAAGATGACCGGCATCCCTGTGAACAAGGTTGCGGAATCCGAAGGCAACCGCATAATCAAGATGCGCAAACGCCTGACGGACAGAATCATAGGCCAGGACGATGCCGTAGAGACCGTGGTCCGCGCCATCCAGCGCAACAGGGCAGGCCTCAAGGACCCCGGAAGGCCCATTGGCACCTTCCTCTTCTTTGGCCCCACCGGCGTAGGCAAGACCCAGCTGGCCCGCTCCCTGGCGGAGTATCTCTTTGACAGCGAGGAGAACCTTGTGCGCATAGACATGAGCGAGTACATGGAGAAGTTCAGCGTCTCCCGCCTCATTGGCGCGCCTCCCGGATACGTGGGTTACGAAGAGGGCGGCCAGCTCAGTGAGCGCGTACGCCGCAAGCCCTACTGCGTAGTCCTTCTGGACGAGATTGAAAAGGCCCATCCGGACATCTTCAACCTCCTTCTGCAGGTAATGGATGAAGGCCGTCTCACGGACAGCAACGGCCGAATGGTGGATTTCAAGAACACAATAGTCATAATGACCTCAAACGTGGGAAGCCGCGAAGTTGAGGAATATGGAAGCGGAATAGGTTTTGCCACGGCCGGAAAGAATGTGGATGTGGACCGCAAGAGCGTGATCCAGAAGGCCGTGAAGAAGGCATTTCCTCCGGAGTTCATAAACCGCGTGGACGAGCAGGTTTACTTCAATTCCCTTACCAAGGAATCCATTGAGGAAATAATTGACATAGAGCTTAAGGACCTCAGGTCCAGGGCATTGGAAGCCGGCTACAAGCTCACCATCACCCCCGCCGCCAAGCGTTTCATTGCCGATGCCGGCTACGATCCCGCCTTTGGCGCCAGACCTCTTAAGAGGGCTGTTGTACGTTACGTGGAAGACCCGGTGTCAGAGTTCATCATCTCCGACAGGGCGCTTTCCTCCAGGAAGAGAACTACCGGTGAGGCCGTCACCCTGAAGGTGGGGCTTTCCCAGGACAAGGAGAACACGGTTGTGGAGCTCAAGCCCTAAAGGGCAAGGGCGTCCTCAAACTCGAGGTCCAGGTCACGGATTATGTCTTTGAGTGCGGCGATTGAAGAGTCGCAGGCGATGAAGTTTCCAAGGGCTTCCATGTTGAAATCTGTGTTACGCATGACTTTTTAGTTTTATTTTCTGTTGCAAAGGTACGGCCACCTTGCGCCAAACCATTGCGCAAGCTGAAAAAAGATGAAAAAAATCGCACTATTTTTGATGACATTGGCGCTGGGACTCTCAGCGGCAGCCCAGGAAACATACCGTTTCGCCCAGAGGGACACCTGCTCCCTGTACCTTGATGTTTTCCGTGCCTCGGAAGGCTCAGAGACCACATTCCAGGGTAAACCCAAGCCCACCGTCATGTTCGTCTTCGGCGGCGGCTTCATCATGGGGCAAAGAACCGATTCCTTCATAGAGAAATGGTTCAAGATCCTCAACGCGGAGGGCTATGATGTGGTCACAATAGACTATCGTCTTGGAATGAAGGGCTATAAGGTTGGAAAGGGCCTTATTGGTGCATACAAGGCCAGCGACCGCTTTGTCCTGGCGCAGGAAGTGGGAGTGGAAGACGTTTTCTCCGCCGTTTCCTTCCTTGCGGAGAACAAGGATCTGGGCATCGACGTCAACAACCTTGTCATTTCCGGCAGTTCCGCAGGCGCCATCATATCACTGGCGTCGGAATACGCCATAGTCAACGGCCGTACGCAGGGCCTTCCCGCCGGTTTCAATTTCAAGGGCGTGATGTCCTTTGCCGGAGCCATAATCAGCAACTCGGGAGCTCCCAAATACAAGTCAGCCCCCTGCCCTACCCTGCTTCTTCACGGAACGGCTGACAAGGCCGTGGCCTATAAGCACTTCGGTGCGCTGGGCCGCGGAATGTGGGGCAGCAGCGCCCTTGCTGAAAAGTTCGCAAAGAACGGCTGGGAGTACTGCATCTACCGTTTTACCGGCCGCACGCACGAGGTCTCCGGATATATGGAGTACATCTGGTCTATCGAGAAGGAATTTCTGGAGCAGAATGTAATCCTTGGAACAGGCCGCACCATGGACGTTACCATAGACGACCCTTCCCTTCCCACCCTCTCCTGGGGGAATATCTCAGTGGACGATATCTACTGATTACTTGGTAATAAAGGTATTCAGGCTGTCTATAGCCGGTAACGAAGGATAATCAAGCGCATACGCCTCCTTCTGGGAGCGGTATACGGCAATGTTGCCGGAGGCCAGCCATGTGTTGTAACCGCCGGTAAGGCCGGCGTCGTAGAGGCCGCGGATCTGGCGCTCTATGAAGTTTGGCGTGTTGTCCAGGCCGTTGGGGTCCACCCAGCGCATGACGTGGTATGCCTGTATCCATGTACGGACCTTGGCCGGTGTTGCGGTAACCTCCTGGCGGCCCTGAACTCTCTTTCCCCACGCTTTCAGTATCTCATAAGGATGGTTCCATGGCTTTGAGATGCCGTAGTAATGGTCCGCGAAATGGTCCGGGTACGGCATTGCACAGATGGCATCCGCGATGGTGGATATGGCGGGCCAGTACTGGCCGTAGGCAGTGGTATAGCCAGGATTTGCCGATTCCCCGAAGACGTCCACGGAGACGTAGACGCCAAGCTCATGGAGCTCGTCGCAGGCGTAACGGACGAAGTTCTGGATGGCCTGGACCTTGGATTCGCCGTAACGGTTGCGGTAGTCTATCTGGTCGTCAAGGCTTATGAGCTTGTCCGGGAAGCGGACGTAGTCGAAGTTGATCTCGTCCAGCCCGAATTTGCGGACCGATTCCTTCGCCAACTCCACATTGAACTGCCAAACGTCGCGGGCGTAGGCACTGGGCCAGTAGGTATTGTTGTGGAGGAACGGTTTTCCATCGGCCTTCATGCAGATTGCGGACGATGTATGGTCCTGGGCGTAGTAGCCGTCCTTAAAGCAGGTGATGCGGCCAATTACGTAATACCCCTTTGCGTGGAGTTTCTCCACCACCTCCTTGTACAGGGCCTCCTTCGTTGAACCGGCATGACTGTAGTTTGTGGGAGAATGTTTCTCCATGGCTTCGGCCTTGTAGCCGGGGCACTGATCGTCCTTGATGTCGATGACAAAGGCGTTTATGCGGGTGCTGTCCGCGAGGGCGATATAGTCGTCGATGTGCTTTAGCCCTACCGGGGATATGGTGAGGTAGAAGGCGTTGACCGGGTTGGGCATAGGACGGTCTGCGAAGGCGGGCTTCTCATAGGGACGGAATTCGCACCCTATGGCATCGCCGCCCTTGAAGGAGTTGCGGACGGCGGCGTGGGCATCGTCAAATTGGGAGAAGCGCTCATTGGCCTCTGCCTCCGTGAGGACGGCATACTTGCCGAAGATCCATCCTTCCGCATTGCCCATGCGGACGTTGTAGCGGTGCACCCGGCCGTCCGGCATGAGGCGGTCCCATCCCAGCACCTCCAGGCGGTTCCCCTTACGGGCGAAAGCGCCAATGTGGGAGCTAAGGGTATCGTCAATCATGGAGGCTCCGGTCTGGACCCAGAGTTCCTTTTCGCGGACGGTTTCTGCCGGACTGGACGCCGTGGAGGCCTCCGGAACCATGATTTTGCGGCTCCCGGACGATGCCTGAAGATACTTTACGCCGTCTATTGTAACGGATTTTCCGGTCTGGACCTTCAGATGGCCGCCTCGCACTATAGGCTCCGCCTGCACGTACTCTTTCTTCCCGGCCTGCTCCAGGACGTTAATCTCCGATGTTTCGCCTGCGGCCCAGGCGTCGTATTCCGGTTCGCGCTTGCAAGAAAAAAGCGTAACGGCCGCTATCAGAAGCGCGTTACGCAATAGTATACCTTTATTCACTCTACATTAAAGTGTTGACATTCTGTCTACTGCCAGTTCCACAAGTTTGCGGATGGCGGGTTTGTAGTCCGGGTTGGAGCTCTGAAGGTAGCGGTTGGCTATGATGCAGCATACCGTGGAGGCGTTGTGGCCAAGGTGTGCGGCAAGACCAGCGAGCGGGGAGCTCTCCATCTCGAAATTGGTGATGCGGTAGTCCTCTCCGCCGGTGGAGAAGCGGAAGCTCTCAATGTCTTCCAGCATGTTGGGCATTGCCAGCGGAACGCGTACCACACGGCCCTGGGGACCGTAGAAGCCGTTTGCCGATATGGTTACGCCCTTCACGGTGACATCCTTCATGAGGTTGATTATCTTGGGCGATGCCTTCACAAAGTAAGGAGAAGGCAGCACGTCCAGCCAGTTCATGTGCTTCTTGAATGCAGCCTCAACTTCCGGAATAGTAACCTTTTCGCGGTTTCCGTACCAGTTCATGACACCGTCGAAGCCAACGCTGATGTGCGCCAGGACATAGCTTCCAAGCGGAATGTCCGCATGAAGGGCGCCTGAGGTTCCTATGCGGAGGATGTTCAGGGCCTTGTGCACGGGCTTGACCTCACGTGTCTTGAAATCCACGTTTGCAAGGGCGTCCAGCTCTGTCATCACAATGTCAATGTTGTCCGGGCCGATGCCGTGGGACAGCGCCGTAATGCGCTTTCCGTTACGCTTGCCAGTGATTGACACGAATTCACGGGACTCGTGGCGGAACTCTATGTCCGTGAGGTATTCTCCAATCATGTCCACGCGGGAGGGGTCTCCCACCATAATCACGTTGTCCGCAAGTTCTTCCGGCTTCAGGTGAATATGGAAAACGGAGCCGTCAGAGTTGATGATAAGTTCAGATTCAGGTATTCTCATGATACTGGGTTCTTAAAGCACAAATATAAGAAAAAATGACTAAATTTGTACAAATACTAGTGTAAAATGAAACGTGTTCTCACCATTCTTGCCGCTGCCTTTTTATTCATTTCGCCCGTGAAGGCGGACGAGGGTATGTGGCTGCCGGCCCTGATTTCACAGCGGATAGGGGATATGCAGGCGAAGGGATTCAAACTGTCTGCAGAAGATATTTATAGCGTGAACCAGGCGTCGCTGAAGGACGCCGTGGTGCTGTTTGGCAGGGGGTGCACCGGGGAGCTGGTGAGCGACCAGGGGCTTCTTTTCACAAACCATCACTGCGGATACGACTACATCCAGAAGCACTCTTCCGTGGAGCACGATTACCTTAAGGACGGCTTCTGGGCCCTTAACCGTGCGCAGGAGCTGCCCAATCCGGGCCTTACCGTCAAGTTCCTGGAAAGGATGGAGGATGTTACTGCCGCCGTCAATAAGGGCATCAAGCCCAAGATGACGGAGGAGAAGCAGCAGGCTCTCCGGAAGAAGAATATCGGCAAACTCATCGACGCCGCTGTAAAGGAAGGGAACGGCCTCAAGGCCTCTGTGGAGCCGCTGTTTTACGGGAATCAGTATTTCCTCTTCGTTTTCCGGGAGTACAGGGATGTCCGTCTGGTGGGTGCTCCGCCGTCATCCATCGGCAAATTCGGTGGAGAGACGGACAACTGGATGTGGCCCCGTCATACCGGAGACTTCTCCATCTTCCGCATTTATGCCGGCGCCGATAACATGCCTGCCGATTATTCTGAGACCAACGTCCCGTACACTCCCAAAAAGTCCTTCACAATATCCCGTAAGGGCGTGAAGGAAGGTGATTTCACCTTCGTCTACGGCTGCCCCGGAAGCACGCAGGAATACGTGCATTCGGAGCTTGTAAAGTACATCCAGGACGTGTCGGATCCTGAAAAGATAGCGCTCCGCACCATACGCCTCAACATCATGAAAAAGTACATGGACCAGAGCCAGGCGGTACGTATCCAGTACTCCTCCAAGTATGCCTCCGTGGCCAATGCCTGGAAAAAGTGGCAGGGTGAGGAGAAAGGCCTTCGCAAGAATAAGGTGGTTCCCACCAAGCAGGCCTATGAGAAGCGCTTTGAGGAGTGGGCAGTGGGCACCAGATATGAGGGGATAACGGACAGGCTGGCAAATCTATATGCTGCCAGAAATCCCATCTACAGGGCATACGAATACTACCGGGAGACCGTCCTGGCCATTGAAAAGATACAGATGTCCGACGGGGAGGAACACAGTCTCAAAGATTACTACCAGCCCATTGACGAGGAGACGTTCGTGGCCATGATGACCGCCTTTGACAAGGCATTGGACGATTCCTACAAGCCCGCGTACTTCCTGGAAAAGCGCGCTCAGTACGGGTCTATGGAAGCATGGAAAGACGCCGTTTTCAGCGACAGCAAGGAGGCGGAGGACCTGACTGCAGCCCTTGCGGAGTTCTATGCCGCGAAACTATTCGCTCAGGTATCGGCTTTTAACTGGAGTATCAATAAAGTTTACAAGGATTACATGCAGGGACAGATGGAGTTTGAGAATGAACGGACGTTCTATCCGGACGCCAACCTCACCCTCCGCGTCGCATATGGTCACGTAGAAGGCTACAGGCCGGCCGATGCCATTTATTACACTCCGGTTTCCACCCTGCGGGGAATAATCGAAAAGGACAATCCGGACATTTTCGACTACAATATTCCACAGGTTCTGCGCGACATATATGCGGAAGGCGGGCATGAGGACCAGCCGGTCTGCTTCCTCGCCACCAACCACACAACCGGCGGTAACTCCGGCAGTCCGGTGCTGAACGCGGAAGGACAGCTCATAGGCATCAACTTCGACCGCGTCTGGGAAGGAACCATGAGCGACCTTGTTTTCGACCCGGAAATCTGCCGCAATATCTCCCTTGACGTTCGGTATATACTATTTATAATAAAGGAGATAGGCCATGCGGACTATCTCCTGGATGAAATGAGTTTTGCAGATTAGCTAAAACTCCTCTATCTCCTTCACAAGCTTAGAGATGATGGACATCTTCACGTCGTAAAGGTCGTCGGAGATGTCCACTTTGTAATAGTGGGGGTTGATGAGACGGCGCTCTGCGGGCGAGAAGTGATGGAGGTTGTCCTGGTAGAAGGTCTTCTTGTCTTCCAGGCTGTGCTGAGGGGCCACCCTCACGCCCTTTGAGATAACCTGCTGCTGCATGGGACGGGCCACGTAGGCGCCGGCCTCGAAGGTCTTGGTTTTGTAGGAATCGTACTCGTCCCGGACGGTGATGGTTTCACCTTTCTGGATTGCGGTGTCCATGCGGTCGCCGCGGAGGCAGGTAACATCGGCCTTGAAAACGTATCCGTCGTAGCGGTTGCCCTTCACGCTGTCCAGGGCGCTGATCCTCCAGGTAATCTGGAAGCCGGGGTTGATGAGCTTTATCTTGTCTTCCGAGCGCTTGAGTACGGGTTCTCCGTCTATCTGGACAAGCTTGTAGACGTTTCCGAAGCAGGGTGCGGCCTTGGACGTGGCAATTGCGTCGCCTACGCCGTAGCTGTCTATGCAGGCTCCCTGGCGCTCAAGGTCCGTGATGAGGTACTCGTCCAGGCCGTTGGTGGCGAAGATCTTGCATTTTTTGAGGCCGGCCTCGTCCAGCATGTACCTTACTTCCTGCGAGAGGAAGGCAAGGTCTCCGCTGTCCAGGCGGACGCCGTATCCGGGGGCATAGTTGTCGTCGATGCCGGATTCCCTGAAGGAGCGGATGGCATTCTTGACGCCGCAGCGGAGGGTATCGTAAGTATCGATGAGGAGGATGAGGTTTTCTCCCTTATGCGTCTTGATATAGTCCAGGAAAGCCTTGTGCTCTCCCTCTACGGTGCTGCCGTAAGAGGTGATGAAGCTGTGGGCCATGGTGCCGGTGGAGGGGACGCCGTTGAATGCTCCGGTGAGGATGTTGGACGATGATGCGCAGCCGGCAATCTGGGCCGCCTTGCCACCGTATACGGCTGCCCAGGGACCGTGGGCACGGCGGGAGCCGAACTCGCTTACGGGACGGTTTGTCGCCCTGCACACACGGGAGGCCTTGGTTGCAACGGCCATCTGGTGGTTCATGATGCACAGCATGGGGGTCTCCAGGACCTGGGCCTCGATGAGGGGGCCGACCACGGTTACGATGGGCTGGTTGGGGAATACTATATCTCCTTCACGCATGGCGTACACGTCTCCCGTGAACTTCATGGTGCTGAGATATTTACGGAACTCCTTATACTCCTCTCCGGGGAGGAACTTCTCATACAGTTCTTCCGGAGCCTTGCCCAGTTGCTGGACCATCTCTATTACCTCTTCAGTGCCGCTCACGACGGCCCAGTTGTTGTTTTCCGGAGCCTTGCGGTAAAAGAGGTTGAACACTGCAATCTGGTTCTGCTTTCCGCAGTCCAGGTATGACTTTCCCATAGTGTACTGGTACTTGTCCGATACGTAGGCGTTGTTTATGATATCCATGGCTTTAGTTTAGTCATACAAAAATAAGCATTTTTTGCTATCTTTGTGTCGGTTAAACAAAGAAGCAATGAAAGACAGTGCACTTATAGTGGTGGACATGCTGTACGACTTCATAGACGGCAGCATGGCATGCCAGGGCGCAGACAAGGCCATCGAGAACTCTCTAAAGTACATAGAGAAGGAGACCGCGGCAACGGACCCGGACGACAGCGGCGTACGCAGCATCTATCCCATCCTGTTCATACGGGACCATCATCCGGCAAACCACTGCTCGTTTGCGGAGCAGGGAGGCCCCTGGCCCCCTCACTGTGTCCAGGGTACCCACGGCGCCGATATTCATGAGGCCCTGGAGCCATATGCTTCGGAAGATTTGACGTTCTTCAAGGGAGAAGACCCCTCCAAAGAGCAGTACAGCGGTTTCGAAGGCCTTAATCCCGCAGGGCAGAGCCTTCAGGAAGTTCTGGAACTCATGGACATAAAGAATGTGGTTGTTTGCGGTATAGCTACTGAATACTGCGTGCGCAACACCGCAGAAGACCTCCTCAAGGCCGGTTTCAAGGTTTACGTGCTCAAGGACTGCATTGCATACGTAGACGCCAAGGGCCACGAAGAGGCTCTTGAGGCAATGGAAAAAGAGGGGATTAAACTAATCTAAATCTTCCGCGTCAGTTACTGCGGCGCCCTTACCCATGAGGTAAGTTTTCATGAACTCGTTGAGGTCTCCGTCAAGGACGCCCTGGGTGTCTGCCGTGGAGTAACCTGTTCTCAAGTCCTTCACCAGTTTATACGGGTGGAGGACATAGTTTCTTATCTGTGAGCCCCATTCGATGCGTTTCTTCTGGCCCTCAAGCTCCGCCTGTTTTTCCTGGCGCTTCTTGAGCTCGATATCGTACAGGCGGGATTTGAGGATAAGGAGGGCTCTCTGGCGGTTGTCCTGCTGGGAACGGGTTTCAGTGTTCTCCACCATTATGCCGGAAGGGAGGTGGCGCACACGCACGCCGGTTTCCACCTTGTTTACGTTCTGGCCGCCGTGGCCGCCGCTGCGGAAGGTGTCCCATTCAAGGTCTCCGGGGTTTATCTCGATGTTGATGGAATCGTCCACCAGGG
>JAILJO010000073.1 GCA_024694675.1 Bacteroidales bacterium | reverse complement strand
TGTTGGAAGGGATAAACCTCCTGCATGCCAACAATATCAGGTCTGACTGTATCCAGCATGGCGGGGATTGCCGATTTACGGTTATCCCAGGAATTCTCTCCATCGTCCACAACGCCAAGGCGGATATTGAATGACATTACTCTCAGCGTATCCTTCTTGCAGCAGGATACCGGAAGGAGCACTAAGGCTGCCAGTACAATTGAGAGCAGTTTTTTCATATCTTTACCAACTTACAGTTCTTGAATAAGTATTGCCGAAACGATCCGTGACAGAGACAGTTCCGCTGGTAGGAGTGGCGCTTGCAGGAGCGCGGAAGAGAGTGCAGATCTCGCCCACTTCGCTGGCGGGGTAACCGTCATCGTCCTTAAAGAAACCGACATTAGCTTTGTAATGGGTTTTGAACTCTGTTGTGGCGAGGTCATGCCTGGTATCAGCGGTGACGAGTTCCATCTCCACAGGAGAGCCTCCATCAGGCGTCCAGACCGGAGTACTCCACTTGTCGTCCCAAAGGAATACATTGGCATAGACGTAGTTGTCTCCGTAAGCGCCGCGAGGGTAAGCATGGAGCTGATAATCCTCAGTGAGCGCGCCGCTTCCGTCTTTCATCACCGCCACGCCGCTGGCGTTGTAGTCCCAGTCGCGCCAGTTATAACTTGGGGCTCCTGCAGAGCATATTCCAGACGTGATGCCCACGAATGCACCTGTCTGGCGGGTAACAGGATGGAACTTCCAGGTGATGTTGCCATTGTCGATTTCCACGATAGTGAAACCGCGGGGTGTTCCGGAAGCCAGATACTCATTGGTCCAGAGTTCGCCGGTAGACCGGGCCAAGGTGTGCACCTGCACCCGTTTGTGACGATGGTTGGATGGATAGTTGTAATTGAAGCCCACATGGGTATGACCGGCCCAAGCGTGCACTTCCGTATAGTCGTTAATGAGATCACCGTAATCCGCTCCGTGCAGAGCTGTATTGGTGCGTTCGCTACCAGAAATTTGTTTGAACATGGGAGAGTGGGCGCAAACCATGAGCTTGGTGCTTGTTGGAATCATTGCAAGGTCAGACTGGAGCCAGGCCCAAATCTGATCCGTAAGGCCCTGGTCAAAGGAAGTGAGTTTCCCGCCACCGTTATCCTTCATAATAAGGTTGTCCAGCATCACAAAGTGGATGCCACCTATGTTGAAGGAATAATTGCGAGGACCGTAGTGCGATTCAAATGGAGCGGCGCTGGCATCGTCATCGGCAGCCTCGGGGTCGTTGTCGTGGTTGCCGATGATGTTATAAGTGGGATAGCCAAGCCGGGCGAGGCCCGTGTCATAATTGCTGAACAAATCCATATCTTCATGGACTATGTCGCCCAGGCAAATGCCGTACACCTGGCGGTCAGTGATACCAGTGGCCACATCGGCAAGTTCGTCATACAGGTCTTCGCAAACATCTAAAGACCTATATGCGATTCGGTCATTGTTCCATTTAGAATACTTTCGAGGCTGGGGATCCGCCGTAATGAGCAGAGTGAAGCGGTTGGGATTGGCTACAGGGGTCATTACGTAGTCGCCGAAGTCGTAGATGCCATTGGAGGGGGTAATATCGGCCTTGGCCTTGTAGAACTTGGGGATGCCGTTGACCACCTGGGGCATGTAGCCGGAGGGGGTGCTCACGAACACGAACTTTACATCGGAGGTGTTGCTGGTCATGTAGAATGTGCCGTCAAGCATGGTCTTGACGCTCTGGATGCCGTCGGAAACCACAACGCCCTCAAGTGGATTGGAACTGCTGTCAACGACACGTCCGGTGATATTGTAGCCGTCCAGAGGAAGCACTTCCTCGGTTACGTCCTCAATGGTGAATTCCGTGGAAATGGCGCCGGGGACAAAGCTGAATTCGCTCATCTTGACCAGCTTTCCGGCGGTAAGAGTTGCAGAAGAGGACTTGGCTTTGGTCATGGTCCTGTGCATACTGTCTTCCAAAACCACAGTGAAACCGGATGTGTACTCCCGTGCGGGCACTATCAGGTAAACTTCCACCGCATAGCTCTCTGAAAGCTCCTGGGACAGAGTGTATGTGTATTCCAGAACCTTGTCTGCATCGGCCGATGAAGCTCCTGAAATGGTTCCGGCAGCATAGTCGATGGTGAAGTCTCCTGTAATCTGCTCACCAGCGTTACCCTTAAAAGTGACCTTGGTGAGTGAGCTGGCAGAAACTCCCGCATCTTTCTTGACCTTCAGCTGGAGAATGGTGCACAGGTGCTTGATTGAAACTGGATCCGACGCTGATGCCGAATAACCAGCAAGCGGCTCAGTAGCGCTTGCAAAGCTTCCTGCAGCGTAAGTCTGTACGGCAGGCAGCGTTATGGTTGTTCCGTTTTTGTAGAACGATGCAGGATACAGAATGTTGTACGGTTCTGAAAGAACTCCCGGGAAAGTGAATGTGGCCGATTGGGACTCTGCCGGGACACTGCTGAGGGCTTCCGAGGCCGTTCCGTTGCAGGAAAGTTGGTCTCCATCTGACCAGAAGACCTTCCTGGATGTCCCGTCCGATGCTCCAAGGACTGTCTTTGTGGCGTCGGACGGAAGTGACACGGAGATCTGGGTGAACTCTTCCTGTTCAGCAGGGACAACTTCCACCACTTCAATGTTGCAGGCCGCTCCTGCAAGGACTGCAGCAACGAGTGCTGCGCTCCTGAAAATGCTTTTCATAGTTTATAGTGAATCAATTACATTCAAAAGGACCTTCTCCATGACCTTGTAGCCGGCACGGTTTGGATGTACGGCGTCATTTGCAAGATTGGCTTTAAGGGCATGATCTTCCGTTGCAAGGCCGGAATTATAGTAGTCTACGACGGGAATCCCATGCGCAGCGGCGTATTCCGTGATGAGGGCGTTTAGCTGCTCTATCTGCGGCCTGGGGTCTCCCACTCTCTTTCTCCAGCCAATCTCTCCGGCGGGGCAGAGGGTGCACATAATGGGTTTGATTCCGTTATGCTGAGCCAGTTCCACCATGGAAACAATATTGCCAAAGGTATGCTTGACGTCAATGTATCCGTTGTTTCTGGCAATGTCATTTATGCCTATGAGAAGGACCATGTATTCCGGATTCAGCTCTATGACGTCCGGACGGATGCGGCTTAGAAGCTGCATTGTGGTCTGTCCTCCGATTCCGCGGCCCACGAAGTTGTGCTCCTTGAGCCATTCACCGTCGAACCTTGCCCAGTTGCGGGTAATGGAATCTCCGAACAGGACGGCCCTGGGCCTTGAGGTCACCTCGGTATTCTGTTTTTCATAGTAATCGAAACGCGGCCAGTCCTTGTCTGTTTTCTCCCACGGCTCCGGGTGCTGGCGGATTACCGCCGCCCAGCCACCTCCAGGGGCCATTTTTACGGCAATCTTCCCGTCTGCAGGGAAAGCAATCCACTCCTGTTTGAAGTCGCGTGCGGCGCGGTGGGCGTTGGCTCCGTCGCGGAAGATTTCCATCATGGGGGAGCCCTTGATGAATGAGAGGTCCAGCGTGGTTTCGCGTGCGTTCCAGTCCGTCATGGCGCC
>JAILJO010000018.1 GCA_024694675.1 Bacteroidales bacterium | reverse complement strand
GCCAGCTTGGCGAGGGCGATTCCCAGCTTGTCAAGATCCTTCTGGGTCTTGGGCTCCACAGCGATTCCGATGACGGGATCCGGGAACTCCATGGTTTCAAGGGTGATGGGCTTGGATTCCTCGCAAACGGTGTCACCGGTGCGGAGGTCCTTGAAGCCTACGGCTGCGCAAATGTCTCCCGCCTCCACGAACTCAATGGGGTTCTGGTGGTTGGAGTGCATCTGATACAGGCGCGCTACACGCTCTTTCTTTCCCGTACGGGTGTTATAGACATAGGAACCTGCGTCCAGACGGCCGGAATATGCCCTCATGAAGGCAAGACGGCCGACGAACGGATCCGTGGCAATCTTGAACACCAGGGCGCAGAACGGCTCTTCTGCGGCGGGTTTGCGCTCAATGTCTTTCCCGGTACGGGGGTCTGTTCCGGTGACCGCGCCCTTGTCCAGCGGAGAAGGCAGATACCTCATGACGGCATCCAGGAGGAACTGTACGCCCTTGTTCTTGAACGATGAACCGCAGCAGGCAGGGACAATCTGCATGGAGATGCAGCCCTTGCGGATTGCTGCGATGATTTCATCGCGGGTAAGGGAGTCGGGATCCTCGAAATACTTCTCCATCAGGTTCTCATCGCACTCTGCGGCGGCCTCCAGGAGGATATCCCTCCAGCGGGCGGCCTCTCCCTTGAGCTCTGCGGGGATCTCGCCTTCATGGTAGTTGACGAGCTCCTCTGAGCTGTTGTAGAAGATTGCCTTCATGTCGATGAGGTCTACGATGCCCTCGAACTTGTCTTCGGCACCGATGGGGAGGCACACGGGAACTGCGGTGGCTCCGAGTTTGGTCTTGATTTCCTCAACGCATGCGAGGAAGTCTGCACCAACGCGGTCCATCTTGTTCACATAGGCGATCTTAGGCACGCCGTACTTGTCTGCCTGGCGCCAGACAGTCTCGCTCTGAGGCTGTACACGGCCTACCGCGCAGAAAGTTGCCACCGTACCGTCCAGGACGCGCAGGCTACGTTCCACCTCGACGGTGAAGTCGACGTGTCCGGGAGTATCGATAAGATTGATCTGATAGGTGTCACCTTCGTAATGCCAGAAGGCGGTGGTGGCAGCAGAAGTGATGGTAATACCTCTCTCCTGTTCCTGCACCATCCAGTCCATCGTGGCAGCACCTTCGTGAACCTCACCAATCTTATGGGTTTTCCCGGTGTAGTAGAGGATACGCTCCGACGTGGTGGTCTTACCGGCATCGATGTGGGCCATGATGCCGATGTTTCGCGTGTATTTAAGATCTCTCTTTGCCATTTAGCATGCAGAATTAGAAACGGAAGTGTGCAAATGCCTTGTTGGCCTCTGCCATTCTGTGCATATCTTCCTTGCGCTTGAATGCACCACCTTCGTTGTTGTATGCAGCAACGATTTCGGCGCAGAGCTTCTCTGCCATTGAGTGACCGGAACGCTTGCGGGCGAACTGGATCATGTTCTTCATGGCTACGGAGACTTTACGTTCCGGACGAAGTTCAGTCGGCACCTGGAAGTTTGCACCGCCGATTCTGCGGGACTTGACCTCGATCTGCGGGGTCACGTTCTCCAGAGCGGTCTTCCAAATATCGAGAGGAGCCTTGTCAGAATCTTTCATCTTCTCGCCGACCATGTCGATGGCATCATAAAAGATAGAATACGCGATACTCTTCTTCCCCTGCAGCATAAGGTTGTTCACGAAACGGGTAACTTCCACATCGTGAAACTTAGGATCAGGAAGTAGAATCCTCTTTTTAGGCTTCGCTTTTCTCATTTTGAAAAAATGTTAAAGGTGAAAAAATTGGTGATTACTTCTTAGATTTCTTAGGACGTTTTGCGCCATAGAGAGAACGGGACTGGGTGCGTCCGTCCACGCCGGCGGTATCCAAAGCTCCTCTAAGGATGTGGTAACGTACACCGGGAAGGTCCTTTACACGGCCGCCGCGAACCAGCACGATGCTGTGTTCCTGGAGGTTGTGGCCTTCGCCCGGGATGTAGGCATTGACCTCTTTGGCGTTGGAAAGACGAACACGGGCTACTTTACGCATAGCGGAGTTCGGCTTTTTAGGAGTCGTTGTGTAAACACGCAGACAAACACCACGCTTCTGAGGGCAAGCATCCAACGCACGAGACTTGCTCTTTACTTCGAGCTGCTCGCGTCCTTTACGGACAAGTTGTTGAATAGTAGGCATAAATGTTTGTAAATAAATAATTTATAGTTACTTCCATTTTTTTGCGGCTTATGTCCGCGCAAAATGGGTTGCAAAGGTACGTAAAAAAATTGTAATTAACAAAGTTTTCAACAGGTATTGAAGAGGTGAAAAATAATCACTATATTCGCAGATATGAAAAAGTACTTCTTCCTGATACTCACCGCCATCCTTGCAGCCGGATGCCACGGCACCATGCGCACGGGCATATATACGGACGATATAGCCATGGCCGCCAGGGAAGGCGCCCGGGACTCGCTGCTGATGTCCGTCTCCCTGGAGTTCGTCAAAGACGGCGGAGAAGCGGCCAGGGCCATGAACCGGGCCATCCTTTCCGGCGCCCTGGACTTCGAGGACTGGAACGGAACCGTGGAGGAAGCCGCATCCGCATATCGTGAAAACCTTATAGACGAGTTTCTGACGGAGAATTCCGGCCTGCAGACCGTGAGCTGGGAAGACCGCATTGACGGCTCCTTCTCCGGCGCGTACAAAGGCTGGAAGAACTACGTCCTCACCTACTACAGCTACAAGGGAGGCCCGCACGGCATCCAGACCGTAAGCCCCCTGGTCTTTGACAAGGACGGCGCAATCGTCATGGAACAGGACCTGTTTGCCGATGGTTATACCGCCCCAGTTGCCGATATGCTCCGCCAGGCGGTCCTGTCGTCAATGGAGAAGGAGGATCCGGAGCTGGTGGAACTGGTGGACGCGGAGCTCATCGGCCCAAATGGGAATTTCTCCGTGGGTCCGGACGGCGTTGAGTGGATATTCCAGCCCTATGAGGTTGGCCCTTATGCACTTGGAATAGTGTCCGCCACCCTTTCTTGGAAACAGTTAAAGCCCTACCTGAAATGAACTGGATTGTAACCGAAGTGGACGGCAAAATTGCCTCCATAGCCACAGACTACAGGCATTTTGCAAAGATTGCCGCAGACATCGATACCCTCTCCCCGGAGGATGTGGACGAGGTCCGGACCCTGAAAATATCCACCGAAGAGTTGCTGGAGATGGGGAAGACGCTGAAGTGGGAGGACCTGCGGCTGTTTGGATCGGCCTTCCAGATAAAGGTGTGGGAGACGCTGTTCAAGATGCCGCGGAAGCTCCTCAGCTATACGGAATTCGCCGCCCTGGCGGAGAACCCTGCGGGCGTAAGGGCCGTAGCCCATGCCGTAGCGCTGAACCCCGTGGCGTACGTCATTCCCTGCCATCTGGTGGTTCCCAAAGAGTCCCTGGACAAGGTACGCCAGATAAGGGAAACCGCAGAAAAGACGCTGTTCAAGGGCTCCGACCTTTACCTTCTTGACACCATAGACGTGGGCGAATATGCCTACGGCCCCGATATAAAACGTGAACTTATAAAACTACAGCTCGCATGAAGAAACCCTTCGAGCGCTTTGACATGGCCCGGGACCCCGTCCGGACCAAGTGGTACCTTAAACCTATTACCAAACTCCTCAGCTGGCCGGACATGATTACCCACAGGCCGGCAATCCATTTCCACGGGGTATCGGCTCCCCTTGAGCCCCCTTACCTTCTCCTTTGCAACCACAACGCCTTCATGGACTTCAAGGTTGCCACCCAGGTGATTTATCCCAACAAGGCCAACTATGTCGTGGCCATCGACGGATTCATCGGCAGGGAATGGCTCCTGAGGGCCGTAGGATGCATATGCAAGAGGAAATTCACCAACGACACCGTACTTATCCGCCAGCTGGTAAAGGTTGTCGGCAACAGGGACATTGCGGTGGTTTATCCGGAGGCACGGTATTCCCTCTGCGGCACAACGGCGGTACTGCCGTCTTCCCTTGGAAAACTGTGCAAACTGCTTAAAGTCCCCGTGGTCACTCTGGTCACCCACGGCCACCACGTGAACTCCCCCTTCTGGAACCTCCACGACCGCAAGATCCACACGGAAGCGGACTACTCCCTGCTCCTCACCCCGGAACAGGTGAAGGACCTTTCCGTCGATGAAATCAACAACCGCATCGTTGAAGCCTTCCAGTATGACGATTTCGCCTGGCAGAAAGCCACCGGCACCCTCACCAAGTACCCCAAGCGCGCGGAAGGCCTTCACAAGGTCCTCTACCAGTGCCCCCACTGCGGCAAGGAATTCCACATGGATTCCAGGGACGATATCCTCTTCTGCGGCGAATGCGGCAAGAAATGGCGCATGACGGAACTGGGAGAACTTGAAGCCCTTGAGGGAGAGACTGAGTTCTCCCACATTCCTGACTGGTACGAGTGGGAGCGCGCCAACGTCCGCAAGGAAGTTGAGGCCGGCACCTATGACAGCGGCGTCCTCCGCGTCCACGTGGACAGCCTTCCCAACGCCAAGAAGTTCGTCCGCCTTGGCAACGGCACAATGCAGCACGATATGAACGGCTTCCACGTCCACGGCACTGACGTCGACGGAGACCCCTTCGACATGGAACTTCCCGTCCCGTCACTCTATTCAGTGCATATTGAATACGAATATCTTGGCAAATACGGCGACTGCGTAGACCTCAACACCCTCCTTGACACCTGGTACACCTACCCGGAACCGGATCAGGAGTTCGCCGTCACCAAAATGGCCCTCGCCACGGAAGAACTCTACTTCGCCTATCGCCGCTCCATAGGCAAACCCTGCCCTCCGGGCCTGGCATAAAGACAACGAAAAAGGGTGGCGCTTCAACGGCGTCACCCTTCATTTTGAGCGGAAAACGAGACTCGAACCATATCTTATAATATATTGATAATCAGTGATTTACAAGAGGCCGAAAAGTCATCGGGTGAAATATAGGTGAAACTTTCGTGGCTTTTCAGGACGTTTAGGGAAAAGGACATAAAGAGACACAAGGCAAAGGAAAAGACGCCTTTTGATGACAGAAGAAACCTTATTATTACCTGCATCGGGAAGTAATTATTCCGTACTAAACGGGTATCATACCTAATATAACTGGACAAAAATGGGTTTATGAAATCCCCAAACGCCTTATATATTTCGGGTTATATTGGGTTATTCCCTATTTGTTTTTGGAATCAAAATAAATGGATTTTCTCTATTTACTCGCACAATTACACAAATTTTGTGTATATTTGCAAGCGAATAGAACATTCTCATTCAACTATGAGCGTTTCTGATTGGATAGAAAGACAGGCGCCGAGCGGCAGATACACGTTCTCCAAAGAGGATGTGAGAGAGGCGTTCCCCTCCATGACCCCACATGCCATAGACAACGCCGTTGCACGTGCCGTATCCAAAAAGCGAGTATTCTCCCCATGCAGGGGCTTCTATGTCGTTGTTCCGGAAGAATATCGGCTATGGAAGGCGGTCCCTCAGGAAGTGTATCTGGACAGGATGATGCAGTATCTCGGGCGCTCCTACTATGTATCGCTTTTGAGTGCCGCTGAGCGACACGGAGCGACACATCAGGCCCCGATGGGATGCCAGGTGATGGTTGAGCCGCCGGTTCTGCGCGACAAAGAGCGCTAAGTCTATGTGATCCGCTATGCCGAACGGCGGCAGATACCAATGGGTTATGTCGAACGTAAGGAGGTCCCGACTGGCTGGCTGTATGTATCTTCTCCGGAACTGACCGCCGTTGATCTGATAGCCTATCAGGACCACGTCGGCGGACTCACTCGCGCCGCAACGGTACTGGAAGAATTATCCTTGAAGTTAGATTTCTCAGACCTGGATGCAACTTTCCTGCAGGTTGCTCCCGCCCCGGTCTTCCAACGGCTCGGCTATCTGCTGGACCGCGTCCTGGAGGAAGAAAGCCTTGCCGACGACCTGCTCGGACTGATGAAATCAGGTGGCCTGAAAATGAAAGCAGTGCCTCTCCGGCTCGGCGCTTCTACTGAAGATGCGCTGGTTGATAAAAAATGGAAAGTACTTGTAAATCAAGAAATAGAGATTGACGAGCTATGATACAGAGAGCATTCATAACTCAATGGGGCACGGTGGTCCCCTTCTCCGTACAGAACGATTGGATCAGCGGCCAGTGCGATGTGGTGACCTATGAACTGGACGAACTCGTCGGCACGAAGGTCCGTGCCTTATATCAACGCCTGAAAGGCCGTGACCTCTTCGATGTCTATACGGCTCTTGATTCTGGCAAACTGGATCTTGACCGCGTAATGACAGCCTACGACCGTTATCTCCGTTTCGTAGCCTGTCACGCCCCCCACCTACAAGGAATACGTGCTCAATATGGACGAGAAGATGCAGAATCCGGAGTTCCTCGGCGACACCACTGACCTCCTCAGACCGAAACTGGAATACAACCCGCAAGCCGCCTGGGAACGAGTCCGCGACGAAATCGTTGCAAAACTGCTCCCTTCCAAGTAGGTAAAGGACCGGAAAAATGCCAAAACCCTTATCGATCAAATCAAGAGTCCGGCTACCGGCTTTTGAGTATCACCAGCATTATCCCCACCACCCGATCTGCACTTCTCATAAACATAATAACACACGCCCCGACAGTCCAGAGGGATTGCCGGGGCATATTCAATTCGATAAACAGAGAATTTACTGGTCCCTGGTTTGGGATTTGATAGCCTGTACGATCTCGAATACTCTCCTTATGACAAGGATGGGAAGCGTGATGAGAAGGACCACGCGGAACCAATCCATCGGCCGATGGAGCGTTTGTACGAATAAGTTGACGAAGACGGCGATGACAAGCAGTATCTTAATCAGCAAAAAAAGGACTTCAAACTCAGAGCGGCATGCCACCCACGTAGCCCTTGCCCCACTCGGGGTGGTTCTTGACGTTGGCATCGGCGCATTCCTGCAGCTCGGCGAGCATGTACTCCATCCGGCGCCGGCAGAAAGAGCGCTAATTTCTTCATCATAGGGGGAATATACGAATTAAATCCGTTGTCCGTAGAATCCAAGGCCGATAAAAATCCCCAAAAATGGGGATTGTGCCGTTTTCGGCCGGTGCGTAACTTTGCCACCCGAAAACAGAGATGTCATGATAAGAATCTTCATCATCCTTTTCGCCAGCCTTGCGGCCCTTCTTCCGGCCGCGGCACAGCGCCTGACAGTGGGCGGTTACGGTGAGGTCGCCCTGAGCCGCAACTTCTACAGCGACAACGTTTACCGCTATTCTTCCGCCGCCTCTCACCAGAGCGAGCGGCACGGCCGTTTCGACATCCCCCACGCCGTCATCTATCTGGGATACGACTTCGGGAAAGGTTGGTCCATGCAGACGGAAATCGAGTTCGAGCACACCGGGACCGGGACCGCTTCCGAGAAGGAATTCGAGGAAGCCGGCGAGTGGGAGACCGAGGTGGAGAAAGGCGGAGAAGTGGAACTGGAGCAGTTCTGGATCCAGAAAAGCTTCCGGCCGGAGTTCAACATGCGCGTGGGTCATATGGTCGTTCCCGTGGGTGGCCTGAACAACGCACATGAGCCCCTGAACTTCTTCACGGTCTATCGTCCGGAAGGCGAAAGCACGATCCTTCCTTCCACCTGGCATGACACCGGCATCAGCCTGTGGGGCCGGACTGCCCATTGGCGGTACGAAGCCCAGGTCATCGCCGGCCTGGATGCCTACCTGTTCAATACGGAGAACTTCATCAAGAACGGCGCCGGCTCGCCTTTCGAGTTCAAGGTGGCCAATCAGTTGGGTTTTGTCGCCCGCATCGACAACTATTCCGTGCAGAACCTGCGCCTTTCCCTGAGCGGGTTCTATGGGCGAGCGTTCAACAATACCTATCCTTATGAGGTGATTGCCGAATCATCCCGCTATGCAGGTGTCGTGGGCCGGACGGCCGTGGGCGCTTTCGACTTCGAGTACAAAGGCCGCCGCTTCATCGCCCGCGGCAACGCCGATTACGGCTATGTGGGCGATGCGGCGATGATCAGTTACATGAAGCGCAACCGCTCCGCCAACAATGCTCCGTACAAGAAATCCGCCGTGGGCAAGGGCGCGATGACTTTCGGTTGCGAGGTCGGTTACGACATCCTGCCATGGTTCCGCCAGGGGGAGCCGCAGCTCTTCGTCTTCGGCCGCTACGAGTATTACAATCCCTTCATCCCCGATGCGGGCGAGGAGCCGGCCGAATGGACGGTCAAGAACCGCCTGGCCGTGGGTTTCAACTATTTCCCCATCCCGCAGATCGCCGTGAAGGCGGAGTATTCGCACCGCTTCCTGAAAGCAGGGTACAACCCCGAGCCATCCGTGAGCCTCGGCATCTGCTACATGGCTTTTTTCAACAGATAATAACTTAAACCATGAGTGATATGAAAACATTCAAACTGCTTGGCGTCCTGGCCGTCGCGGCCGCGACGCTCCTCTCCTGCAACAAGGATCCGAAGGCGGAAACCGGCCTGACGGAGCAGGAGAAAGCCCTCAAGGCAACCGTGGAAAGCTATGTTCCCGGCGTGATCTACAAAGTGTATGGCCATTTGGCCGACGAGGCGGAAGCCCTCTACAATCAGCTTTCCGACCTGAAGAAGAAAGATACGTACTCCCAAGCCGACATCGACCGGATTTGCACGACCTTCCTCTCCGCCCGCAAGTGGTGGGAGCAGAGCGAGGCCTTCCTGTACGGCGCGGCGAAGGCCTATGGCATTGATCCGCACATCGACTCCTGGCCGCTGGACAAGGACAAGCTTGCGAAGAGCCTCTCCAATGCGGAAACGATCGCCGACCTGGACGAGGAAGGCGCCGGCGCCGTGGACGAGGTGGGCGCCGCTTCCCTGGGTTTCCACGGCATCGAGTTCATCATTTTCCGGGATGGCAAGAACCGGACGGCCGCCGCGCTCAGCGGGGTGGAGGACGACGAGGCCTTCGCCGGCCGGAACGTCTCCGGCAAGAGCGAGGTGATTTTCGCCGTGGCCGTGGCCGAGGACCTGCGTAACTACTGCTTCGAGCTCCAGGCCGCGTGGGATCCGGACTGCCCGGCCAGCCGCAAGGCGCTGGTGGAGGATGAACTGGAGTTGAACACCGTGATGGACAGTGGTTTGACCTATGGAGAAAACCTGCTCCAGACCGGCAAAGCCGGCAGCACGTATCGGGGCTGGCCAGAAGCGGTCTCCAGCATCCTGGTCGCCGGCTGTTCCAATATCTGCAACGAGGTGGCCAACACCAAGATCGGCACGGCCCACTATGTGAACAGCAAGGATTTCGACCCGGACTATATCGAATCTCCCTACTCCAAGAAGTCCTACCAGGATTTCAAGGACAACCTCCTGTCCATCCAGTACAGCCTGTTCGGCGGGCAAGGCCTCGACAAGGCCGCGAGCGCGTCCATCATGCAGTTCGTGAAGGACAACGGCTGGGCGAAGGCCTCCGCCCTGGAGACGGCCCTGAAGGATGCCGTGGCCTCGCTGGACGCCTGCCTGGCCAGCGGCAAGGCTTTCGTGGACGATCCGACGGCCGCTGTCGCTGAGACCGCCATCGTGAAGATCAACGCGCTGGACGCCCTCCTGAACGAAGCGGCGGACTGGATTGCCAAACTGTAGGCCTATGCGAACCACTTCGAAACTTCTTCTGACACTGGCCGCCACGGTTTTCTCCGTGACGGCTTGCGTGCACGGAAACGACGTGCCCGTCCACGAGTCCGATGCGAAATATGTAGGCCAGGTGGTCGGGAATTTCACGGCCGACGAATGGTATCCCGGCGGCCGGCTGGGAACGACCGAGAACGTGACGGAAGGCTGCTACGAGGACGAGGCGCCCGCCGTCGTCCAGCAGGGCCTGGAGAACGCCTTCAATCACGGCGAGATGTTCTTCGAGCGCAATGTGACGCTCAATACCGCCCCGTTCCGGGGCCTGGGACCGGCTTCCGTGCGGAAGTCCTGCCTGGACTG
>JAILJO010000003.1 GCA_024694675.1 Bacteroidales bacterium | reverse complement strand
CGGAACCATGGTGGGAGAATATGACGGCATTCCTGTGATTGCCGTCGCGGGCCATGACACGGCATCGGCCATTGCGGCCGTACCTGCGGCCAATGAAAATTTCGCCTATCTCTCCAGCGGCACCTGGAGCCTGATGGGCATCGAGGTGCCGGAGCCCATCATTAATGAGGAATCGGCCCGGCTGAACTTTACCAATGAGGGTGGCATTGAAGGGACTACGCGTTTCCTGAAGAACATCACCGGCATGTGGCTCCTGGAGCAGTGCCGCAAGGTCTGGAAGGCCGAAGGAAAAGATTACTCTTACCCCGAACTCGTTGCCATGGCTCAGTCTGAGGCCACTTTCCCCGGCCGCATTAATCCGGATGACCCGCGTTTTGCCGCTCCGGAGAATATGGTGGCGGAGATCCTTCGCTCCGCTCAGGATGACAAAGGTGTCATTCTGAACGAAGGTGTCATTCTGAACGAAGTGAAGAATCTCAGTGATGCCCAGATTGTTTCCTGCATCTACCATTCCCTCGCAGACCGCTACAAAGAGGTGCTGGACATGCTCCAGCATTTTGCTCCCTTCAAGATAGAAAAACTCCACATTATTGGCGGGGGCAGCGCCAACGACCTCCTGAACCAGTGGACGGCCGATGCCATCGGCATCCCCGTTGTGGCAGGTCCCACGGAAGCTACAGCTATCGGCAACGTGATGATGCAGGCCAAGGCCGCCGGGCTTGTAAAAGACCGTTGGGAGATGCGCCGCATGATTGCTCAGACAGTAAAAGTAAAAACCTACATACCATGAAAGAATCCCAAATCCTGAAGTCCTATGAGATAGCCAGGGAGCGTTATGCGGCCCTTGGCGTGGACACCGACAAAGCCGTTCAAGAGCTTGAGAAGCAGCAGATATCCCTTCACTGCTGGCAGACTGATGACGTAGTTGGCTTCGAGCGCAACGAGGCCCTTTCCGGCGGTATCCAGACCACCGGCAACTATCCGGGACGAGCCCGCAATATTGACGAGGTCAGAAAAGACCTTGAGTTTGTTAAAACCCTTCTTGCCGGCAACCACCGCGTGAACCTGCATGAGATTTACGGAGACTTCGGCGGCAAGTTCGTGGATAGGGACGAGGTTGGCGTAGAGCACTTCCAAAGCTGGATTGACTGGGCCAAGGCCAACAACTTCAAACTGGACTTCAACTCCACATCCTTCTCCCATCCCAAGAGCGGAGACCTTACGCTTGCAAACCCGGACCAGGCCATCCGCGAATTCTGGATTGAGCACACCAAGCGCTGCCGCCGCATTGCGGACGCCATGGGAAAGGCCCAGGGAGATCCCTGTATCATGAACATCTGGGTCCATGACGGAAGCAAGGACCTCACCGTGAACCGCAAATACTATCGTGAGCTTTTGGCTGCCGCGTTGGATGAAATCCTTGAAGAGAAGCTTCCCGGCATGAAGAGCTGCGTTGAGGCCAAACTCTTCGGCATAGGCCTGGAGAGCTACACCGTGGGCTCCATGGACTTCTACGAGGGCTACTGTGCCACCCGCAAGGTGATGTACACACTGGACACCGGGCATTATGAGCCCACGGAAAATGTTGCCGACAAAGTGGCGTCCCTGCTTCTCTATGTGCCTGAACTCATGCTCCACGTGAGCCGCCCCATCCGCTGGGATTCAGACCACGTGACCATCATGAACGACCAGACACTGGACCTCTTCAAGGAACTGGTCCGTGCCGATGGCCTGAACCGCGCACATGTGGGCCTGGATTACTTCGATGCCAGCATCAATCGCATCGGAGCCTATATCATCGGCACCCGCGCCACGCAGAAATGCATCCTCAGCGCCCTTCTGGAGCCCCTTGATAAATTGCGTGAGTATGAGGCCGCAGGCCGGGGCTTCCAGCGTCTTGCCCTCCTGGAAGAGGCCAAGACCCTTCCTTTCGGCGCCGTCTTCGACTACTTCAATTACAAGAACGGCGTTCCGGTTGGTGAGGACTATATTGCCTGCATTGAACAATACGAAAAAGAAGTAACATCCAAGAGATGAAGTTAGTAGTTGGTTTAGTTATTATCGCCTTGGGCGCGTTTTGTCAGTCCAGTAGCTATGTTCCCATCAACAAGATAAAGTCTTGGAGCTGGGAAAGTTACTGGATTGTGCAGGGTGTGTTCGCCTGGCTGCTGTTCCCGCTGCTCG
>JAILJO010000153.1 GCA_024694675.1 Bacteroidales bacterium | reverse complement strand
TGGAACCCTCGATACCGGGCTGCATCTTCCAGATGTTGCCGATAGGAGCAGCGAGGTTCGTAACGAATGAAATCATTCCGAACAAGAATATCATTGTAATGACTGCAATGATATTGGAATCACCTTTTTTTGACATTGTTTCTTATGGTTTTAGTAAAATAATTGGCAGTTTGTATCCCCAAAGATATAAAAAAAAACCGAGATTCTATAATCTGAACCTCGGAACTTCGTTCGTATTCGCAGCCGCAAAGGCTGTTATATCTGCGAAATGGCTCTTCAGGGCCTGTTCCGCCCCGTCCGGATCTGAGTTCTTTATGCACTCAAGAATCTTGAGGTGCTCCTGGACTACATCTTCCGGCAGAGTGGCGCATGCCCTGAGGCGTCGATAGAAACCAAGGACATCAGGCGTTATCATGAGAAGCAAGTGATATATGACAGAATTGTGGCAGCAACGGGCTATGGTTGTATGGAAAGCGAAGTCCTTTTCGTCCCGGAGGGGGCCATGGACGTTATCCACGAAGTCCTGCATGGCCTTTTCCATAAGCACTATGTCTTCCGGGGTGTGTCGCTCCGCACAAAGGCGCACCGCCGCCGTTTCCAGAAGGTTTCTCACCTGAACAAGCGAATTGAAGTCGTACTTGTTGCCGTCCAGAATGCTGGATATCTGCCTTATAAGGGCTGTCCGTGGCTGTGAGGAAAGGACCGACCCGGACTGTGGAAGTATTGTCACCAGACTGTAAGACTCCAGCCTTTCCAGGGCCAGGCGCACCTTTGCCCGGCTTACTCCCGTATCGGCGGATATTTTCCTCTCCGCCGGAAGGCGCTCGCCAGGGAGTACCTCGTCGTTTTCCAGCAATTCGCGGATATGCCGGATTACGTGCGCCACTTCCTTTTCCGTGTTCTTCTTCCCTTTGTATTCAGTCATCAGTCCTTTACTTTGATTATATCGAAATCGGCAAACTTAAGAGTCTCATCCCGGAGCTGGGATGCCAGGGAACGGTTCTCTCCGAAATTGCGGTAGAGGCCCCACTTGGGACGCATGCCGGTGCAACCGGTGCGCCAGGTATCAAGCTGCACTTTATCCACTTTCGCCAGCTGTTTGCCGTCACGCATCCTGGTAATAACCACGGAGTAGAGGCCTTCATCGGCAAACAGGACGGTTTCCGTCACAGAAACCCATTCTCCCAGGAAGTCAGAAAGGTCTATCCTTGCAAGATAGGTTTGCTTATCAGTGGTTTCAATGGCGGAGGGCGTGAAGATAACCTGCATCTGCTGCTTGCCGTTGGAAAGGGTGCGGCAGGTGAAGGTTATGGCGGGGAGGGCTACATCGGCATTGCCTTCCTTGTTGTCGATGCCTTTGAGCTGATGGATGTGGGCGAACTTGTTGGTTGTCTTCATGCCTTCCGGGAGACGGAACTTCCAGTTCATCTTCAGCGTTTCGCCATACTGGGCGACCAGGGAATCCGGGGAGTGGGCGTCGGTCTTGATTTCGTTCCTCTGGCGGTCCTTGACGTCAGCGAGTCCGCGGTCGTCGTCATTGTCTATGTGGAGAATGAAGTCGAAGACGTACTTCCCGAGGTCCTTGTCATAGCTCTGGCGGATATGGCGGTAAGGTGCCTGGGCATGCTCTCCGGAATTGTCCGGGGTCTCATAATTGTACCCTTTGGAGAGGATAAGGGCGTAGGTGCCCTCGTCGTTGCCATCTGCCTCAAGGCCGTAATGGACGGGGGTTGTTTCATTACCTTCGGTGCCGGTGGAGCCGTCGCCGGAACCGTCGCCGGTGGTCTGGCCGGTTTTACCTCCCGGCACAGGATCCGGAATTACAAAAGCGGACCCGCAGTTCGCAACCAGGGACAGCATTAAAAAAAAGGCACAGTACTTGCTCATATTCTATTAATTTTATTATATTTGCACACGGTGAATTGGTTAACCAATTTACGTGCCACAAAGATAACAAACAAATTTAGTAAAAAAAATCATACCACATGAAACGACACTTTTTTTTGCTCGCCTTAGCCGCCATTGTGTGCACCGGCGTCACAGCTCAGGACAAAACTGAGACCAACCGCTACGGCATGAAGCTGGAGAAAAAGGCCGACGGCACCTACGGCCTCCAGAAAGAAAAACGGTACGCCAAGGTAGTTAACCTAGCAGAGATTCCTGACCTCTACACACCCTATGTACATGAGAACAACCGCCTCAGCGGCAAGTTCTACAACAAAGTGGAGACCGAAGAGATTGTTTACAAAGGAAACCTCAAGATAGCCGTAGACAAGGCCATCTCCGACGGCCCTTCCCCGGTCATGTTCTTCTGTCACGGCGGCGGATGGGCCCGAGGCAATTTCGATGCCTCCCGTTCCCTCACCAAGTACCTTGCCCAGAACCACGGCATCACCGGAGTTCGCATCGAGTACACCCTTGCACCGGAACCTGGCGCCAATGTACAGGTCTCAATCCAGGATGTCCTGGATGCCGTCCAGTACGTACGCGACCATGCAAAGGAACTCAACATTGATCCCTCCCGCATGGCTTTCGGCGGCACCTCCGCCGGAGCTCACCTTTCAGCCTGCGCCGCGATGCTTACAAAGGAAGCCAAGGTGTTCGTGGGCTATTCCGGAATCTATGACCTTACAACTGCAGCCATTGTCCAGAAGACCAAGGACCAGCAGCGCATACAGTACTTTGGAGACCGCGAGGAAAAGTTCCTCAGGAACGCCTCCCCGGTTTACCTGATTCCCAAGAAAACCAAGATTGCAGCCCAGCTCTTCTGCGGCACCGGAGACATCACCGTAGAGTACAACCAGAGCGAGATCTTCGCCTCGGAGCTCAAGCACCACAAGGCAAAGGTAGACCTCCAGGTATACAAGAACTACGACCACGGCCTCAACAGCAAGCAGTCTGACAAGATGGAAGAAATCTTCTTCAAGACCGTGGACTTTATAGTGGCTAATCTGTAGGGCCGCCACGTCGCACGCAGTCGCAAACACCTGATAATCTGTGAGTTAAATTATTACACCCCGGTCAAAGAACCGGGGTGTAGTGTTTTAAATGCTTAAAATTCAAATACTTACAATTGCGCGTCCAAAAGCGTGGGCAAGCAGTAAAGCCGTTCTGCGTTAATGTGCGTTGACGTAGAAGTCCGCGAAGGAGAGGGTTTCGTCCCGGAGCTCGCCGGCAAGGGAACGGGAGTCGCCGAAGTATCTGTAAATTCCCCATTTGGGGCGCATCCCAACCGTGCCGTCACGCCACATCTTGAGACCATCCCGGGAGACGGATACCAGTGTGGCATCGTCCCTGAGGCGCTTGATGGTGACGCTGTAGCTGCCGCCGGGGGAGGAACACACCATGCTCTCCGTCACTTCCACCCACTCGCCAAGGAAATCGGCAAGGTCTGTCTCTGCAAGGTATGTGAGGACGCTGCCTTCGTCCGACGGGGCCACATATATCACCTGGAACTTCTGGCCTCCGCCTTTGGAGCGGCAGGTGAAGGTGATGTTCGGCCTTGATATATCGGCCGTACCAGAGGTGTTGTCGATGCCCTTTATTTGGTGCACGTGGGTGAACTCCGTGGTAGTCTTCATCCCTTCAGGGAGCTTGAACAGCCAGGTATTTTCCAGCGTCTGACCCTCCAGGGCCACCATTGACGACGGCGAACTGTTGTCCGTCTTTATCTCGTTCCTCTGGCGGTCCACGTCTTCGCCCTTGTTGGTATCCGTATCTATGTGGATATCCATGAGGAACACCGGGCGTCCCAGCGTTGCATCCACCGCCTGGCGTATGTGACGCACGGAGGGGTCATGGTCTGCATCCGGGGCCTCGATGCCGAAGCCTTTGCTGCCGATGAGGGTGTAGGTGCCCTCGTCGTCACCGTCGGCGACGAGGGACCCTACGGCAAGGGGGTCGACGGAGGGGCCAGAACCCCTTCACATGGGTAGCGGCATCGGCTGAGGGCCGTACTCATCGTAGTCGTCCGTGAGGACGAATGCTCCGGTGGCAGTGTTTGTAGATGCGTCGATGGGGCTGGCACCACACATCGAGGGGTTCACAAGATTTCCTACTCTATATGTACCATCTGAAATTGTCCATGCCCTGGAATTGGCCAATACTCCAAAAGCATAATTATCAGAACAGGCTGTATTGGAGGAATAATTGCTTGTCCCGCCAGAGTCGCTAAGTGCAAGAATCTTTGCATTTCCTCCTGCGTCAGAAGCGTCCGTGGCAAACAAGATATTATTCCGAACCTCTATTGAACCAATATTATAGCTCTTAAAATAACCGCTTGTATTTGCCACGTTATAGAAAAGATTATTATTAATCTTGACACTCATATCCCAATCTGACGTTGTGGATGAGGACTTTGTGCCACCAAACGTAAAGAGCTGCACCCTCACATTGACCCCGCTACTATAAAAAACATTGTTTGAGTACTCAAAAGATTTAAAGTTTTGAGCAGCGGTAGCATTGCTTGTGGGATTGATTATAGCTTGGAAGTTTCCGTCTGTTCTGAACAAGCAATCAATAATCTTGATATCAGTAATTGAATACCCCGCTTTGCCGGAATTCAACGCATACAGATACATGGGCTTAGTATTCTCCGTCGGGCCCATTGCGCACTTGGATAATACCAATTTAGCAAAATCTTCTGTAGCGCCACTGTTGTTAAAGAAAGAAACGGTGCTGCCCGTAGAGGTAAGAGGAGACATATCAAAAACCACTCCTTCCAGGACCAGAGAACCAGAGTTTAGCTTCCATGTGCTGGAGGGTGTTAACTGAACCCTTTCTTCCGGATCACTGGCAGCTATTACAACATCCTTGGATATAGCAAGTCCTGAAGTCGTATAATTGTATCCTGATCTTAAGAAATGGACTTTCCCCGTTATCCTTGAATCAGATATATTATTCTCCGGATTCAAATCAATCGCATCGCCGTCGGCGGCCTTGTTGTATACATTGCCTGCAATGGTTACGTCGAGGCCGTCCTGGTAGCCGGTGTAACGGTTGGTGGTGAAGGTCATGCCGGAGAAGGCGCCAAGGTTATTAATGGTGGCTCTGGCCATAGGGACTGCTGCAGAAGCAGTTTTAGTGGCATAACCACAGTCTGTATTGCCCACGGTGGCAGTGAAGTCGGTGTAAGAGTTACCGTCGGTCCTATATCTCATCACGGCGTAATAGGTGGCTCCTTTGGTGAGAGGAGTGTTGTCTGCATTCCTGATGGTGAGGGTCTTCAACTTGTCTCCCGATGTGCCGTCACCTGTTCCAATGCTGCCGTTAGCCTTAAGGTTGATGTGGAGGCTGCCAGTCATATTCTTTCCGGAAGAGAAAGAGACGGAGTACACGTTGTCATAGTTGACCGTAAACTTTGACAGCGCGAAAGGCACCTTGAAGTGGAAAGTCTTGTCGACATCGTTCGAATAGGCGGCCAGCACGGCGGCAGCGGGATCGAACGAGCCCTCCACCGGCGTCTGGACGCTGGGGATGTTCACGTTCATCTGGCCCACGAAATCTCCGGAATCTTTCGCATCACAGTCAATGGCTGCGGTGTAGGGATACACGGCGAAGAACTTGACTGCGCCGGCGGAGACACTGCCGGTGAAGGAAGTGGAGGCGCCGTCAGAGGCGGCTATGAACTCATGGGGCGTGGACGGGTCGACATTGTCAAAGATGGCAATCCTGTCGCCGGCTTTCCACTTGATTGAGAGGCCGTCAAGGACGGTTTTGGTGGATTCGTCGTCATCGACGCCGTCGTAGGAATATGAGGCGGAGAAGGTCATCGGAACAAGGGCAACCTCCTTTGCCGGAGTATTGTCAACGGGCTCGTCCCTTTCTACTTCAATGACATTGCAGGCCGTCATGGCAAGGGCCAGTGACAGCACACTCAAAAGTATGATGCTCTTTTTCATGATGCTGTTACCTTTTACCAGGAGACATTACCTCCGTCTGTTAATCCTTCAATGTCGCCGGATGCGCACAGGGGCGCCTCAACGGCCATCTTAATGAGCTCTACAATTGGCTCTGAGTATTGTTGTTTCATCTTTTATATACCTTGAGGGCCATAGCTTTCATATCCGGCAGCCATGGTAAATACGCCAGTAGTCGTGTTTGCAGATTCAACAGGATCTGAAGGGGCTGTAACGATAGGATCCATGCCGTCACTGATAGTACTGTCTGCAATAGTCCATTTCTTTCCGTCGGCAAGGGGACCGTAGCCAACGTTGTCTGTGACTGATACCGACGGAATTGCGGCTTTGGTTTTCATGCCGAACATCTTGGCGTTAGACGCAAGACCCGATGCATCAATGGTAGAATAGACATTCTTGGTTGCGGACGCAGAGGCCAGCGTGTTGTGTTTAAATGTGCCCGCAGCGACAGTGTTGTAGAACAAGTTGTTATTAATCACCACAGCCATGTCCGTACCGTATGTATTCGCCGAATCCGGAGAATATGCGAATATGCTGTATTTAACATTGGCTCCGGTTGTACTATAGGAGTAATTATTGGAGTACGTCATGCTCTTGTACTCTGCAATCCCGGTAAATGTCTTTGTCACATTTACAAGGTTCGCTTCGCTTACGCCCACTGCAAAACGGCAGTTAATCATTTCAATGTTATTAATACCGAAAGTTGTATAAGAACTATTCGTGGCAATAATATACTTGGTACTGCCGGAAAGCTCAAACTTGCAGCGGTCGATAACAACGTCCGACGCAGACTTGGACGTATTCTTGTTAACGCTCAGGTATGAGGACTTTCCGCCCGTCATGGTGGCATTCACACCTTTGAAGCAAAGGATTGCGTCATCGGCAATGTTGAAAACATTTCCAAACGCCATATCTACATTATCATCCGTATCGGAGATGAAACAAACCAAGGCGTTCACAGTAGGGTTATTCGGCTGGTTGAACGTTCCGGTTCCTACAGCCTTCAGGAAGAAGATGCCGCCCGCCTCAATAGGAGACTTGGTCATTGCATACACAGCATTGTCTGCAGTCCACAGAGTGGCGTCACCGTCGGTGGCCACGTTGATGGTCTTGCTTCCAACCTTCACGTCATAGCCGGCCTGGTAGTAGGCGTACCAGCTCTGGGATTCAGTGTAGCCGGAGGAGAGACCGCCAAGGTTCAGAACGCTTTTGCGTCCAAGCATGGTATTGTCCAAGACAGTTGCGCTGGTCCTTTCACCGACGTAGGCTCCTTCCTTAATGTACGTGAGCTTGAAGTTCTCGTAGTTTGAGGTCTCCCCAAGATGACGGACCACAATATAATAGGTACCCTGTGCAAGGACACTGTTGTCGCTTTTCTTGAGAGTGATCTTCTTGTAGGTGGTGCCGTCGCCGTTGGAAACGCCGGCGCTTGTGCTTACGAAGATGCTTCCCGCGAAATTGTTCTTGGTATTCTCAACGGTAATCGCTTTAACATCGTCAATATTCACGTTAACCCTCAGGAGGGCAAAGGCGGCCTTGAAGGTGAATTTGGCCTCAAGGTCCGTGCTCTCTGCGACGAACAGAGCGGCGGCAGGGTCGAAGCTGTTCAGGGTAGCCTCCTGGACGTTGGGGATTATTGCCGATATGGGTTTGGTGTTGCCGGGGTCGTCGTCAAAGGCCACGGCGGCGCTGGCGGGATACACGGCCACGAAGCTGGTTGAGCCGTCGGTAACGGTTCCGGTAAAGGACGTGCTGGCGCCTGCCCCGTTTGCGGTGAATATATTGGCCGATGCAGAGAGGTTGTCAAAAACGGCAATCTCTTCCGCGCCCGACCAGTTGACAGTCTTGCCGTCAGAGTCAAGGACGGCCTTGGTGGTTTCTTCGGCAGAAGCCAGGAAGGTCATGGTAACCTTTCCCTGTTCTGCAGGGCCCTCAGGAGTCTCAATGGCTATTTCCTTGGCGCAGGAAACCATCATTACGGCAGCAAGTGCTGCAAAAACGAAATAATTCTTTCTCATAATAATGTCCTCCGTCTATTACCAAATGAAATCAAGAGCATCGCCAAACATCTCAAAGTCCGTAAGCGGGGCAATGTCCGACTCACAGACAGGAGCTTCGAGCTTCATTACGACAAGCTCGGTTGTGGGTTCAAAGTATTGTTTCTTCATATCGCAAAGCATTAGGAGAACAGCACGCCACCGTTGATGTCAATGCAGGCGCCGGTGATGTAGGAAGACTCGCTGCTGGCAAGGAAGGCAACCAGGTCGGCGATTTCGGAGGCTTCGCCTTCGCGGCGGAGGGGCGCCGTGTTGTGGAGGTTCTCACGGGCCGCAGGCTTGGTGAAGCGGTCGTGGAAGGAAGTGTTGATCATGCCGGGGGCGAGGGCGTTGACGCGGATGCCCTGGGGGCCCAGTTCCTTGGCCATGGCACGGGTGTGGCAAAGCACAGCGGCCTTTGCGGTTGCGTACATGGAAGCGCCGGGGCCGCCGCCGTCACGGGCCGCCTGGGAGCTGAAGTTCACGATTGCGCCGCCTTCGGTCATCATGGGAACGACCTCGCGGGTGCAGAGGAAGGTACTGCGCATGTTCACGTCCATGAGGAAGTCGTACCATTTCTCGTCCTGCTCTACGATGAGCTTGCGGCCGACGATACCGCCAACCACATTGACAAGCACGTGCACAACGGAGCCGAAGGCCTCAGCGGCAGCGGTGAATACCTTCTTGACATCGGCAGCCTTGGTCATGTCTCCCTGGACGGCGATTGCACATCCGCCATCCTTCTTTATCATTTCTACGGTTTCTGCGGCATCCTCGGGATTGTCAAAATAGTTGAGGCATACCTTTGCTCCTTCAAGAGCCAGTTTGATTGAGATTGCGCGGCCAAGGTCGCGAGCACCGCCGGTAACAACGGCGACTTTTCCTTCAAGTTTACCCATTTTATTAATTATTAAATTGTTATTTGTTTTCTTTCAATGCTTCGTGTTCGATTTTACCACCAAAGAGGAATATGCACAGAACGCTCAGCGGGACAAGTGAGGCGCCCATGATAAAGAAGGGTGTCCAGTTGTCACCTGCGGTGAGCATGGGGATAAAGCATATTGAGAGGATGGTGCCAAGCGTTGCGGCGGCGCCGCCAAGTCCGGCGAGGGAACCGACGCTCTTCCCGGAGAACATGTCGCTGGGAAGGGTCTGGATATTGTTCATGGTGAACTGGAATCCAAACAGGATGACAGCCATTATAAGCACTGCCGCCATGGCCTCCTGGATGAAAGCCACAACTATAAGGGAGGGCAGAAGAATTGCCGCACCAATGAGTATAGCGGCCTTTCTGGAGTAGTTCACGCTCTTTCCGCGGGCTATGAGGCGGCTGGAAACCCAGCCTCCGGCTATGGAGCCAAGCGCTGCGCCCACATAGGGAATCCACATGTGTCCGGCAAGTTCCTTGATGTCCATTCCGTACTTCTGGCCAAGATAGATGGGAAGCCAGGTCACGAACATCCACCAGATAGGGTCAAGGAAAAACCTTCCCAATACAACAGCATAGCTCTTGCGATGGGAAAGGAGGTCTCCCCAGGACTTGCCCTTGTCGTTGGTGACACGGCACTCCGGCTGGCCTTCGACAATGTATTTGCGCTCCTCCTCGGTAATCCAGGGATGTTCCTTCGGGCCCTTCTTGTTGACGATGAGCCATGGAATGATCCAGATTGGAGCCATGACGCCGATGATCACGAACGTCCATTTCCATCCGGCAATGGAGAATACCAGGGCAATGAGGATAGGGGCCAGGATAGCACCTATGGATGCGCCCGCGTTGAACAGGCCCTGTGCCATGGCCCTCTCCTTCTGGGGGAACCATTCCGCATTGCTCTTGGCGGTTCCGGGCCAGGGGCCGGCGACGCCAAGGCCAAGTCCTGCACGGAATCCCATGATGCCCTTCACGCCGCTCACAAGCGCCGTCAGGGCGTCACTGACACCCCACAGGAGAGCGGAGATTGTGAAACCGCGGCGCGTGCCAATCTTGTCGTACAGCTTTCCGGAGAACAGCTGGGAAAGACCGTAGGCGATCATGAAGACCATGTTTATCTTTGCAAACAGGGCCTTGGAAGCGTCATTGAACTGGGTGTCCGTAAGACCCTCGCGGCTGATGAGCCCAAGGTCTTCCACAATCTTGGCCCACATGATGCCAAGAGTGTTACGGTCCAGGTAATTGATGATGGTGACAAGGACAATGAGTCCCAGCACCCACCAGCGCAGTCCTTTAACTTTCATGTCTCCTTACTTTTTCAAGAAATCTGCACGATGAGGGGAGAAAACGTCAATGAGGACGCCTTCTTCCAGGCAAACGCAGCCGTGGAGCTCGTCCGGAGCCACATAGTAACCGTCGCCGGCCACCAGGACCTTCTTCTTCTTGCCGATTGTGAGTTCGAACTTGCCGCTTGCAACATAGGTTGCCTGGCTGTGATAGTGCTCGTGAAGGTTGCCTACGGCACCTTTCTTAAAATGCACCTTGACAACCATGAGCTGGCCGTCATAACCCATAATCTGGCGCTCTACGCCTTCTCCGGCAGGCTCCCAGGGGAGCTTTTTGCCAATCTGGAATGTTTCACTTCTTGTTTTCATATCAGTCAATAATTAGAGTTGCCTTCTGTGTGGGGCTCACCTTGAGCGTGACGCTGCGGGAGCCAATGAAATCGTAACGCACCTGGATACCGTCCCCGTCGTCGGAAAGGACAGTCACTCCCTTGCAGGAGTGCACCAGGTTGGCGGACTGCTCTACCTGAAGGTCGTACCTGCCGTGTGTTTCAAGGCAGGATGCGAAAACGTGATTGTCCGCACCGTTTTCCCTTATAATGTACATGGGCTCGCTCCGGAGGTTGAAGTCCGGGTCCGATGCTCCGCCCCGGCAGATGTATATCTCAGAGGCGGGTGTCGTGGCCGTGGACACGGTGTACATCCTGTAACCGGTGAGCCAGGTATAAGATGTGGTTCCGTCCGCGCCGCTGGCCTTTGCCTCTGTCCAGATGTGCTGGTAGCCGTTGGCTTTACCAAGGGTGGTCATCTGGGTAAGGGCCCTTTCATAAGGTACGGAAAGGGATATCATGTGCCCGTTGTAATGGACGGGGTAGTCGTACTGGTGCTTTGAAGCGCTTTCCGCCTTGAGAACATCCATTATGAGGGGATACTCAAGGAAAGGAACGTCCGCGTACACCAGATAACGCGTGAAGGATACACCTTCGTAAGCGTTTTCTTCCCGTGCTGCAACGCACTGCAGGCCGTCCTCAAAGCTGTGCCAGAGGATTTCCGGGTGATATTTCTGGGACACTCTCCACTTGCCGCCGAACATGTTCTTCTGGTCCACCACTAGGGTGTTGTGGGCAATGGAGCTTTTGGCCCAGGAGTCATTCTCGTGGGTGTAATGGCCGTTGTACTTGGCCTCGATGTTGAGGAACCGGGCGGCGCCGTAGTCTGTGACTATCTCGTTTCCGGCATCGTAATAGGCAAATGTGAGCTTGTCGAAATGGCCGTGGCTGAGGCCGTGAGAGGTGGCTTTGAAAGTGACGGCGCTGTTGAGGTTGCCGGAGGAGGGACGCATTATGCAGAAGGCGCCCTCGGAGCCGTCTCCACCGTCGCGGAGCCACATGCTGTGAAGCTCGAGCGGTTTGGCCTCACCCGCGGCGATACCCTTTGCCACGGCATAGCCGGCATCGGACACAAGCACCCTATGCTGATAGTCCTGAACCACGGAAAGGAGGCTATTGTCTTCCGGATTTGCGTTGTAGGCAATATCTACGGCCGATATCAGCTCCTGCGCGCTGTAGCCCTTTTCAAGGGCGTCGTTAAAGTGCATGAATTCGCCGTCATAGGCCATCTGCAGGAGTGCATCGACAGCCTTGAGGAGAATGCCGTCGCGGTACTCGAATATCTTCAGATCAGGATTGTATACATTAAGGCACTGGGCAAAGGTCACGAAAGGCCAGATGGCATATCTGAGATAATACGCGCCTTCCGTGAAATAGCCGTCCGGGGAGAAAAGGACGTCCATCTGCCTCAGGAAACCGCCTTCGCCCTTGAGGTCGCTTCCGTAGAGGGCTTTCTGGACAAGGGCATCGTCCCCCATGGCTATGCCTATCATGCCAACACCGGCGCAGGCCCATGTGGCCCAGTTGTTCAGGTTGTTGAACATCTGGGTATTGGCCCTGTTGTGGGGAAGGCCTGTCATGATAAAGTCAGTGTACGGGTAGAAGAAATCCTTCTCGATGAGCGAGCGCTCGTCGGCGGAAAGGAAGTCGTACACGCAGTCATAGGCTACGGCGGTGTGCACCAGGAATACGCTCTCGTTGAGCGTCTGCCAGAAAATGCGGCCGGGATTGCCGGAAAGGCCAAGCGGATGGAAATCCAGCGAAGGGTAGAAGTCCACATAGGCAAGGAGGATGTCCTTTACCTTCTGTGCATACTTCCTGTCTCCGGTGAGCTGCCAGGCTATGCCCATGTTGTACATGTCGTAGTAGTTGAGCTTGTGCATCTCGTGGCTGTATCCGCCGCCGCCGTCCTTGGGGGTGGGGAGGCAGATTTCGCGCGCCACGGCCACATCGGCCTCTTCCAGAAGCTTGTCAAGGGATTTGTCAAAGACGGGAAGCTTTCCCTTGGAGGCACGGATGTCCTTCACGCCCTGGACGGTGAGAAGGAGGCTGGGATGAGAGCTGCGGGGAGCCTGGGTACAGGCCACCAGGGCAAGCGCCAGCAGTAGTGTCAGTTTTTTCATAAAGCTCTGTTTGACAGGACCTTGCCTGAATTGTTAAACGTGTTTTCCTTGAGGGTGACCTTCTCCCAGGGGGCCTCGTCAAGACGGATGGAGTATCCGCCGCGGCCGCTTCCGGTGAAGGTGTTTCCGGAGATATCCAGAACCTGCGCGCCGATAATCCTCAGGACCGATCCCCTCACCTTGTTGCAGCAGTCGTCGAAAGTGCAGCCGCGGACGCTCACGTAAGGGCCTGCGGTGGACTCGTCGCTGCCGTTGCGGGCAATCTGAACCGGTATGCCCAGGATGCGGTTGAAGGTGCAGTTCTCGATGAGTATGTCATCGGCATTGTACCGGCCTTTGTCTTCCGTTTCCGCCGCATAGTTGACGGCGTCGCCGGAGAGGGCCTCGAAAGTGCATCCGCGGACCGTGACCGTCTCTCCGAACGTGCCCTTGAGGCCGCGGATGGGGACAAAGCCGCTCTCTCCACAGTCGGAGAAGGTGCAGTCCTCAACGGTGAGGGTGTACGGCTCAATCATGTTATCGTCCGTAGAGATTATGCCTTTGGCAAGGCTGTACCCTGGTGTGAGACGGCCGCTGAAGCGTATTCCGCGCACGGTGAGGGAACCGCCGTCGCAGATGGTGATCATGTTCTGGCTTTTCTTGCCGGCGAAGATAACCTCCGGACTGGCACCCTCCTCCGCACGGATTAGGGTGGGCTTTGTTATGCGCATGCCTTCGCTTAGCACATAGAGGCTGTCTTTGAGGACTATCTCCTCCACCGCCTGCTCAGAAGCCGCCTTCGGAGAATACCATGAGGCCCCGCGGCCGGAAGAAAGCTCTTCGTATGAGGGCTCGGCCACTGTCTGGACCTGCTCCTGAATATTGCCTTCCCACACAGTACCCACGGGAGCGAGGGTGCGTTCAAAGTCTTTTCCGCAGTTGAAATCTATACTCCTGCATGCCTGGAACACGTTGTTCTCCACTATGGTGTTCTTCACCTGCATATAGCGGTTGGGAAGGGAGTTGGGAACTCCGTACATAAGGGCCAGGGCGGAGAAGAATCGCTCTCCCGCAAGGCCAAGGAAGGTGTTCCCTCGAACCACCTGATCCTCCCCCACTATCCTCACACCGCCGGTATTGCGGACGCCGTGCCCCACAAAGAGGTTGTCAAGGGCCTGGTTCCTGTCTCCGTGACGGAGGGCAAGAACGCCCTGGCACTCGTAGAAGACATTACCCTTAATAACATTCTCCGACGACTTGATGGATACCACCTCAACCTCGCCGTTGCAACGGTCGAAAAAGTTTTCCGTTATGAGAGTGCGGGAGTTCTGCATGCACTGCTGGGAGGTTCCCACGCGGATGGTCTCAGCCCCGTTTGAGCCGTACACAGGCCTGGGGCCGAAGTAGTTATGGTCTATGCTGTGGTGATTGTCGTCGCAGTCCGGGTAATTGAGCATCACGATAAGGGTGACGCCAAGGTTGAGCTTCCCTGTGAAAGAGCAGTGGTCCACGCGGTTACCCCTGCCGTAAAGATGCACGTAACTGTAGGAGACATCCCTTCTTTCGGGAACGCAGCGGTCTATCACGCAGTCCGTAAGGCGGCATCCGCTGGCCAGGGAGTCCCCGTCGCGGAATTCCACTATGGTACCGCGGGAGGCCGTGCAGCTCTGGAAAAGGAAGCCGTTCACCTCAAGCCCGCTACCGCTTATGTGAAGAGACGATTTCCCGGTGATGACAACCTTCCCGGGGTTCAGCGCCTTCACCACAACCGGCTTATCGGCTGTGGCATTGGCGTGCCAGTGAAGGTCCACGTCGGGATAATGCCCGTCCTGAACAATAATTGTATCTCCCGGCTGGGCAGACTCCAGGGCCTTCGCCACCTCTATGATGACATAGTGGCGCTCCCCGCAGGAGACAGATACCGCCAGGGCCAGAACCCACAGAATAAATCTCTTTACCATCTTGCGCCTGCGTTTTCTCTTATTCCCGATATCGCGGCGGCCGGGTCTTCATACTCCGGCGCCGTCTTCACGGTTTCCAGGGAGACGCCCTTCAGGGAGCCTCCGTAAATGATATTTCCGTCCCACTTGACGGCCGTGGCGGGAGTGCCTTCCAGCACATTGACCGGTATCATATAAGTCTTGGACGATATTATCTTGTTCCCGCTCACCCGGAGGTTTTCCGGGGCGCTGTCCTGGGTATCCCTGGCACCGTAGTTGATGACAAATCCCTGGCGGCAGTCTACAAACAGGTTGTTCCGGACAATGCAGTCCTTCGCCGTCCAGTAGCCGTTAAGGGCCGCAGCGGACTCTCCTTTCACCACACACAGCGCTGCCTTGTACTCCGTTCCGGTGAGGTTCAGGAAAACATTGTTCTCCACAAGGTGCCTTTCACCTATTATCCTCACGCCGCCAACACCGCTCTTCCCTCCGGAGAGGAAGTAATTGCGGCGGACCTCGCAGTCGTTGCCGTGGCGGAGTGTAAGGGAACCTTCACCTTCTTCGAAGAGGTTGTCCTCGTAGACGTTGAAGCAGCTCTTGTTGGAGATAATCTCCGCCCTTTCGCCGTGGCAGCGGTAGAAGTGGTTACCCTTCACCAGGCAGCGCGCTGGAGACATTGAGAAGTCGCTTGTGCCTATGCGGATGGATTCCTGGCCGTTACGGGCCTTCCCCTTGTCGTCATAAAGCGTATAAGGCCTGTAGAAATAGTTGTTCAGGATGCGGTGCTCCGGAATTATGTCTTTTTCCATCCACACCACAAGGAGGCAGCCCATGTTCTTCTTCTCAAGGAAAGTGCAGTGGGAAATCTCGTTCCGTGTACCGTACATGGATACCCATTTGGTGTCAACGTCCGACGCCTTGCTACTCTTTCCGTCAATCTTGCAATATGAGATGCGGCAGCTGCTGCTTCCCTTTGCAAAAGTGAGGACAGAGCCCTTCACGGAAGTGTCAAGGTCCGTGAACGAAAAACCCTCCGCCACAAGATTGCTCCCCTGCAGGGTTATGGACGATACGCCCTTGAAGACAACACCTCCCGGGGTCTGAGCCCTGAGGATGATTGGTGCGCTCTCCTCTCCTGAAGCCTGCATCTTGATTACCACGTTTTCATAGGTTCCGTCCGCCCAAAGTATCACGGTTCCGGGCTTAGCCTCCGCGAGAGCAGTTTTTAAGGATTCCGTGTCGCTCACCGTAACATCGCCTTCCGACGGGTAGACAGGCTGGACCGGGTCCACCGTTTCTTCATTTTTATCCTTGTCCGGCCTCTCGACGGGGTCAGGGATTACAAACGGTTTCTGGCACCCCGCCGCCAGGGCGAGGGCCAGAAACACGGAACATATTGTATTTAACATACTTATCACTACAATACGTTGGACCAGTAAATATCCATTTCAATATAGCCGACACGGTCTGCTTTGGCAAGACCTGTTGTCTCATCACCGCAAGTAATGTCTCTTATGTAGACGTAGCCCACTTTGCGAACACCGGCAAGGCCGTCTCCGGGCTTGGTGCCCTGCGAAGCATATTCGTAGTTGACATACTGCATTGTGATAACGCTTCCCTTGACCCAGGTGGAACCTTCTGAAGTTCCGAAGGCAGGTGCTCCTGCTGATGCCTTGGGAGTCGTTGTAGCTATGTCTGTAAGGGTTCCTCCGGCAACAGCCGCTTTCAGCTCTCCAGAATCCGCCTCCTTAAGTACAGCCATGAACATCACGGGAGTACCGAAGGTGGTCGGAAGTGCCGTCAGAGCTCCGCCGTTATCATAGAAGTGACATTTAAGCTGATTGGCAGTATTGGCCGGATCGCAGAAACTGAGCTTGTTGGAAGAGTTACTGATGGCGAACAGATAAGGCTGTACGCTATAGTAGTCTGCCTCGGCGCCCGTAACCTTGTTTGCAGCACTGGTAACGGTGTTAGTACCGGACATGGCGAAAGCGTCAACTGGAGTAGTCCTAAACTCATCGACTGAGACCACGCGGCCTTCGTCCAGAAGAATGAACGCATTCTGGCCGTTGTATTCCGGATAGGTGTTCTTTGAGTTGGATCCGATACCTATACGAAGACCCTTATAGTAGTAGAACGGATATACCGTCACGGTTCCGAAGTCGGCCACGTTGCCGCCGTTCCAGATTGCTTCCAGAGTAACCTCTTTGGCAGCTGTTCCGGTAATGGTGGACGGGACGATGAACTTAGCCTCGATATCCGTTGCCGCCTCTGTAAGAGTGGCCTCGATGCCGTCAATCCTGAACTTCTCAATGGAAGCGAAATTCTGGCCCTTCACGGTAACCTCCTTGCCAAGGAATATGGCCGTGTATGCGTTGTCCGAAGGGGCCGCGGATGTGAATACAGGAGCGGCAGGACCCACGGGAGTGGTATCTACCTTGAAGGAAGAGGCCACCGTTATGACCTGGTCTCCCTTTACGCCGTGGATGGCGGTAAGGGCCTTGTCCTGTACGGCAGGGTTCTGAAGCTCGATTCCGGTAGGCACCTTCACGGTGATTGAGGTTGCGCTCTGCTCTGAGATAAGGAAGTCCATATCTCCCCACTTCACACCCTTCACAAGGTCAAGGTTGTTTCCGCTGAGGGCAAACTCGTCACCAAGAAGGGCTGGTGCCGCCTGTGCGTATGCGGCGAAGACCGGGACGCTCAGGGTGAACTTGTCCTCAAGGGCGATTGTTCCGCCCGCCCAGACTGCCGCGACATCAAGCTGGGTGTCCGGCTCGGTAACAGACACGGCGGGAACGGCTACTACGATGGCCGCAGAAGCGCTGCTCACAAAGGCATCGGCAGCAACGGAAACTCCGCCGAACTTGACGCTTGTAATCTGCTCCAGATTGCGTCCCGCGATGGTTACCTGTGTTCCCACGGTACCAGCCTTGGGATCCATGCCGGTCACAAGGGCGTCGGTCACAGGAATAGTCACAAAGTAATCGTATTTGAAGATGCGCTTGTCCGTTCCCTCTTCAAAGACTTCAAGGTCTACCATGTAGGGATCGTCCTGCTGGGGCTTGTTCAAGACCGGAATCTCGAACACCAGGGTCTTCATCTCCTTTGAGACGATGGTAGCGTCCACGCCGTCTACCTTCACGGAGCCTACCCTGTCCAGGTTAAGGCCCTTGGCCGTGACCTGGGTCCCGGCGTATGCACGGACCGTGCCGCTTTCATTGGCATTAGGGTCCAACTTCTGGTTTGTGACATCTACCGCGGGAGTGTTCTGAATCACAATCTCCGGCTCCCGGTTGCATGATGCCAGCGTAAGGATAGCGGCAACGGCCGCAAATGTATATAGTCTTTTCATGTTCCTCGGGCTCTAGAGTTTGTTATAATCGTAGTCGTATTTCTGCCAGTGGAAATTGAACGTAATCTTGGATGCTCCGTAGTTGGAATTGTTGTAAATACCCCAATCTATGGAGGTTATGTGAAGAATACCAAGACGCTTGATGTTCTGGGCGGGAGCCTCCTTGGAGTAACCGCAGTTGCTGTAATAGGCTACAAGGAATACAGCGTCAAGCTTGTAATCCTTCTCGTCTACCATAGTGGCTGTCTGGTGGTCGCACCATTTATCCGACTTGATGCCGCCGGCAATGGACGATACGCTGATACCGGCTATTGTATTTGCAGTCACATCTATGGGGAACAGTTCCTCGTTGATGTTGTCTACCTGTCCCGCCAACACTTTGGCAACCAGGGCGGTTTCAGCTTCGTTTGAGGAAGCCGGACTCAGATAACGGAAGCCCAGGATTGGCGTTCCTGGAAGGCTGATATTGCCGCCGGGGACGCGGAAATCGTTGGACGGAGTGCTGGTTGCATCCACGAAAAAGTTCTTTAGCTGGCCGTTGGAATTGGCCGGGGAATTGATCTGGAGGACATTCCCGCTCACCGCAGAGATGAAGAAGTAAGGAACCACGCTATCGTACTCCTCGTCCGAAACCACACCGGGCTTGGGGGTATTTGCACTTTCCCACTGGGAGTTGTTGTACTTCATTGCAACCGGATCCAGAACCGTCTTCCAGTCTGCGTTTGCATACAGGATACCTGTTTCCGGGGAGAAGAAGGACGCGTAGGAGTTCTCCGGCACGCGACCTTGAGCCCAGGTCTGGATGTTCTCCCAGTACTTCACAAACGGCACATACACCACGAAGGCAGGTGCCAGGACGATGTTTTCGTTGAGGTCGAAGTAATAGGCCTTGAGCTCAACGACGGTTTCGCCGTCCTCGAAATTTCCTGCAGGGATGGTAAAGGTAAGCTTGGAAGGCTCCTTGAACAGCTGGGCTTCAAACTCGCCCACCATTACCTTGTCTATATTGTTGAGGTAAGAGCCTGTGAGGGTGATGCTCTTTCCGACCGCAGTCCTTTCAAGCGTATATGCGTCGAAGGTGGGGACGCGACGGATAACCTTGATTGAAGGAGCGCTTTCAAGAGGGGTAAAGACATTGGCGGTGCCGTTGAAATACCCAAGGGTAATCTTCACGTCCTCTGCCTCTACATAAGGGACCTTGACCACAATCTCGTCCTCGGAGGCGTAGAGTATGGTGGCCTCGTGGCCCTGGGTATAGCCATCGGCGGTGAAGAGGACGTCGCTCACCACGCCCATGTCTGTTCCTGAGAGAAGGACGTTGGAACCAAGCTCCGCCTCCTTCTGGAGAAGGGTGGTCTTGATGGAGGGCACTGCAAAGGTGCAGGTGAACGAATCGGCCGAAACGCCCTCTCCCTCGGGGTTGACAAGTTTTATCTTGCCGCCGGATATGCCCTGAGGGACCTTGATTGAAAGGCGGGTGGGGGAAACCTTTTCGGTGATTTCCACCTTGGCGGTGCCTATGTAAGCCTCGGTAACGTTATTCAGATACTGACCCGTTACCGTAACGATGGCACCTGCAGGTGCGCTTGCGGGGCTGAAAGACTCAACCAGGGGCGCCGAAGACTCTATCTCGTCTATGGAGATCTGGTCGCAGGATACTGCCTGGAACATTATGGCAGCCAAAACGGCTGTAAAAGCAAATCTTTTCATAGTCATAACATCAATAGCCAGGGTTCTGGGCAACGGTTTTGTTAATGTTCAGTACCGACACCGGGATGGGAAGCAGCGTCTGCCAGTTCTGGATGGGATTCACGGTGTAGTTGTAGTTCCCATAGAAGGGCTCGGAGGCCAGGTAATCGTTTATGGTCGATACCAGGGTTCCCCAGCGGAGAAGGTCGTAGAAGTGCTGGTTCTCGAAGGCCAGCTCCAGACGGCGCTCCTCGCGGACGGCCTGACGGAAGGCGTAGATGGAGCCAAGTTCCGCAAGCGTGTAGACGGGGATGCCGGCACGCTGCCTTACGGCGTTAAGGAGGGCAAGGGCCTCTTCGGTGGGGCCGCCAAGCTCGTTCAGGGCCTCTGCCTTGAGGAGCATCACATCTGCAAGGCGGATAACAGGGAAGTCGTTTTCCGCATCCCATTCGCTTACCATATTGGGGTCGATGAACTTGTTGCAGTAGCGCCCGTTGGATCCGTCTACAGTGGCTCCGGTGGTCTTGTTATAGTAGCTTTCCCTGAGGCAGACATCCTTCCGCACATCGCCGGGATTGGCGTTGAAGGCGGAGATTATGTTGTCGCTTGGGAAGTTATAGTGCTTGGGAGAGCCCACAGCCACGTTACCGGCATTGTTGAGCGGGCCGTAGAGAGTGGTGAAAGGAGAGCCTATACCAAGCTTTCCGCTGCGGTATCGGACAGCCAGGATAATCTCCCCGTTCATCTCTTTGGAGGTGTCGAAGATGTCGGCATAGGGGACAAGGTCTGCTCCGGTGGAGGGATTGCCGCAGGCGGTGAGAACCTCCGAGAGGAGATCTGAGGCCGTGGAGTACTTGGCGTCGCCGGGCTTGTAGGCGGTCATGTAGACCTTTGCAAGCATGGCTTTGGCAGCGACAAGGTCAATGCGGCCAAGGTCAGCATCCGGCATTTTCTCCGGGAGAAGCTTTCCGTCTACAACGGCGGTGAGATCTTCCTCAATGAGTTTCCATACATCCTCCGCGGGAGAACGCTGCATCTGGCGGGCTTCATCCGCGCCGGTCTTTTTGGTGACGATGAAAACAGGGCCCCAGAGGCGTACAAGGTTGAAGTACATCCAGGCGCGAAGGACACGGGCCTCGCCCTCGTACTGCGCCTTGAGGACGGGATCGTCCACCACGTCAAGGTTTGCCAGGACTGTGTTGGCCCTGTTGACCACCATGTAGGAATTGTCCCAGTAATCCTGGATCCAGGCGTTGGCATTGCCGGCAACAAGCTGGTCCAGTTCTTCAATGAGCTTGGTGTCCTGGGCGGTGGAGTTGTTCACCCTCATGCGGACGTTGTCCGTACGTAGTTCGGTCATTGCCCACTCGTTGTAGAGCACGTCGTACAGGCCGTTGTAGGCACCTATTACCAGGTTGTTGACGGTCTTGGTATCCTTTACGTACTCGTCGGCCGCGACCTCGGAATACGGGTACTTGTCCAGATTGCAGGACACAAGCGCTGTCAGGACTGCGAATATGGCGATAATGTTCTTTTTCATAACTCGTCCTTTTTAGAATTTAACGTCAACACCTAAGGTGAGAGTGCTGGTAACAGGGAAGCCGCCCCTCTGGTAACCGGAAATCATGGGAGAAGAATACACGCCCGATGTCATCCTGGATTCAGGGTTCACGCCCTTGTAGTCGCCGGACCAGAGGTAAGCGAGGTTGCTGCCCGTAAGGTAAACCCTGAGGCCTCCAAGCTTGTTTTTAAGGTCTTTGGCGTTGAAAGTGTAGCCCATCACCACGTTCCTCAGGCAGATGTAGGATCCGTCCTGGAGAGGATAGTCGGTGAGAAGCATGTCCGTGCCGGTCTTGCCGTAAGGGACCTTGCCGTTGCCGGGATAGGTTTCGCTTACCCAGCGGTCCCTGAGGTAGGCCGTGTTGTATTTGTGGGATTCGTTGTAATAGACGTCGCCGTTGAAAACTGTGATGCCCTGGACACCCTGGATAAGGAAGGACATGTCGAACTTCCCTACCTTGAACGTGTTTGTGATACCGTAAGTGAAATCCGGATAGGGATTGCCAAGTGCGACGCGGTCTTCACTGGTGAGGGAGCCGTCCTTATTGGCATCTACAATACGAAGGCCGCCGGGCTGGTCCGTTGCGAAATGGGGGTTGGCGGCAATCTCTGCGGTGGAATTCCATACTCCGCTGGTCTTGTAGCCATAGTACTGTATAAGAGGTTCGCCCACGCGTGCGATGTAGTTTTCGTTACGTTCGCCCTGGGTGATGACCTGGCGCTCGCCGCCAATCTCAAGGAGTTTGTTGCGGGACAGGGACAGGTTGAAGTCCGTGGTCCAGGTGAAACGCTTGCGGTTGTAATTCACGGTGTTCAACTGGATTTCAACACCGGAGTTGCGAACACGGCCAATGTTGTTCCAGTACTTGGTGAAGCCGGTGAACGACTGGGTGGGCTGCTCGAACAGGAGGGCCCTGGTGATGGAGTAGTAGACGTCCAGCCCAAGGGTTATGCGGCTGCGGAGGATACTGAGGTCCAGACCGGTGTTGAACTCGTCCGTCTGCTCCCAGGTAATATCCGCGTTTGCAAGGGTGGACGACGTGTTTGCCGTACCGGAGACCAGGGAACCGTTACTCTTGCCCGTTGCGTAGTTTGCTCCGTTGAGCACTTCCAGGGCAGAGAAGTAGTTCACGTTGTTGTTACCCGTGACACCGTATGAAGCGCGGAGCTTGAGGGTGTTGACCCAGTCGATGTGCTGCATCCAGGGCTCCTGGGACACGCGCCAACCGGCGGAAACCGAAGGGAACCAGGCATTGCGGTGGCCCTTGGTGAAAAGGGAAGAACGGTCCAGACGGAGGGATGCGGAAAGGAGATACTTGTCCGCGTAGCTGTACGTTGCACGGGCGAGGCCGGATTCCAGCATCTTGTCCGGATAGCGGAACGTTCCGGTTCCGGCGTTGTTTCCGTTATTGGTTGCCGCAAGGGAGAACACCGTGGCGGCGTTCAAGGTATGGATATCGTCCGTGGGGAAGCCTGTTCCGGAAAGAGCCACCCTCTGTACGCGCGTCTTCTCAATTGTATAACCGGCCAGGAGGTCCAGCTTGTGCTGCGCCCTGGTAAGGTTGTAGGTGAGGGTGTTCTCACTCAGGAGATCAGAGTAAAGGGTGCTGTAGAATGTTGCGGAACTGGGAGTATCGTCCTTGAGGGCGTTGAGCTTCTCATAAGTGTAGGACGGGGAATAACGGATGTTGAAACCGTTGGAGCTCTTGAATACCAGGCCCTTGGCGAGGGTTACTTCCAGATAGGCGTTGGCAAGGCCGCCGAACGACTCGCTCCAGCGCTCAGTGTTCTCCATCACGCTCTTGGGGTTGTTGTTGGCGCTGCTGAACGGAGAGCCCTTGTCCCAGGTGGGGTTGCCGTACTCGTCGGCAGGACCGGTGGGGGTGACAATGTTGTTGAAGTGGCTTCCGCGGGCAAAACCGGTATAGCCGGTGAATGCCGTTGTCCAGTCGTTATGCCTTACGGGCAGGAACGAAGGAGTACGGTAGAAGTCTATGAAGTTGTTGCGGGGACGCTCCGTCCTGGAGTAGTTGGCGCTGATGTTGTAGCCGAACTTCACCCTGGGCGTGAGGTCTACGTCCAGGCGGGTGCGCATGGAGAGTTTGTCCACCTGGTTCTGCAGCATGATACCCTGGTCCCTGGTATAGGAGACAGAGGTGTAGTAGCGCATGGTCTTACGGCCGCCGGAAACGGAGAACTGGGCGTTGGTAATGCCTGCAACGTCCCTGAGGCCTTCACGCTGCCAGTCCGTGGCGCCTATGTTCTGTTCCACCCATGCGGCGGCACGGTCCTGCGCCTTTGCCGCCGGGCCGCCTACGGACTCCTCGAATTCCTGGAGCCTGAGGTACTCTGTGGCAGTGAGAAGGTCATGGAGCTGGTAGGCGTATTTCATGCCCTGATATACCTTTACGGAATAGTGGGGCTCGTCGGCCTTACCGGTCTTGGTGGTAATCATTATGACACCGTTGGCGGCGCGGGAACCGTAAATTGCGGCGGATGCTGCATCCTTGAGGATTTCAATGGAGCGTATGTCCGATGCGTTTACAGTCGAGAGGCCGTCCGGAACGGGATAGCCGTCCACAATCACCAGAGGTGAACTGTCTGCCGATATGGAACCTGTTCCACGGACGCGGATCGACGGGAGGACGCCAACCTCGGAAGTGGTGTTGGTGATGGTGAGACCTGCCACCTGGCCCTGGAGGGCAACAGCCACATCGGAAACGGGAATGTCTATGAGACCGCCTCCTTCCACCTTTGAGATGGATCCGGTAAGGTGAGATTTCGACTGCGTGCCGTAACCAACGACGACGGCGTCTTCAAGAAGATTGTCGTCAATTTTGAGACGGATGTCAAGGTCCGTGCTCTTTCCGACGACCCTCTCCTCTGTCTGATAGCCGATGCAGGAGAAAACCAGGGTTGTACTTGAAGAAGGCACGGAAATGGAGTACCTTCCGTCAAGGTCTGTAGCGGTACCGGAAGAGGTGCCCTTGATCATCACGGATGCTCCGATCAGCGGGCCTTCATCATCAGTAACCACACCCCTGACTGTGCGGTTTTGAGCCGCAAGAGACAGAGGCAGAAGCGCCAGAAACAGCGCCAGAAGCCTGAATTTGTACATGTTAGCCGATTTATTAATAATGTGTGTATTGATTATCAGTTTATTTGCAAAATTGGTTAACCAATTTCTTTCAGGAGCAAAGTTATGAAATAAATCGGACAAAACAAGTATTTATATAAAAAAAACGCCCGGCAGAATTCTGTCGGGCATTTAATCCGGGGAAAAGAAGCTTACTCAGCTGCGGGTGCTTCTGCTGCAGGCTCAGCGGGAGCCTCTGCGGGGGCCTCGACGGGGGCCTCTGCGGGAGCGGCCTCGGCCTTCTTGGCGCGGCTGCGGCGGGTAGTCTTCTTAACCTCTTTCTTGGTGGCGAGGGCTGCCTCGTTGAAGTCCACCAGCTCTACCATTACCATTTCCGATGCATCGCCGCTGCGGAAACCGGTGTGGAGGATACGGAGGTATCCGCCGGGACGG
>JAILJO010000083.1 GCA_024694675.1 Bacteroidales bacterium | reverse complement strand
TAGATGGTCATGATGCCAGTGATGTCAACCGTGGAGCCTGAGATAATCTTTGGATCAAGCTTCACGTCGGCAAACTTGGCATAGCCGCTGGTGCGGACCTGCACATCTGTGGAACCAATCTTGAAATAGTGGGCGATGTAGTTGGCCGATGCGTTCTTTATCATGATCTGCTTGTAGGTGGACTGGGTGTCCGGCTCAAAACTGTCAAGAGTTTTTCCGGTGAGGCCGGCGCTCTTTGGCGTTGTGGCAGCTATAGTACCATAATGGGTGTTACCGCTTCCTACTTCAGCCTCATCCCAAACTCCGCTCTCAAGATAACTGATGTAAGCGGCCTTGGAGCAAGCCCAGGTATCCACGCCCCATGTGTAATTGAATCCCGCCTTCAGGTTTTTCTTGTCCAGAGGAGTGGAAAGGAACACGCGGTTCTCCGGGTTTCCGGACTTGTGGGGCAGGTTGGGGTTGGGATAGAACAGGGCGAAAATTTCTTTTACGCCCTTTGAGGCGCTGCCATAGGTAAGGCCCTTCACAGTGACAAGTTTACCCCACAGTTCTCCGTTGAAACCTGCGCTGATAGATGCCTCTATCTCTGCGGCGCTAACGACAACGGGCGGAATGGGAGTACCGTACTGACCCTTGAACACATGGCCGTCAATAATGGCCTGGACATCGATATAAGAGGTCTCGTACTCGTTTGTGGAAGTCTGGTCCGCCTCCATTCCAAGCTGAGGCATACCGTTGTATGCGCCAAGGGTGAGACCGTCGCAATATACATAGATGGTCTGGCCAAGAGCATAGTCACTGTAGAGCGAGGACTTGCCAAGCTTGAGGTCTATGCCGCCGGTGGCGTCCTGGATGTAAAGCTCACGGTAGATGTTTCCTGTAACGTCACTGGAAACCACCTGGCCCTTAATCCAGACTTTACCGGATAATTCCAGAGGCTTGCCCTTATAGAGAGCCTTGAGGTCCTTGATAGACTTGAAAGCGCTAATGGCGGGAGCGCCTTCAGGAAGGTCTTCATCCGAGTACAGATGTGTCTTCTCCGGCACCGGGGCATCACCCAGCACGGGCTGCCATTCTTCAATCAGACTCCTGCAGGAAACGATGGCGGCTGCGGCCGCAAGGATAACAATTATCTTTTTCATGGCTCTTAGAATCTGAAATAAACGTTAAGCATGTAGTTGGCGCCTGCCATATAGAAATACTTGGAATCGAAGCGGTAGAAACGCTCCTTGTTCACGGTATTGTCCACGATACGGGTCTGCTCGTAACCGCCCGTCTTTACGTTGCGGTTGTTGAAGATGTTCTTGGCGTTGAGGGAGAATCCAAGCTGGTACTTCCTCTGGATATACCAGGACTTGCCCACGGAGATGTTGCCCAGGACGGCGGGCTTGAACTTCTCCTGAGTGGTCATATCCTTGATTTCCACGTCGGTCATGTTGCGGTCAGGGCCGGCAACTGCATAGTCCGTACGGTAGAGAGGGTTCATGTCAAGATATGCCCTGTCAAAGAACTCCAGATCGGCATCGATGAACCAGTAGTTGTAGTTGTATGCAAGGCCAAGGGAAGCGGCAGTCTGCGGCGTGGAAGGCACATAGTGCTTCTGGAGCACGGTCTTGCCGTTTTCGTCGTTATACATGGTGTAGCTCCAGAAAGTAACCGGAACGTTCTCCATGACAAGGTCTGCGCTGTTGTCCACGGTCTGCGTCATCTTGGGGACGGAAGTATACACATACTCACCCAGCGAGAGAACACCCTGGACAGAGAGGTTGGGAACAATATAGGTAGGCATCTTAAAGCCAATCTCCAGGCCCATGTTCCTCTGGTCGATGCCCGTAATGGCAAAGTTGGAGAAAGCGTTCTGAAGGTCGTCATAAGCGCTCATCACCTTGCTCTGGTCCTTGATGGATGTATAGTATAAGGTGGTACGGAAGTTCACTCCGTTGGCGCTGTACTGGAAGTTCACATCGGAGGTGAAAGTCTTGGTGGTGGTGAGGCCGGACATCACGGAATTGCGAGTGCGCGGGCTCAGGAAGGCCTGGTTGAACTTGGGCGCGTCCACGAAATAGCCCCAGTTGGTGTATATCCTGGACTTGCCGTCCATCACGTAGGACATGCCAAGTTTGGCGGCTCCGGTGATGAAGCCCTGAACTTTGGACTTGCCGTAAGAAGTGGTAACGGTACCATCGGCCTCATAAGTGGGCTCGATGGCCACACCGTCCACAATCAGTTTGTTACCGGCATCGTCAAGGCCGGGGAAGAGGCCCTTGCGAAGGAGACCCTCCCTCCAGAAACTTTCGTAGGCGATGCGTCCGCCGATATTCACTTCCAGGCTGCCCGTAGTGTAGTTACCGTTGATCCAGCCGCCGTAGTTGCGGACCTGTGCGAGGTAGTCATAACCGTACTTGTCGCCTTCGTGGAGGGTGCGTGCGGTTCCGTTGACCATGTAGTACTGAAGGTCGTTCTGCAGCTTGTACGGGGTGGCGGCAAAGTCGCGCTCCGCAAAGTTATCCGTGTCGATGAAATACTGACCGCCCAGTAGGTCCGCGACCAGTTTGTAGTATTCCGTACGATTGATCCTGGCGTTGACGCCTCCGGTCACTACCACACGGTCCATGGGACGATACTTGAAACTTCCGGCGAAGTTGAGGTCCTGCTGGTCTACGTGGCGCTCCTCCTGGATATACTTGGAGCGGCCGTTCTGCAGGTAGTTGACGTTGTACAGGCGGTCCCAGTTGATGTGGGTGAGCTCCGGATACAGGGAGGAGTGAGTCCAGACTTCCGTGGACCAGCCGTATTTAAGCTGGTTGTTACGGTTCATGTCTGGATTGTCATCCATGAAGTAGCTGGGCAGGTTGCGGTAGTAGTCCGGACGAGGGTCCTGGGCATCGTACCAGTCAAGGGCTGTGTAACCGTTCTTGCCGAAGCGGTAAAGGACGGTAGCCTTGGCGCTGAGCTTATCCGACGGGGTGAAGTTCCATGTCAGGAAGGCTATGGGCTCGTTGGTCTTGCGGACGCGGGCGTTGCGGACCTTGCCGTTCTGGTAACCCCAGTTGCTGTTGTACATGTTATCACCCATGAGGTCGTAAACCTCCTGAGTAGAGGCATTCTGAGCGCCCCTCTCACCGGGCGTTGCAAAGAAGGCGAAACTCAGGGAGTGGGCATCGTTGATTATCTTGTCCGCGGCAAGGTAGTATGCCAGGGACTTGTAATAGACACCGTCAATCCAGTCGTTTCCGCCAAGACGGGCACTCACGTTCACTGCGAAAGCCCAGCCGTTGTCCATGGGGCCGGTAGCGTAAGACCCCATAACGCGCAGGCGGTAAAGCGTGCTGTTTGTGAGGACGCTTCCGCGAAGGCCTTTGCGGACGTTGGAGGCATTGCCGTAGATGTTTGTGACGCCGTTGTATCCGCCAAGGCCGTAATCGCTGACGTCACAGCCGTTCACGGTCTCCTTGGAACGCATTGCCTCGTTGAGGCCGCTCCACAGGGAGAAGGGACCGTAGCCGGTAATGGCATCGTTCAGCTTGACGCCGGCAAGATAGACATCCTGGCTCTCGGAGCTGTATCCGCGGGCGCGGAAACGCACGGAGGAGAAGTTGTATCCGGCAATGCTGTTGAACACGTCGTTGCTTCCAAACAGGATGGTGGGGTTGTCGTTGAACCCGCTGTCGTCAAGGTCGAATGCGCCGAATGAGTCCTCGTCCAGTTCCGTCACTTTCTGTATGCCTGTGAGGCCCACGTTGAAGAGGTTCTTCACCTGGCCGTCAACCACGGCAAGCTGGACCTGGGCTTCCAGGAAATCCGGTGCTTTGACCACAAGGGTGTACATGCCGTCTTTCAGGCCGCGGAAAATAAATGTTCCGTCGTCAGCCGACTTGCCCACGGAAATCTCCTCCGCCCCCTGATAGAGCACCAGGGAGGCATTCTCAACTGCCTGGCGGTCGCTGCGGTTCACAACCGTACCCTTCACGCCTCCGGTAGGTCCCTGCGCAAACAGGACTGCGGAAGCCAGGGCGGCTGCGATAGTCAGTATTAGTCTTTTTGTCATATGGTTTATTTCTTAATGACGATGTAAGTAGGATAGTGGTCCGAATACCCGCCCACGAATGCTCCGTTGGAGAATGTGCGGAACGGGGTTCCCTTGTACTGACCGCTCTGGTTGGTCATGAAAGGCTTTGAGAACACGCGGCCATAGAACTTTTTCCTGGTAATCTTCTGGATCTGGAAAGTACCCTTTGGCGCGTTGGCAAGATTGTAATTGACGAGGATGCAGTCATAGATATTGCCTTCTCCCCTGTAATAAAGGGAACTGTAACCGGCCTCCAGCATGCTCCAGAAGGGCGAGAAATAGTCCGCGGGCGTCACGTCCTTGATGTTCTTGCGGCCGCGCATGTGCTTAGCCATGGAATCGTCAAAGGGGTTGTCGTTCATATCGCCCATGATGACGCACTTGATGCCGGGATACTTCTTCATCATCTCCATGGAATGATTGTATACAATCTCTCCGCCACGGGCACGGGTATCAACGCCCTTGCCTCCAAGACGGGACGGCAGGTGGCATACATAGAAGGCGAAATGCTCACCGTCTATGATTCCGTGCACCATGAGGATGTCACGGGTGCGGAAGTTGGCTTGCTCCTCCTTGGTCATGTCGAATTTGATCTTGCTGCCCTCGAAGGTAAAGGGAATGGACTCGCTCTCCACCAGGGTCATCTTGGTGGGGTCGTAGAGAAGGGCGCAGTCCACACCTCGGCGGTCCGGACCATCGTAATGGACTATCTGGTAGTGGGCGTCTGCAATGGCGGGCTCCATGACCAGGTCTTCCAGCACGTGACGGTTCTCAATCTCGGAAACGCCAAGGACTGTGTGCCATACGCCGTTGTCTTTCCTCATTTCCGCGATTACCTTTGCCATGTTCTGAAGCTTCTTGGCGTACTTGGCGTCGGTCCAGTTGTTGGCGCCGTCCGGGAGGTACTCGTAGTCGTTCTTACCGTCGTCGTGGTACGTATCAAAGAGGTTCTCAAGGTTGTAGAACCCGATTACGTGGCTGCGGTGCTTCCCGGCCTGCGCGCTCCATGGCGCCAGTACCAGCAGAAGCAGAGCAAGAAGGTATAAGTTCTTTTTCATACTATGGTTGTTTGCTTATTTCCAGAAATATGCGGGAGATGCCGCCTCAAGCCTGTCCGCCGCGTCTTTGCCGATTCTTCCCGCCAGGTTGGGGAACAGGTCTATCCCCGTCTGCTCTTCCAGGGCGTCGATGGAGACCATAAAGTCCAGATAAACCTTGTCTTTGGTTTTGGACGTATCGTGCGGCAGGATGAACCCGCACATCATGTACCCGTTTGTGGCATAGGACGATGACCCCTTGTACAGCAGGGCCTTGAAATAGTGAGTAGGTATCTTCACCTTGAAACCGGAAGAATAACCGCTGTAACTTGTGGAGCTGTCAAACAGCGCTCCTGTCACGACGTAGAGCGTATCGGCCCTTGCGGCATAATCACGCACACGGTTCTCAAGATCCACCCAGATGCCGCTGTTAAAGTCGTAATCCTGGGGAGTAAGGTTTGTAGGGACAAAGGTCGATGCATTGGCGGCGTTGGTCTTAAGCCTGTCTGCCGATGGAAGCTGGTGTCCGCGCGTCCATCCTCCGCCGTACGATCCGCCGGTCAGGTTGGGCTGGATGTTTGCGGGCAGAAGGGCATCGTACCCCCAGGCATTGGAACGCGCGCCGCTGCCTTTTATGGAATTGTTCAGCGGATATGCCACCCAAAGGGACATATAGTCGTCGTAATCCCAGTAGCATGAGAAGTTACGCGTACCGTCAATACTTACCGAACGATACTTTCCGCCGTCCATGTTGTGGATAAGGATTTCCCTGCCGTCTCCGGCCACTGCGGCGGGAAGCTCAAGCCAGTCAAGGCCAGCAGGGGCTACATCGTACCCATAGCTGCTTGAAGATGCGGGACCGGAACCTCCCTTGCCCTGCTGGACAAACTCCACGGACAGAGGGTCTCCCTTTTCGGGAGTCAGGTTGATGGTGAGCGAACGGGCGTCTTCGCCCTCGTTGGCCTGATATCTCAGGCGAACGTCACTCTGGTTGCCGGAACCGGTTTCCGGCGAAATGGTGGCCCATTCTTCAATCCCTGAAGGAAAGGCCAGTGACAGTGTCCAGTTCCCCGTCGCCGTCACATCTATCCACACGCCGCCCGCTTCCGAAGAAACGTTTTTCGAACGTGGAACCAGCGATGTGACTACGGTTTTATCCGTAGAGTCAACACCGGTAAAGATAGAAGGAAGCTTGTCACAGGATGCCACGGAGGCCATCAAGACCGCCGCAAGCAATACTTTGGAGAATCTGGTCATGTTTTTCTTATAAAACCCCAAAGGGTGTCCGTTTGTGCCGGGCACCACTTTGGGGTAAATTAAGATTCAGTGATTACTTAAGAGTAACTACAATGTCGGAAATACGTGCCTGGGCATTGGTCTTGCCGGCGGTAGAACCAATCGTGAACAATATGGAAGAGCCGGAGACCTGGGCTTCATCGCCGCTGGCCAGAGGTGTATCTCCATACAGAATCACGTCGTCGTTGTTCTTGGTCTTGAAGGTGAATTTTACCTTTACCAGTTCCTTGCCTGCAGGAGCGGTGATGGTCACACCACCCTTACGGGCCTGATAGAAACGCCAGTCACCGGACTTGAAGCTTCCGTCTTCATTGAGGGAAGAATAGAAAATTCCGTTCTTGTTAGTACCTTCCCATGAAGCCGTAAAGGTAATACCTTCATAAACAAAGGATTCATGAGGATCACCGTTTGTTTCAACATACTGCCAGCCATTGGCTGTCGCATAGTCAACGATGTTCAACGCCACTTCTACAAATTCACCGTTGCCACCGCCGCCGGGGTTGGTCATATCGGCTGCCACGAAGAAGGCCTGCTCAGGATCGTTGGAAACAACGGGATCCATGCCGCTGGCGTTGTCGTAGAGATTGATGGCGAAATAATAAGTCTCGCCAACCACAAGGTCCTCATACCAGCCGGCGCCGTCAGGACCGCCATCGTATTCATTGAGAGAGGTGACGCTCATATCCATCAGTCTGCCCATGGCGGCATAAACTATACCGTCCTCAGCCTGATTGCTCTTGCGATAGAGGCTCCAGGAATAGTAGGTGCCCTGCTTGACATTGGTCTCCCAGACAACATTGAATCCCCTGGTTGAAGTCTGGGCGATTGACTTGACAGTGAAATAAGGATCGGCGCTTGCTACCTTTTCAACAAAGTATGCATACATGACTTCAATCTTGTCATTGTATGAGCCGCGATAGCCGATAATGGTGATGGTGTCACCGGCTACAAGATTCAGGGAAGCGAAACTCTTGTCGTTCTTGCCGCCGTAACCAAGGTCGGTTGCGGTAAGGCCATAGACATAGACCGTGCCGGTCTCGTCAACCAGGTCGAAGTTACCGTAAGTCGTATTCACATCACCGGAAATCTTACCTGTGAGCTTGTACGGCTGGGTCTGGGACTCTGCCGCAGCGTTGAACTCTGCAACAGTAACTGTCTTTACCTCTTCCACCACGGGAGGTTCTTCGCCGCCGGTCTTCTCTGCAAAGTATGCATAGAGAACCTGAGGCGTGCCGTTGTAGGAACCGCGGTAGCCGATGATGGTAATCTCATCGCCCTCTTTGAGGTTCAGGGATGCAAAGCTCTGGTCGTTCTTGGCACCGTAACCAAGGTTGGTGGCGGTAAGGCCATATACGTATACGGTAGAACCGGTTGCATCTACAAGGTCAAAGTTACCGTACTGGGTATTCTTGATGTTGGACATCTTGCCATGGAGCTTGTAAGGCTGGGTCTGAGACTCTGCTGCTGCAAGGAACTCGGCAATTGTTACGGACTGAATCTCCTGGGTTTCGCCACCGGGATTGCCGCCACCGCCAGGATTGTCAACGCCTTCCATCCAGTAGATATAAGCTTCCTTGGAAGCGGTTTCAGGGGTGTTACCCTTGTAGTTCGTGAGCTTACCGCATACAATAACCTGCATGCCTTCTGCAATCTGGGCATCGCCTTCAACCCAGGCCCTGTTGCCAAGATAGTAAACGCTGTAGCAAGGGAACTGGGTCTCCTTGGTGGCGTCAGGGATGGCCTGCTCTGAAATGTTGAAGGTAGCAGTGCCATACTGTGCAGAGAAGGTATACTTGATTGAAGAAATCTTACCCATGATATAGACATCCTTGTCGCTCTTGCCGTCTGCAGGCAGTGCCGCAGCGGCCTCGTAAGCGGCCTTGGGGTTGTAAGGATTCTCAAGCGTACCGTCGCCCCTTGCTTCCTCGTCGGTGCCGGGATTAGGATTGCCGCCTTCGCCGACTTCACCATTGAGGCTGTAAAGATAACCGGTGCCCTGAGAAGTTTCGGGAGTGTTGTTCTGGTAGTTGACAAGCTTGCCGACGACGATTATTTCATCGCCCTTATTGACGGACTTGTTCCCCTCTTCCCACTTCTTGTTGCCAAAGTAGAGAATACGGAAGGCTTTGAAAACAGCTGTATAACCCTCGTCAACAAGATCGAAGGTGCCGTTGCCATACTGGGTGCCGAAAGCCTCAACCACATTGGCGACCTTGCCCTTTACATAGAATTCCTCTGTGGTGGGGGTTGTGCCTGCGCTCTTTGCCTTCTCAATAGCCCTGGCTACGTTGAAAGGATCGGTAGCAGTACCTGTACCTGCAGGGGCTGCAGTGGTTTCATCTCCACCCTGCGAACCGCCTTCAGCAGTAGTATTGCCATTGAGGCTGTAGAGATAGGCTGTTCCCTGTGAAGTCTCGGGAGTGTTGCCCCTGTAGTTCACGACCTTACCGAAGATGATGACATCGTCACCAACCTTGATATCCGTATTGCCGGAAACGAATTTCCTGTTTCCAAGATAAAGGACACGGTAGCACTGGAATTCATTGGCGGCCTTGCCGTCGTCAGAGATATTGAAGGTTGCATTGCCATAGGTGCCGGTATTGGAGAAACACTGCTCCACGCCGTTCTTGTCTGTTAAGATAGTAGAGATCTTACCTTTGACATAAACCTCTTTCTCACTGACCACATCGCCTCCCAGGGTCTCCAGGTAAGCAATGACGCCAGCCACAGTGTAAGGCTTTTCAAGTGTGCCTTCACCATTGTCAACCGCGCCCTGCTTGCCTTCCTGCCTGACAAGGAGACTGGCCTTGCCGATATTGGAGGAGAAGGTGATTGTGGCTTCACGGTTGTTGCCGGTGTTCTCAAGGACAGTGACTCTGATGGTCTGCTCCTCGCTGGATCCCTTGCCCTCCTTTGCGTTGAGGGTAATCCATTCCGGGAGATCTACGGAAACACTCCAGTCACGAGTGCATGTGAAAGTAACGCTGGCCGTCTGTTCTTCAGGGCCAAGATTGAGTTCCAGAGGATCCAGTGAGATCTTTGTCAGCAGTTCCTCGGGAATGTCTTCGCAAGCAGCAAACGCAAATACGCCTGCAATTGCTGCCATGAAAAAATGTCTGAGTTTCATAGTATAGAATTAGTGTTTGTTGTTTCTGATTCACAAATATAACAATCTTTTCCGGGAATACAATTTTTTACAAAGTAAAAACGGCCCCCGGATGAATTCCGGGAGCCGTAGAAAGATTTAGAGATGTCCTTTAGAGGGTGACCTCTTTCCAGCCAGCGAAATAATAATCGTAGCTGGCTCCTACCTTGACCGTTCCGGAAGAAAGGCCGAGCTTCGCCTTGGGGATGCTGAGCTCCAGGTAGGCATTGGAAGAGTCAGAAGAAATATCTTCCGTGCCTGCGATGGCCCAGACGGTTACCGCACCGGTAGCAGTTTCACCGTTAGTGGCGACGACTTCGCTGCCGGCATCGACGCCGGTAACCAGGGCGAGTTCTGTCGCATTGGCGTCATTGGTGAAAGGAATGATATTCTTCGCAATTGCCTCGGCATTCTTCAAATTGTTATTGTCGGTTAGGGAACCGGACTCATCTATATCGAACCCAATGACGAGCTTCCTGCCGTTGTCGGCACGGTTCTTCCTGAGGGCTGCATAGACGTAGACGTTGTCCGCGTCGGAGGAGAATTTCCATTCCCTGATCCTGGAAGTGGCCTCACTGGTGAAAGCTTCGATTCCATCCCAGTCCGACAAGTCGCCGTCAATGGTGATTCCTGCGGCGGGGGCGGGCTCAACGCCTACCAGGAAGCCGTTAATCATCTGAGGATTACCCTTGTAAGAGCCCTTAGGACCAACAACGGTAACGATGTCGCCTTCCTTAACACCAAGGGTGGTAAGGAGATCCTGGCCGCTCTTGCCTGTCATAACAGGAACGATACCGTAAACGTAAACCTTGCCGCTTGCGTCAACAACATCGAAGTTGCCGTACTTGTTGTACTTGGTGGCATCGTTCTTGTCCATTACAATATTCTGGATGGTGCCCTTCAGGAGGAAGAGGTCATCGCCGTCGGTAAGGGCATTGAAAGCTTCGCAGGTGGTTGTGGTTACAGGAGTGTGTGACTCATAGTAAGCGTTTACCATCTGAGGATTGCCCTTGTAAGAGCCCTTAGGACCAACAACGGTGATGACGTCGCCAACCTTGATTCCCTTGGTGGTAAGCACATCCTGCTTGGTTGCACCGCCAGCTTCAGGGAGAAGGCCGTAAACGTAAACCACACCAGTTTCATCGGCGATATAGAAATTACCGTACACATTGTACTTGGTATTGTCGTTCTTGTCCATCACGATTTCTGTGATGACACCCTTCACGCGATAGTAAGCATCGCCGTCTTCAAGGGCGTTGAGACCTGCGCAGTTGATGTCAGTAATAGGAGAATAGGCTTCCTGCTTGAGGGTGAGGACAAGGTCCTTTGCACCTGCGCTCTTCACAGTAAATGTAGCGGAACGCTCTTCCTCAACGGTGTTGGCTGCAAACTTGACCTTGATTTCCTTGTCTTCCTTGGCACCGGACTGCGTGAACTCCGTAATCCAGTCTGCACCGCCGGTCACTGTCCAGCCTTCGGTGAGGTTCTTGCCTTCAATCTCGAAGGTTGTGGACTCAGCAGCGGCAGGAACGACCTTGGTTGCTTCCTTGGCAGAAAGGACAGGATCAGTGTTGGACTTGATACTGGCAACGTAGGCTTCATTCTGAGAGGTCTCAGGAGTGCCGCCATAGTTCATAAGAAGACCGTGGATAAGGACTTCGTCACCGACACCGATGTTCTGCTTGGCGGGATCATCGTACTTGGCGTTGCCAAGGTAGAGGGCACGATAGACCTGGAACTGGTCCGCAGTGCCGTCATCACCCATCCAGAAGGTGGCATTGCCGTAAGTGGTGCCGAATTCCTCGACAATCTTGGTAATGATACCCTTCACGTAGTACTTCTTGGGAGTCTTGGCCTTGTCGGCAAGTTTTTCGCAAATGGCGACCGCTTCGGCGCAAGTGAGAGGATCTTCCTCCAAAAGGCCGTGAGGGTCACCTGTCTGTATGACGGTAATGTATCTTTCGATACCTGCCGCCTTGATTGTGATTTCTCCTGAGCGGTCGTCGTCAGAGGCGCCGATAGTAATCTTTACATCGGTATCACCGCTGCCGGTTTTGGGATCAAAAACTATCCAGGAGGCACTGGACGATGCTGTCCAGGTTATTTCACCGGTACTCACCTTGATGACGGCGACACCGCCCTCGAGTTTCGAAGTGCCATCGGGACCAACGGCTACGATACTCTTGTCCAGGCTGACGGCAAGATCATACGACGCAACCGGCTGTTCCTCAACGCAGGAAGCAAAAAGGGCGATACCAGCAAGCGCGGAAAGTAAATATTTGAGTTTCATAGTCTTATGCCATGCTATTAGTTAAACATATACTTGAGACCAAGCTGCAGGTACCAGGCCTGGCCGATGGACTTGGAAGGCATCCATGACTTGGCGCCCTCCTTAAGAGGAGTGGAGAAAACAGGCTGGCCGTTCTCGTTGATGTGGTCAAGAGAGAGAATCTGACCGTTGTTGGCCGTATCGGACCAGGTGGTCATTACACCCCAGCTGTCATTGATGAGGTTACCAACGTTCATGATGTCGCAGCTGAGCTGCAGGGTGTTGGTGTTCTTACCCATACGGACCTTGATGTCCTGGGCCACTTTCACGTCGAAATAGTGCACCATGGGCCTGTGACCGCCGTATGCCTGTGCATACTTGCCCTTGCGTGAGCGCAGATAAGGATCCTGCTCGACGAAAGCCCAGAAGATATCGCGGTTGGTGTCGTCGATAAAGAGGATCTCGTCCTTGGTCTTGGGAACGTAGATAAGGTCTGTGATGTTGGCGTCGCCGTTGACATCGCTGTCGAACTTGAATGTTCCGTAAGCGTCACTCTGGTTGTTGGGGACAAAAGCGTTGTAAAGGAGGCTGATGTTGGTTCCCCAAGGCAACCTGTAGGATGCGGAAGCCATCAGACGGTCAGGACTGACATACTGGGAAGGCTGCAAGGTTGCAAATGCGGGACCGTCAACTGTAGGAAGGCCCTTGAAAACGGACTCGGGGTCGGAACCGGGCATACCGGTAACCTCGTACTGCTCAGTGTGAGTATAGGATGCCGTTAAACGGAAGTTCTTGAGAGGCTGAGCGTTTGCTGCCAGGACGAAGATCCAGCCGTATCCCTTATTGGTGTTGGTAAGATAGTAAGCAGGGGTACCGGTATAATATGCGCTGGCAGGATACATGTGACGATTGTCAGGACCCGCCCACTGTGACCATCCTGCATTGCTCTTGACGTTAACGTCCTTGATGAGGTTGGCGTTCACATTCTTGTTGAAGGTGTATTCAGCGGTCAGGCTGAACGGGAAATCGGTAGGAAGCTGCATGTCAACTGCCAGGGAGCTCTTCCAGATCTGGGGCATCTTGAAGTCCGGATCCACGCCTGCAATCTTGGAGGAGAGCTGACCCTTATCCGAAGAAATGGTGTAAGGGTTCTTGTCGGAATCGATCTGGTTGAACATGGCAAGGATATCCTCGGTAGTCGTGGGAAGGGTGCCATCCGGACCTACTGCAAAGTTGTCGAGGCCCTGGTTGCGGAATTCCACCTTTCCGTTCTTCCACTGGGTGGTGATGACGGAGAGATGCTGGAACATGGCTGCATTGGTGGGCATGTTGGTCATGAACACCAGCGGGAGACGACCTGCGAACAGGCCGGTGCCGCCGCGGATCTTCAGGGTCTTGTCACCGTAAACATCGTACGTAAAGCCAATACGGGGAGACATCTGCACGTTCTTCCTGGGCCAGAAGCCGGTGTCTATGCGGAGGCAGCCGTCATCTTCTTTGTGAACACCGCCGTTGGGAGCCTCACCGAAATGGATTCCCTTGATGGCGTTGTTGGTCATGACGTCATTATCGTTATAGACGATGGTGTCGTAACGGACGCCCAGGGTGAGTTTCAGTTTTTCGTCAACGTCCCACTCGTCCTGGCCGTAGAAGCCAATCTGGTTGAAGCGGATACGGGCCGACGGGGTGTCACCCATGCCGTTGTTGGTGTAGCCATAGGTAAGGGCCACGGTCTCAGGGGCTGCACCGTTGATGAAGTCGTCAACGCTGCGGAAGCGGTAGTAACCTGTACCTTCACGCATATAAGCGTTGTCTGCGAACTGATACTCCATGGAAGCACCTGCGGTAATCTTGTGGGCGCCAATATAGAGGGTGATGTCGTCCTTGAGGGTGAGAACGCGGTTGTGAACACCGTTGTACCAGGTGAAGAGTTCATAACCGGCAGAGATGTAAGGCTCCAATGTCTGGACGCCTGTGGTGGCGTCATAGCCCTTCATGATATCGATGAAAGGGAACTTGTCCGAGTCGGAACCGCGGACATCCTCGATATTGGAATAGGTTATGAGGAGCTGGTTGGACAGGAAGTTGGTGAGACGGCTGTTGAGGTCGAAGGAGATGGTCTTAACGTTGTTCTCCATGGAATACATGGAATTGTAGAAGGCCATGGAATACTCGGACATACGGTTCAGGGAAAGACGGGTACCGGTGAGTTTGTCCTGAGTGCCGTCCTTGGTTGAACCCCAGTCGCCGGAGGAACCGTTGGTACCTAACCAGTGCTTGGAACTTGTCCAGTTGTAACGGACTGCGAGGTGGTTTTTCTGGTCTATGTTCCAGTCTATACGACCAAGGAGCTTGATGGTATGGGAATCTTTTGCGTAGTCGTCCCAGCCGCCGGTGTCATAGCCGTACCTGTTCTTGAGGTGGTCCGACACACGCTGCATGTCAGAATCAAGGACACGGGAGATGCCGCCGTTCTTATAACCTTTTTCAAGGATTTCGGCAGGAGTTACGGTGTGCTCTACGCCGTCGGCATCCGTGTAGGTGTATGACGATGTTCCGTCATAGGCACGGTATGCGAAAACCTGGTTTGCAGGCTCGCCCTGGTACTCAATGCTTCCAAAGAAGAAGAGTTTGTTCTTAATAATGGGGAAACCCACGGTTGCACCGTAAACTGTACTCTTCTCCGCCCTGTTGGCTTCCTTGTTGGGGATATCCACACCGTTGAGGGTTGAACCGCGGAGCTTACCGTTCTGGTGATATACATAAGCTGTTCCCTTCACGGTGTTGGTACCGGACTTGGTGATGGCGTTGATACCGCCGCCGATGAAGTTGGTCTGCCTTACATCGAACGGGGAAACCACAACCTGGAGTTCCTCGATGGCATCCATGGAGACGGGGTTGCCGCCGCCGGGAAGGCTGGAGGAAAGGCCGAAGTTGTTGTTGAAGTTTGCACCGTCGATTGTGAAGTTGGTGCTACGGCCATCGCCGCCGGCGATGCTCATGCCGTTACCGCCGTAAGGAGAGAGCTTGGCGATATCGGAAACGCTGCGGTTGGCGGTAGGGAGGGACATGATTTCCTGCTGGGAGACGTTGGTGGTTGCACCCATCCTCTCCTGAGCTGCGAACTTGGAGGAGGGAGTTGCAACGAACACTACGGCATCCAGAAGCTCAGATGTCTCGTTCATGGTTGCGTTCAGGGTGTAAGCCTGACCCAGCTGCAGGGTGATGTCAGAATAGTTGACGCCCTGATAGCCAAGGTTGGAGAATTCAACCGAATAAGGACCGCCGGTACGCATACCCTGGATGGTATAACGACCGTCAGCGTTGGTCACGGCACCGTAAACGGTTCCGGAGGGCTGGTGCTGCGCCAGGATGGCTGCGCCGATAACGGGTTCGCCGGCCTGGTCAACTACGCGGCCCTGGAGGGTGGAGGTAGTGACCTGCGCAAATGCAGACACACCCGCAATCAACGTAGTGAAAGCGAGCAAAAAGCTTTTGAAAGCGTTGTTCATAGGTTTTGATTGTGAATAAATATTGATACGATAGTACTTCTCTACCAAAAACCGCCACGAAGTTACAACTTTTATTGGAAATAAAAAACGGAATCCGTGCAGATTCCGTCAAAAAGTTTTCAACATGTTTCGAATGCCTTTTTTACAGCGGGCACGCTGTCAAGCAGCTCCCAGCCGAAGAACTGGACTATCTTGTCCTTTCCCTGCACCTTCACAGCCTTCCTGTAGGGCTTTCTGCCCATGTGTCCGTAGGCTGCGGTAGGACCGTAAATAGGATTCTTGAGACCGAACTTCTTCACGATTGCAGCCGGGGTCAGAGGGAATATCTTCTGAATCTTCTCAGCAATCTCTGAATCAGAAACTTTGCCGGTTCCGTAAGTATCCACGAAAACGCTCACCGGCCTGGCAACGCCAATGGCGTAGGCAAGCTGGACAAGGCACTCGTCCGCAACGCCTGCTGCAACGAGGTTCTTGGCAATGTAACGGGCAGCATATGCCGCGCTGCGGTCCACCTTGGAAGAGTCCTTTCCGGAGAAAGCCCCGCCGCCGTGCGCACCCTTTCCGCCGTAGGTATCGACGATGATCTTCCGTCCCGTAAGGCCCGTGTCCCCGTGAGGCCCGCCGATAACGAATTTTCCGGTGGGATTCACGTGAAGGATGAAGTCGTGGATAAGGTTTGCGGTCTGCTCCGGAAGGGCGGCTTTAAGCCTGGGAATCAGGATATTGCGAACGTCTTCCTCGATCTTTTCCCGCATGGCCTCATCCACCTTTGCCTGACCGAACTGGGCCACGGCTTTCGCATAGGACATATGCCCAAGGCTGGCGGGGACGAACTCATCGTGCTGGGTGGAAAGGACGATGGTATGGACCTTCACCGGCTGATGGGTTTCGCCGTCATATTCGATGGTGAACTGGCTCTTGGCATCCGGGCGGAGATAAGGCATGAGGCCTATTTCATGGTGCCTGATGCGGGCAAGGATTTCCAGGATCTTATGGCTCAGGTACAGGGGCAGCGGCATGTAATCTTCCGTGTCCTTGCAGGCATAGCCGAACATCATTCCCTGGTCACCGGCTCCCTGCTCCTCCGGTACGGCACGTTCCACACCGCGGTTGATGTCTGCCGACTGCTCGTGGAGGGCGCTCAGAACGCCGCAGGATGATGCATCGAACATGTATTCAGCCTTTGTGTAGCCAATCCTGCGGATGGTGTCACGGACAGTGCCCTGGATATCCACATAGGCATCGGCCTTCACCTCGCCCATAACGACTACCATACCCGTCGAGCAGAAGCTCTCGCAGGCTACCTTTGACTCAGGGTCTTGCTTCAGGAATTCGTCAAGGATGGCGTCCGAAATCTGGTCCGCCACTTTGTCAGGGTGTCCTTCAGACACGCTCTCTGACGTGAAGAGATAATTCTTTAGCATTTTTTACGCGTGGTTGCAAGTTAATTATAAATCTGTCCACAATATGTTTGGGACCGCAAAGATACGGCATTAATTTGACATTACAAAATCAATATCCACCACGTTCCAACTCCCTTCGTGTATCTTTTTCCTTGATAGACTGCCTCTTGTCCCACTCATGCTTGCCTTTGGCCAGTGCTATCACAAGTTTAGCGTAACCATTGTCCGCAATGAACAGTTTCACAGCCACAATGGTAAGGCCTTTCTGTTTGTCCGCCTGAAAGAGGTGGCGGAGTTCGCGTTTTGTAAGAAGAAGGCGGCGGTCACGGGCGGGCTCATGCTGTCCCCAGCTGCCCCAGTGGTACTGGGCTATGTTCATGCCGCGCACAAACAACTGATTACCTGCGAAATAGCAATAAGCATCCTGCAGCGATACCTTGCCGGCCCGTATGGACTTGATTTCCGTCCCCGCCAGCTGGATACCGGCCGTATAGGTCTCCAGGAACTCGTAATCGAACGAGGCCCTTCGGTTTTTGACCTGTATGCTGCTCTTCGCCTTTGGCATAACATAGCCGTCCTTGTTTTAGGGCCTTTTTTGAGGATGACTACCTTGTTTTATGGGGGGCATCCTTGTTTTGAGGCGTTTTTTGAGGACGGACTGCAAAGATAGTGGTTTTTTTGGTATTTTTGTGGCATGAACAAGTGGAACAGGACGCAGCTGCTCCCGGACAGGCCCGGGATTCCGCCCATGGCCAAGATGCCGGAGCCGGAAATCATAGATATTGAGGTTTTACGCCGCTCGCTGGACGCCGGCGAGTATGACTGCGTGTGCGTCCTTGGTCCCACCGCCTCGGGTAAAACCCGGTATGCGGTGCAACTGGCGCACCTGTTGCGGGCGGAAATTCTATCTGCAGATTCCAGGCAGGTGTATAAGGGCATGGACATTGGCACCGGCAAGGACCTTGGGGAGTATGGTGATGTGCCTTATCATCTCATAGACATTGCTCCGGCGGGGGCAAAGTTCAATATCTACCAGTATCAGGAGGCATTTGCAAAGGCGTTTGCAGACGTGAAGTCAAGGGGCGTGATTCCAATCATCTGCGGAGGTTCAGGGCTTTATATTGAGTCGGTTACGCGCGCATATAAGTTCAATAAAGGTAACGGCCTGCCGGATGATGTCCTTCCCAGGAGTACATATTATATAGGTACGCTCGTTTCGCGCGAGGAAAGGGTTCGTCGTATTGATGTCAGGCTGGAAGAAAGGCTCCGGGAAGGGCTGGTCGAAGAGGTCCGCGGCCTTCTGGAAACCGTGCCGGCGGAGGACCTCATTTACTACGGCCTCGAGTACAAGTTTGTCACGGAGTACATCCAGGGAAAATACGGTTACGATGACATGGTAATGTTCCTTGGCAATGCCATCCACCAGTTTGCCAAAAGGCAGATGACCTGGTTCAGGGGTATGGAAAGGGACGGGGTCCGTATACACTGGGTTAATCCATAGACTGTGAGGTATTCACAGAAATCATCATCATGCGGGCGTACTCTTCCGGGGAGAGGGAGGCGAAGAGGTAATTTACCGGATCCAACACAACTGTATCACGCAAGACTTCATAGTGTAAATGAGGGGCGGCGACGGAGGTGGAGATACCTACGGTGCCAATTTTCTGGCCTCGTTTTACGCTGCGGCCCTGGACGGCGTTCACTTCGCCAAGGAGGCAATACTTTGTAATATATCCGTTGCGGTGATCTATGGTCACGGTATTCCCAAGGCCTTTGCGGGACGATGTGACTTTTGTGACGACTCCATCTGCCGAGGCATATACCGGGGCGCCCTGGGGGGCCACAAGGTCAAGCCCGTTGTGGGGGACCTCAACCTTGTAGACGGGGTTGTGCCTCAGGCCGGTGGATGCGCCGGTCTGGACGTATGAAATGCCTTTCAGGGGCATTGAGAGCGGGGGTACGGCCTCACGTTTTTCGTTCAGGATGCGGAAGATTTCCTCCCAGTCGCGGTCTACGTTGGAGGCCATGCGCATTAGGCTCCCGGACTTGGTTGCGGCCGATGTAAGATAGAAGCTTTCCGACAGGGAATCGCTATCAGCGATGAGTTCCGCGGCGGTGACGGCGTCAATCTTTGGAGGTACGGCCTCGAAGAGAGTGCGGTAGATGGCATCGTCCCTGACAAGAAGGCCGTCGATGACGTCGCCGATGAGTTTCTCCTGTGCCCTCATCTCCTTGTAGCGGGCGGAATACAGGCGGTTTTCCTTCTGCAGCAGCTTTTCCTCCTGGGAAGAGAACACCAGCGCGAAGATAAGGTAAAGGACTATGGCCATTGAAGCCGACGCTATGATGTAGCGTGCCGCACTGCCTGCAAGGGCTCTGAAATCGGGTTTTCTCATCACTCAGGCCTCCTTACAATTTCATAATAGTCCTTGGGCTCTATGGTCAGGTCCATGTAGAGGGCCGGGTTCACATAGTCGTGACGATACATGACCTCATAGTGGAGGTGCGGTCCCGTGCATCGTCCGCTTCGTCCGCTCTTTCCTATGCAGTCTCCCCTGGACAGCACCTGTCCTTCCTCCACGATGATTTCCGACATGTGCGCATACCTGGTCTTGTAACCGAATCCATGGTCCACGATAACGTGGTTCCCGTATCCTTTCCTCTCATGCGCCACCTTAACAACTACGCCGTCTCCGGTGGAGTAGATGGGGTTGCCGGGAGGGCATGCGAAGTCCATGCCGGTATGGCGTTTGGTGAAGCCCAGGATAGGGTCTGACCTGTAGCCGAAGGGGCTGGAAAGGTGGTAGGAGCCCTTTTCTGTGGACATGGGAGGTATGGCGGGAATATGGGCGGCCATGTCTCCGGCGGTGCGCTGCAGGGAGGTGACATCGTCAAAGGACATGGTCTGGATATAGGCCCGTTTCTCCAGGACGTCCAGGCGCGTGACAATGCCCTTGAGCGCGGTTCCCTCCAGGTCTGCGTAACGGTTTTCCCCGCCGAAGCCGGAAAGCCTCACCTCCTGAGGAATCTCGTCCATACCATAGACGGAACGATAGATCTTATCGTCCCTCACTTCCAAGAGGTCCAGGAGTTCCTCATAGCGGTCCAGCTGGCCGGCCATGCGGTCCATGCGGGTGCTCCAGTCCGCGTTCCTGCGGCGCAGGATGGCCGTTTTGGGAAGGTCTTTACCAAGGACAGAAACGGTAATCCAGATGTAAAGGATGAAGATAACCACCCCCGTGACGGCCTCCACGGCTATTTTCCACCAGGGACGGCCGGACTCGTCATGGAGCTCGGCTATCAGGGTGACGGGGTTGATTATGTATTTTTCTCCTTTTCCTGCCATAGTCTGCAAATATAAGTATTTTCCGCGACATAGTTTTTCCTTGAAAATGCTTATCTTTGTAGGCTATAATTATTATTTAGTATGACATCGAAAGAAATAAGGCAGAAGTATCTGGACTTCTTCGCTTCCAAGGGACACACGGTTGTCCCTTCCGCCCCCATGGTGATCAAGAACGACCCCACACTTATGTTCACCAACGCAGGTATGAACCAGTTCAAGGACATTTTCCTTGGAAACGCGGCTCCCAAGTTCCTGCGTGCGGCGGATTCCCAGAAGTGCCTCCGCGTGAGCGGCAAGCACAATGACCTGGAAGCGGTGGGCCACGACGGACGCCACCACACCATGTTCGAGATGCTTGGCAACTGGAGCTTTGGGGACTACTTTAAGAAAGAGGCCATTGACTGGGCATGGGAACTCCTCACGGAAGTATACAAGATAGACAAGACAAAGCTGTACGCCACCGTTTTCGAAGGTTCCGAGGAAGACGGCACGGAACTGGACACAGAGGCCCAGGCCGCATGGCTCAAGCACCTTCCGGCAGACCATGTCCTCACCGGAAACAAGCACGACAATTTCTGGGAAATGGGCGACACCGGCCCCTGCGGCCCCTGCAGCGAGATTCACATCGACCTCAGGCCTGACGATGAAATCGCCAAGGTCCCCGGCCGCGACCTCGTGAACACGGACAACGACGACGTCATCGAGATCTGGAATCTGGTGTTCATGCAGTTCGAGCGCAAGGCGGACGGCCATCTTGAACCCCTCCCGGCAAAGAACATCGACACCGGTATGGGCTTCGAGCGCCTCTGCATGATACTCCAGAACAAGAAGAGCAACTATGAGACGGACGTCTTCAGCGGCCTAATCGGCAAGGTTGAAGAGTTCTCCGGCCACAAATACGCAGAGGGCGGAAACGTAGAGGTCGCAATGCGCGTCATCGCAGACCACATCCGCGCCATAGCCTTCTCCATCGCGGACGGCCAGCTGCCTTCCAATGTGAAGGCCGGCTACGTAATCCGCCGTATCCTCCGCCGTGCAGTCCGTTACGGTTACACCTTCCTTGGCTTCACGGAGCCATTCCTCTGCCGCCTCATCCCCCAGCTGGTGGCAGACATGGGAGAAGCTTATCCTGAACTCCCTGCACAGCAGAAGCTCATTGAGAACGTCATCCGCGAAGAGGAAAACGCCTTCCTGCGCACCCTGGACCGCGGTATCCGCATGCTTGAAGACAACATGGCAAAGAACGCCGCCACCAAACAGGTGTCCGGAGTCGATGCCTTCGTCCTGTACGATACCTACGGCTTCCCCATCGACCTCACAGAGCTCATCGCTGCTGAAAAGGGCTACACCGTAGACCTCGCCGGCTTCAATGTGGAGCTTGGCAAGCAGAAGGAGCGCGCCCGTAACGCCACCGCCAACGAGTTCGGAGACTGGACCGCCTTCACGGACGGTGACGAGGAAGTTGTATTCGACGGCTACGACACCCTTGAGGTCAAGGGCGCCGTCCTGCTTCGCCAGAGAGAGGTCAAGCAGAAGAACAAGGAGTACTTCCAGCTGGTATTCGACCACACTCCCTTCTACGCGGAGATGGGCGGCCAGGTGGGAGACACCGGCTGGCTCCTCAGCACGGAAGGCGAGAAGATTGCCATCCTCAACACCGTCAAGGAGAACAACCTCACCATACACCTTGCAGAGCGTTTCCCCAGCAACCCCCACGCCGGATTCACCCTGCAGGTGGACGCTGAACGCCGTCAGCGCATCATGAACAACCACACCGCGACGCACCTCCTCCACCAGGCTCTCCGCGAAACCCTGGGCACCCACGTGGAGCAGAAAGGTTCCTTCGTGGGCCCGGACTACTTCCGTTTCGACTTCTCCCACTTCCAGAAAGTCACGGACGATGAGCTCCGCACCGTAGAGCGCCGCGTCAACCAGCTCATAAGGGCAGATTATCCCCTCTGCGAAAAGCGCGACGCCACCATGGAAGAAGCCCGCGGAATGGGCGCCATGGCACTTTTCGGTGAAAAGTACGGAGATGTGGTCCGCGTTGTCCGCTTCGGTGACTCCGTGGAGCTCTGCGGCGGAACGCATACCCGCAGCACCGGCACAATAGGCCTGTTCAAGATCAAGGCGGAGAGCGCCGTTGCAGCAGGCGTACGCCGTATCGAAGCCCTCACCGGCGCCGGCGCAGAGGAAGGCGTGGAGTCCATGGAAGACCTCCTGAAGAGCCTCAAGGGCCTGTTCAACAACGTTCCGGACCTCACCGGAGCAATTGAAAAGGTACTGTCAGAGAACGCCGAAGCCAAGAAGCAGCTTGAAGAAGTGGCCAACGAAAAGGCCGCCGCCCTCGCTTCCAAGCTTGAAGCGGAAGCCGTTGAAATGAACGGCATCAAGGTAGTCCGCTTCGACAGCTCAGTCGATCCCGCCATCGCAAGGAACGTGGCACTCATGTTGCAGAAGAAAGTGCAGAACTTTGTGCTTGCCGGCGCATTCGCATACGCAGACAAGCCCAACCTCCTGCTCATGTACTCCAACGACCTCGTAGCCAAAGGCAAGAACGCCGGCAAGGACATCCGCGACGCCGCCAAGTTCATCCAGGGTGGCGGCGGCGGCCAGCCCGGCCTCGCCACCGCCGGCGGCCGCCTCATCGACGGCCTCC
>JAILJO010000079.1 GCA_024694675.1 Bacteroidales bacterium | reverse complement strand
ACGGAAAGCTTTCCGCAGGGATTCACATCACCGAAAAGGACATCGGCGACTGCATATCCGCCCATGGTGCCGGGATACCAGGCTTCAAGGATGGCATCGGCAAGTTCCGACTCTTCGCTCAGATCCAGCGGACGGCCGTTCATGAGTACAAGCACCACGGTCTTTCCCTGCTTCTTGAGCTGCCTCAGGAGCTCTGTCTGTTCCTTGGGAAGACGGATGTCGCTGCGGGAGGCGGCCTCGCCGGTCCAGCTCCAGGGCTCGCCTGCCACAAGGACAACTTTACTGGCACCGGCTGCTACAGGAGTGACTTCCTTTATGGCGTCAAGGACGCTGGCAGGCACGGACTGTACTTCTCCGGCACCTCTCCATGAGCCAAGAAGGTCGTCCTTTGAATCTGCCAGGGGGCCAATGACGGCCACTTTCTCGCCTTTCCTCAGAGGGAGGATGCCGTTATTTTTCAGGAGCACCATGGTCTCTGCCGCGAAACTGCGGGCAAAGGCCTTGTTCTCCGGGGTGAGGGTGCGGTCTTTTTCGCGCTGGGGATCGCAGTATTTATAGGGATCGTCCAACAGACCCAGGGCGGCCTTAAGGTTGAGGACGCGGCGGCAGGCATCGTCCACGGTCTTTTCCGACACTTCGCCGCTTTCCACCTTCTCCTTGAGGTAGTTCATGAACGATGCGCTCATCATATCCATGTCCACACCGGCGTTCACCGAAAGGACTCCGGCATGGGCTTCATTCTCCGCATACCCGTGCATCACCATTTCATTTATACCGGTATAGTCCGTGACGATAAAGCCTTCAAAGCCCCACTCCCCGCGGAGGATGTCCTGCATGAGGTGCTTGTTGGCATGGGCGGGAATGCCATCAAGTTCGTTGAACGATGCCATGACACTGAGTGCACCGGCGTCCACCGCCGCTTTGTAAGGCGGAAGGTAAAATTCACGGAGCCAGCGCTCGCTCATATCCACGGTATTGTAATCACGTCCGGCCTGAGGGGCACCGTATGCCGCAAAGTGCTTGACGCATGCCAGAACTGTATTGTCTGCGGATAGGTCATCTCCCTGATAACCGCGTACCATTGCCGCAGCTATGAGGCTGCCAAGGTAAGGGTCTTCTCCGGAGCCCTCGCTTATGCGGCCCCAGCGGGGTTCTACGGAGATATCGCACATGGGGCTGTAGGTCCACTGAAGACCGGCGGCGGCGGCTTCCTCTGCGGCTATCTGCGCGCTCTTTTCTATGGCCTGGAGGTCCCAGGAGGCACTCATGCCAAGGTTTATGGGGAAAATTGTGCGGAAACCGTGAATGACGTCGTAACCAAACAGGATGGGAATACCCAGGCGGCTTTCCTCAACGGCTATTCGCTGCACCTCGTGGGTGAACTCTGCCGTGTAGGCGTTCAGGAGGTTGCCGCAGCGCCCGGCGCGGATATCGTCCAAATAGCCCTGGCGCATGGAGGGACCGGTAACGGACCAGTCGGAAGTGAACAGGACCATCTGGCCAATCTTTTCGTCCAGAGTCATCTGCTTCATCAGCCGGTCCACGCGGGGATCGTTCTGCAAAAACTTGCCTGCCGGCTTCGGTGTGCAAGCTGCTGCGGCCAAAGCCAGGATAAAGGTTACTAGTTTCTTCATGTTGGTTATGGGGATTACTGTTTTAGTTTTTCAATAAACTCCTGGGCTTGTTTGGAGCGGGGCAGGACCTGCTTGCAGGCGCGCAGCCAGGCGTCATCGTCATCCTTTCCTACGCCCTTTACGCTGAACGTTTCCTCTGCCTCACCGTAAGCCGTTTTAATATCCAGTACAAGTACGCTCTGGGTAATTGAGCCGGGGGTTGTCATATGCTCAACGACGTTTGCACTGACCCAGACGGTGTCCGTGGCCTCTTCCGTGACGGTGAACGAACCGGCTTCAAGCATCTGGGTAAACCTCTGGAGCAGCACTCCGGCAGCCTCTGCGGGCATCTCCCCGCTCAACTTAACGGTGAATGACTGTCCATGAGCCATGAACATGGTTCCCAAAACGGCGGTCAGAGTCAGCAGAAGACGTTTCATAGTGTTTCGTTTAATTAAGTAGTCTGCAAATATACAAATTATTTTGGTATTTAAAGATTTCTTTCTACCTTTGCAATCCCGAATTGACCGGGCGATTAGCTCAGTTGGTTTAGAGCACCTGCCTTACAAGCAGGGGGTCGCTGGTTCGAATCCAGCATCGCCCACCTCAAAAGCGCACCGGCCACATTGCCGGTGCGTTTTTGTTTATCCCCGCGCGGCACCTGATGGCGCCTGGATACACTCAAACCACCACTTTGTGCCCTGGAGTGGCGTTTTTGGTGGTTTGCGTGTATCAAATTACCAGGGCGTGGAACGGTATGGGGTGCCGATGAGGGCGATGTCACGGAATTCGGAGGGGTTTTCGCGAATGATCCTGTCTACGGCATCGTTAAGATACATGGCGGTCCAGAGATATCCGGCGGGAGACATGTGGCCGTTAAGGTAATACTTGTCCTTGAACTCCTTGTCGTAGACGGGAGCGTCACGGAACATGTCTATGACAAAGACGTGCTCGTACTTAACGGCAAGGTCCCGTACTACATCATTCCACTCATCATAGGAGTAGTCTTTGCGCGATGTCTCGCGCGGACGTGTGAGAACGAATATGCGCGCCTGTGGCTGCACCGACTTCAGCCCCTCGACAATCTTTTCCATCGACTCCCTGTAGTTCTCCAGGGAAAATCCTTCACGGCCGCGGGAATACTGGTTGAAATCATTCACGCCGAGCGCGATGATATATGCCTGTTTGGGATGGGACTGCGCATAGCCCCAGCCGCGTTCACTGTTGATGTCTGCAAGCCAGCCGGATGCGGTCTGTCCGCCGCGGGAGAAGTTCCAGCCCTCACTTCCCGTCATGCGGCAAAGCTGCTGGCCCCACGAGTACTCATACATATCCACGTAACTCACCTTCTCGCGTCCCTGGACATAGCACTCCATCTCCCCGCTGGAAAGGCTGTCGCCGATGAATCCCCAGCTGCGTATAATGGATGTAAAGGATCCCTGCGCAAACGCGCTGCAGACAACAAATGCAGCAAGAACCGCTGCGAATACTCTTTTTCTCATAACGTTTCAACAGTCAAAAATCCGGATTCAAGCCCCGTAGCCGATGCCTCCAGCACAGCCCTCCCCCTCCGGCGCGACGCCTGAAGAATTACAGTACACTTTCCCGAAAAAACATGCATTTGAGGCTCGTGGAAGATATCAAGGCACGTAGGGTCTCCGTTTGCGGCCGCCCTGAAATGCACGGCCTTTCCCAAAAGCCCTCCCCGCACCCTGAAATGCACAAGCGAAGAATCCATGGGGCAGAGATTCCCGTCCTTGTCCAAAACAGAGACGGTGACATAGGCGAGGTCCTTCCCGTCGGCCTCCAGTACAGTCCCGGAACACTCCAGGCCGATATGATGCGGCTTCCCCGCCGTCCGCACGGAAGCGGAATCCACCGAAACGCCGCCACGGTAAGCCACAACCTTGAGTTCGCCCGGCTCAAAAGGCACCGCATCCCACATGAGCCGATACCGCCCCTCAAGCTTTTCCCGCTGCCCTCCAAGCGTCGGTACGCCAGGCGCTTCCTTCCTCCGGACGCCCAAAGACCGCCCGTTCAAAAACAGTTCTGCCGATTCATAGCTCGTGAACACATGCACCGGCACGGAAGTCCCTGCAGGCCAGTTCCAGTGCGGCATTATATGCAGCGTCTCCGAATTCCTGTTCCAAACACTCCTGAAAAGATAATACCTGTCCTTGGGAATGGACGCAAGGTCGATAATCCCGAACATCGAACTGTGATTCGGCCAGGAGTCCTTGTCATACGGGCTGGGCTCTCCAAGGTAGTCAAAACCCGTCCACACGAACTGTCCCATGGTCCACGGATAGTCATCGGCAAGGGCAAAATCCACGTCCGGGATGTTGGACCAGGAGCAGGCGTCCAGCTCATATGCGCTGCACTGGTGGTCATCGTCCATAGCGCTGAAACGCTTCACTGCCGGAAGCTTGTAAACGCCCCTGGAGCTCACCGTGGAACCGGTTTCAGAGCCCAGGATGAATCCCTGCGGCAGGGCCTTATATGCCTCAAGATACCTGAAAGTCCTGTAATTGAGACCGGGCACATCCACCACGGCACCAAAGCCGTTTGAAAGGATGCAGCTCACCTGGTCCATGCCGCAGGTGACAGGCCGGGAGGGGTCTTCCCTGTGACAGATGTCGGCAAGGAACTGCGCTACGCGCGCGCCGTCAGGGCTGCACTGCGTAGGCACCTCGTTGCCGATACTCCACATCACCACCGACGGATGGTTCCTGTACTGCCGGAGCATGTTGACCATATCCCTTTCGGCCCACTCTTCAAAGAAGCGGTGGTATCCGTTGCGGCACTTTGCGACATCCCACTCGTCAAAAGGCTCCAGCATCATCATGAAGCCCATTTCATCACAAAGCCGCACCAGCTCCGGCGCAGGCATGTTATGGGAAGTACGTATGGCATCGCACCCCATATCCTTCAGGAGTTCCAGCTGGTGCCTCAGGGCCGCCTCATTCACTGCTGCGCCAAGAGGCCCAAGGTCATGATGGTTGCATACACCCTGGAACTTCCGGGATACTCCGTTCAGGAAAAAACCCTTTCCAGGAACGAAGTCCAGGGATCTCACGCCAAACACTGTCTCATAGGTATCGCACAGGCCGGAAGGGCCATAAACACGTGTAACAGCCTTGTACAGCGATGGGCTCTCGGGACTCCACAGGGAAGGTGAGGACAGTTCCAGATCCTGCACGGAAACGCCGTCGGAAGACACCGGAGCCTCTCCCGAAGCCACCTCTGCACCCGAAGCGTCAAGGATGGATGTTACCACCCTCTCCCCGCCTGATGCTCCCTCGACAGTGGTCTCCACATGCACCGAGGCATATTCAGGGCTCACGGAAGGCGTAGTCACATGAGTACCCCATACACCAACGTGCAGAGGGTCTGTAATAATAAGATGTACATTTCTGTAAAGTCCGGCACCGGGATACCAGCGCGAAGAATTGGGAAGGTTCTCCAGCCGCACAGAGAGCTCATTGCGGCCGCGATGCACGTACTCCGTCACATCCACCCAGAAAGAATTGTACCCGTAAGGCCAGAAACACACCTCGGTGCCGTTCACGAATACACGGGCCTCGCTCATGGCGCCGTCAAACAGAAGCACCGCCCGCTTTCCTGCAGGCACCTTGAAAGACCGTCTGTACCATCCGCAGCCAACATAAGGCAGGCCGCCGGTACGTCCGGTCTTGAGGGAGGCCGATGTCTCCATATTCTGCGTCACGGCAACGTTCTGCAGGTCATTGTCCCTGCTGAACGGCCCGTAGATAGCCCAGTCATGCGGAACCGTCACCTTCTCCCACCGTCCTGTTTCACCTTTATGGAACTTCCAGCCCCACTCCAGCAGGACTTCGCTCCTCTGGCCAAAGGCGCATAAAGAGCAGGACAGAAATAATGCAGCAAACAGCCTTCTCATAGAACCAGTTTCAAATCCCTGTCTCCGGCCATGATATGGAACTCCCCGTTCTCCAGGAAGTATTTTCCGTCACCGTCCATATAGCCAAGGTCTCTGGAAGGATCCACCTCGAAGCGGAAAACTTCCGTAGCGCCGGCCTTGATTAGCCTCTTTTCGAAGAACTTGAGTTCCTTCACGGGACGTGTTACCACAGAGCAGTAAGGGTCGCTGACATACCACAGGACGGCCTCCTTGCCGTCAACGGAGCCGGTATTTGTAACCGATACCTCAACCGTAAAGGGCTCGTTCAGGGATGCAGAACCCACCACATGCGGTTCACCATATGAAAACGAAGTGTAGCTGAGTCCGTGACCGAAAGGATAAAGCGGATTGGAAGTAATGTCCTTATATATGCCCTGGGTGCCCCTGCGGCCGGATTTGTGCCTGTCATAGTAAATGGGAATCTGCCCCGCCGCATAAGGGAAAGTGATTGCCAGCTTCCCGGAAGGGCAGATCCTGCCGCTGAGGATTCCGGCAAGTGCTCCGGCGCCGTTGCATCCGGGCTGCCAGGTCTCCAGGACGGCATCGGCAAGGGGCTCGATGCGGGTGAGTTCCAGCGGGCGGCCGTTGGATAGCGTTACCACCACGGGCTTTCCTGTTGCCTTGAGCTGCCGGAGCAGTTCCTCCTGCCCCGAAGGCAGGGAAATCGAGCTTCGGGATGTATTCTCCCCGCTCCAGTTCCGTTTTTCGCCAAGGCAGCAGATGATGACATCGGCCCAGGAGGCGAGTGAGAGCGCATCGGCAAAACCTGAAGCGTCGAGGGCGTCAACGTCACAGCCGGGGGCGTAGCGGACGGTGGCTCCGGAGAATTCCCTGCGGATGCCGGAGAGGAAGGTTTCCACTTCCGATGCCTTTGTATGACCGTTCCAGCTGCCCATGATGTCGGTCCCGTTGTCGGCAAGTGGGCCAACGACGGCAATCTTCAAAACAGATGTCAGCGGCAGGACGCCGTTATTCTTCAGAAGGACCATGGATTCCTCTGCAAGGGCCGATGCGTCCGCCATGGCTTCCGGCAGGAAGAATCTCTCAGACGGATCGCTTTCCGGTGTATAGGGATGCTCGAACAGCCCCAGTCGGAATTTCACACGGAGGACGCGCCTTACGGCCTCGTCCACCACAGCGAGAGGCAGTTCCCCTGAATTCACAAGTTCCTCAAGATAAGTATCATAGCCATGGGACATCATGTCGATGTCTACGCCGGCCTCCAGGGCCGCTGCCGATGCCTCCCTGAGCGTAGCGCTGTAGCCCTGGTTGATGAGCTGCTTCACGGCATCCCAGTCGGAAACCACAAGACCGTCGAAGCCCCACTCTCCGCGAAGCACATCCGTGAGAGTATATCTGTTTGCCGATCCAGGCACACCGCTTATGTCATTGAAGGAACTCATCAGGGAAACCGCCCCTGCGTCAAGGCTCATCTTGTAGGGATAAAGATAAGTATTCCAAAGCGTCGGGCGGGAGATTTCGGTGTAGACATAGTCACGGCCGGCCTCGGATGCGCCATATCCCACATAGTGCTTTAGACATGCCGCCACAGCGTCAAAAGAGTCAAGTCCGGCGCCCTGGTAGCCCCTCACTGAGGCTGCGCCATAGACACCGTTCAGGTAAGGGTCTTCCCCGTAACCTTCTGTAACGCGGCCCCAGCGGGGGTCACGCGCCACGTCGATCATCGGAGAGAAAGTCCAGTCCACGCCGCTCCGGCGGGCTTCACGCGCAGAATGGGCGCACATCTTCTCTACAAGGGAGGGATTCCAGGAGCACGCCTGTCCCAGGGAAATCTGATAGAGAGTCTTGAATCCGTGTATGTCGTCATAGCCGAAAAGGATGGGAATCCCCAGCCGGGACTCCTCAACGGCCCTTTTCTGCATCGCATTGCGAAGGGCGGGATCAGTGTCGAAGTAAATCAGGGACCCGATCTCTGCCGGGATGCTGAGCGCCGCTTCGCCGATATTGTTCACATTGTCATTCCTGCCGATTGTATACTGGCTAAGCTGAAGCGCCTTCTCCTTCAGCGTCATCCTGGACAGAAGGTCCTCCACGCGGAATTCCTCAGGGGCCGATGCGTCCTTATAGCTTGCAGTGGCCTCCCCTGTGTAGTATTCGCGCATGATATACCAGGCCTTTTTCTTCTTCCCCTTGTCAGAGAGAAGCCCCTTCCTGTTGAACCAGCTCTGGTTCACGGGATGCTGCCTGTAAGGGCTCAGGAAGTCGAAAAGCACCCACGGAGACACTCCGGCAAGGTTCGGGATATTCCCGAACATGGTGAGATTGTCCAGGTAAAGGGCCGCCTGATAGTCCTCACTCCAGGAGCCGGCCACATCGGCATCCCCCGTCTTGCCGGCAAGGGCCTCGCAGCCGAACTCGCTTATGACGAGAGGCTTCTCCGGAAACACGCTCCAGTGCAGTTCTGCGGCCGGTTTCGGCCACGGCGTGTACCAGCCCATGTATTTGTTTATGCCGATGACATCCAGCTTCCCGGCGAAGTCGTCCTTCATCCGGAACCCGTCGGCCTCGGGAACGTAGTATGCCACATCGAAGGCCGATGCGAAGAGCCTGGAGGAGTCAAGCGACCTGCCGAAGTCCAGGAGCCGGCTCAGGAAGACGTCGCGGTCGGGGGCGGGACGGGTTTCGTTGGAAATGCTCCAGAAGCCAATCGCACAGCGGTTCCGGTCACGGGCTATCATCTCCGAAAGGTATGCCTCCGCCTTGCCGTAAGTGTCGGCACTGTAGAAGTCTATTCCCTGCCATAGAGGGATCTCTTCCCAGATGAGAAGGCCTTTCTCCTCTGCATATCGGACAATATGCTCGCTCTGGGGATAATGTGCCAGCCTGATGGTGTTGCAGCCCAGTTCAAGGGCGGCGTCAACCAGCGTGCGGGCGTCCTCCATACTCACGGCGCGTCGCTTTTCCATGGGGATTTCCTCGTGGAAGGAGATGCTGCGCAGGAAGGTCTCCTTCCCGTTAACAAGTATCTTCGTCCCCTGGGCCGATATCTCCCTGAAGCCGATCCTGTCGGCCACGGAGTCCTCTCCGGCGGTGATTTTCACGTCGTAGAGGGAGGGATTCAGAGGCTCCCAGAGGCGGAGTTTCTTTGCCTTGAAAGTGCCGGAAGCCTTACCGGAGGCATCGGCAGTGAGTTTCCCCTTTATCTTGAGGGCCGGGATTTCCACAAGGACGGTCTGCCCTTCTTGGGCCGATGAGAGCTGCACCTCTGCCTCTATCCTGTCTTTCGTACCCTTTTGGAGACGGATGAAATAGTCCGATATATGCACCTGAGGCACGCTCAGGAGCATGACTTCACGGGTGATGCCGCCGTAGTTCCACCAGTCGAAGGACATGGCGGGAATAGCCTCCTTGCGGCGTTTGTTGTCCACCTTGAGCGCCAGGAAGTTGTCCCCTTCTCTGAGGAGGGAGGTGACATCGGCCTCGAAGGGAGTGAACGAGCCGTCGTGCTCCGCTACCTTCTCGCCGTTGAGCCACACGCTGCATCTCATGCTTACGCCGGCAAAATACAGGATCCGGCGGCGGCCATCCTCACGGGAGGCGCTGAAATGGCGTGAATACCATACTGTACCCTCATACCAGCGAAGGCTTTCATCCTGGTGATTCCAGTCTCCGGGAACATCCAGCTCCAGTCCGCCGCTCCAGCTGAATTCCAGAAATTCGGTCTTGGATGAGGGCTGGCGGTCCAAGAATAGTTTTTTTCCGGTACCGGTGTCATACTGGTCGACAATGGCCTGCCACTTTCCGTCAAGGGAGATTCCTTCACGGGCATAAGGGTTCACGATAAGGCTCAGGACAAGAAGCAGTAGTTTCATCTGTTACTGGTGTTTTTTGATGACAAGTGCGCTGATAAGGGCATCCGCGGCAGCGCCTGTATCCTTTCCGACTATTTCCACGGTGATTGTACCGTCTGAAGCGGGTGCCACAGCCTCAAAGTTAACAAGATATCCTGAAACTTCTTCCTCTCCGGTGTAAGTTTTGAGGCCGGGGAAGATGTTCTTGGTATCAGTGCGGGAAGCGCCGGCGATGGTGTATTCGCACTCGCGGGCGGTTGCACTGCCGTTGAAACGCACGGCAAGGAGATCGAAGTCGTAGGTGAGAGAACTGTCGAAGCCGGAAATGACCACCTTTGCAGGGCCCACATCGCCCTTTTCCTTGGTTCCCTTGAGAAGGAGGCCGTCGGACCATACTCCCTTCACAAAGCTGTAACTGCCGATATTTATGGGAAGGTCGGGCTCAGAGCCCACACCGTTGAAGGACTCGGTGAAGCCTTCGAGGGCGGTGATGCTCAGGCCGGAGATCTTGCCCTCGGTATTGTTCAGGTAGACAGGTGCGGTTATGGCGTAGGATGCTACGCGCGTCCAGTCTTCGGGTGTTGCGGTGGAGCCGCCGCCGAAGTCCACCTGCACAGGTTTTTCAAGATTTGGATCTTCCACGGGAGGGGTCTTGTACTCCGTAAGCTCGGTAATCTCGTAAGGCTTCAGGCAGGCAGCGTGAGCTGCGGCCTTTGCTGCTGCAGCAAGGTTGTCATTGATGTTATCATGATGCCAGGCGTTCTCCCTCACATCCTTGCCGGAGAGAGTCTCATACCATGTGCAGGCGGCGGTGAAACGGCCGTAGGTAACCTCAAGGTGATATCCGTCACGGTTGAAGCTGTCTCCGAGCCAAGTGGTGCGGCCGTTTTGGATGGCCGTTCCGGAAGGGATGACGCCAACGAGTTCGGAATGAGCGGCCATTGCGGTCTTAACCGCGTCCACGATGGCGTTGTACATGGTAATTTGGTTCTTGTCGTACTTCGGGAACTCTGCATGGTCCGATGTCGAAGCATAGGCCCAGGTCTCGTGGAAGTAGAGCTTCACGTCGGCCTTGGTCTTGCCCTTGACGTAGGTGATGAGGTCTCCGAGGAAAGGCTCGTATGTGCTGGGAACGCCTGATGAGCCGCTGGCCTGCTGGAAGGTAACGATGTCCCAGGCTTCGTCGGCAAGGCCCTGGGAAAGAGAAGTGTTCGCCGTCTCCGTCTTGGTGCCGTCCACCACCTTGCGGTAATAGTACTTGCCCTCGTCGGATACGGAATTCTTGTAATGGGTTTCAAGTGTGCATCCGCCGATGTACATGTTGCCGATGATCACCTTCTGACCTGCGGCATCGAACAGGTTCCACAGATACTGCTCCACCGCATCCTGCGAGAAGCTGTTGCCGATGGCCAGTATCCTCAGGATACCGTCTGACGGCTGAGGTTCGTCCGTGCCGGGTTCGTCCGTGCCGGGTTCGTCCGTGCCGGGTTCGTCGGTCTGTTCCTCTGGGGTGGTTGCGGGAGCTGTTTCCGGCTTGCAGGACTGGGTGCCCAGGACGAGAGCCAAGAAAATGGTGAGGAAATAGTTCATTTTCATATCAATAGCTGTATTTATACAATGCAAAGCTGTTTTTCTTGGACAACTTGAGACGGATGGTGCCGTCTTCGGCCACCTTCACGCGGGCTTTCTTTCCGCTTCCAAGAACGGGGGTAAGGCGCACTCTGGTACCGGCGGGAAGCCAGGTCTTCATCCTGGTCTTCTTCGAAGGATTGTCTTCACGGTAAACCAGGAGGTAGCCTTCCCTGCCGCTTATGGACTGAAAACCTGTCCAGGAGCGGCCCGAGGGCTCATCTCCCACGGGAAGGATGACGCCGCCGTGGAAATCCTTCATCACGGAAGCATAGGCCCTGATTAACTTACCCGCCTTGAAGGCTTCTTCCGGCAGGTTGGAGGCCTCCATCCAGGCAAGGGGCTGTCCTGCAAAAGTAATTGCGGCAAGGTACTCGAACGAGTAGTTTGCCGGGGCATAGGGGTCTCCGGCGGGATACTTGTCGGCATTGCGCCAGTTGTTGAGAAACTCTATTTGGAGCCTTTCTGCGGGGACATATCGGCTGAGCATCCAGAGGTTCCTGAGGGTCTGGTAGGGGTAATAATTGCCCCAGTCAGTGTAGCGGTTCTCAAGGAAGATGTTGCCGTATTCCCCGAACCAGTTGTAGCCGGGGCGGCGGCCTGCAGTTGCGTCGAGGTTGAATACCACGGCGCCGGATGTATCCTCCAGGACCTTGTCAAAGAGGCGGCGGAGGTTCTCCTCTGCCTTCTTTCCGGGTATCTGGAGGCCGTCTATCTTGAAGATGCGTATGCCGTAGGCGCGGTAGAGGCCGATGATGGCATCGGCATCCTTCTCCCAGTCGGCAAAGTCATTCTGGACGCTGGGGTTGTACCAGAGGCCCAGTTCTATTCCCAGTTCGCGGGCTTTTTCAACCACGGGGGCAAGGCCGCGGGGATATTTTTCCGGGTCCGGAGTCCAGTAGAGGGGGTTGTCCCAGATGTTCCGGAATGAGCCGCCCGCCTTCTTGGAGTTGGGGCTGCGGCCGCTCTGCCAGCCGTCGTCTATCTGGAAGACGGTGATTCCAAGCCGCGCGGCCTTTTCCAGTTCCTGGAGGCAGAAGGCCTCGTTCACTTTCGAGTCCTGACTGCGGTCTCCCCAGGTGTTCATCATTATCATGTCCTCCGAGGCGCGGATAGTCTTCTGATAGGCCCGGAGGGCTGTCAGGGCCTCTTTTTCGCCGCCGGAATAGACTCCGGTAACAGCGCCGTAAAGGCGGATCCAGCCGTCCGGAGACACGTCTTCTGCCTTTATGCCAAGGCCCGTTATCTGGAAATGGCCGAAGTCCGATGTGAAATCGGCCCCGGGATATGCGGGCTGCACGTCCGGGCAGGGGGCTTCCTTGAGGAAGAAGATGCCGCCATCAGCGTCATTCACGAAGAGGAGATTCCCCTTGTAGCCCACCTTGCGGTAGGAGATGAACTCTTCCTCGAAGACAAGGTTGTTGTTCCAGTCGGTGACGTCGCGGAAGTTCACTGCCTTCCCTCTCCAGTGGCCGGGGCCCAGGGCAAGGTGGTCAAGGACCGCCCCGGAAACGGCCTTGGAGGCCATGTCGGCGGCAGATTCTATGTTCTTGTGATCCCCTGCCGATGCCGCCTTTCCGGCGAGGTCTCCGCTCAGGGAGCCACGGAGATAGGAGTCGCAGGCGATGGCGGGGACATCGGCATATATGCGGAAGTTCCGCCTTACCTCAACGCTGCCTAGGGTGTAACGGACGCCGGCGATAAGGCATGAGGGCTGAAGTGCGGTGGAGGGCTCTTCCCTTACCTCCAGGACTCCGCCTTCTCCGTGCATCCTGCCCAGAATGAAATCGGGCCTGGAGTTGCCCACGGGGCGCACAATACCCGCCGCTTTGTCCTTTATGGCTATGGTCTTGAGGTCTCCGTCATTCCACAGGAAAGTCCTTTCGACGAGGGCGTTGCCAAGCCGGAGGGTATCTCCCTGCAGGAATGCGTACGGCCGTTCCTGGGCGCTGCAGAGAGCCCCCAGGAAAAGAAGCGTTACGGTAATGGTCCTTCTCATCATTCAGCGGTCTTGAGGAGCCTTGGGGCAGGCAGGGAAGGCTGTTCGTTGAACTTCTGGTTGTCAGGAAGGGGGCCTTCAACGGCAGCGCCGCGGCGCATGAGTTCCTGAAGTTCGGGAAGGTGCTTCCTATAGACTGCACGCGGCAGGACACCGTTTTTGCGGCAGACGGCAGCAGCAAGGCCAACGACCTCGCCTGCCATTCCGCAGGTTCTCATGACGCGGGTGGTTCCAAGGGCCACATGGGTGACCGAGATGTCACGCCCCGCCATGAAGAGGTTGTCTATGTTTCTGGAATAGAGGCAGCGGTACGGGACTGCCGCAGGATAGATGCGGTTGTGCACCGTCTTTGTCTTGAATTCCTCTCCCGGGAAGTACTTGGTATTGGCAGGATCAGGAGAGTGGAGGTCAATGCTCCAGGTGGTTGCGAAGGTGGCGTCCTCGTGGAAAACAGCCTTCTCGATATCGTCCTGCTTGTAGATGTAATCTCCCATGAGGCGGCGGGACTCGCGCTTTCCTGAGATATAGGCCACCCAGTCTAGGGAGCGGTCCTGATGCAGTTTCTTATGGTTCTTGAGCCAGCTCCAGTTGGAGTAGATGACGGCAAGGCCGTAGTCGCGGATGTACTCGAACTCCCCTGTCATGTCATGGAGCATGCCGGTTTCCCAGGTCCATTCTCCCATGGTGACATCCTGGACGCTTTCGTCGGTGAAATTGAGGCCGTACTCAAATACGGGGAACTTCGAGGGCTTCGCATCCTTGCGGCTGTACCACTGGACGGAGGCGCCGAGGACAAAGTTGTCGGCCTTCTCCGGAGCAAGGGATTCGCCGAACTCGGAGGCTGCTTCACGGCCGTAGCGGAAGTCGGCCCCGGAGAGGTAGCCGATGGTGCCGTCGCCGGTGCAATCGGCAAAGAGAGGGGCCTCGAGGAGGGTTTCGCGGGCGTTTTCAATGTTCTCCACGAGGACGGCGGAAATGAGGTTACCTGCACTTTTCTGAACGGCGACGGCCCTTGTGGAGGCGTAGAGGGTGAGTCCTGGAACGGATTCTATCCAGCTCTGCTTTTTCTCATCTTCGTAGTTGGAGGCAGGCTGGGCGTTTCCCTTCCTGCTGTGGCCGAACTCCCTCTGCATGCGGCCGAGGGCAGGATACGGGCCCACCTCGATGGTGCCGCCCAGGTGGACGCGCACCTCGGCGCTGTTGTTGCCGCCAAGGACGGGACGGTCGTTGACAAGGGCAACCTTGAGACCCTGCCTTGCAGCGGCTACGGCTGCGCACATGCCCGCGATTCCGCCGCCGACGACAACCAGGTCATAGGAGGCCTTCTCAGGCTCCGGAAGGCCCAGAAGGGCGTTTCTGTCAAGGGAAACGGGGGGCTCGCCGTCTTCGGACGTGAGCCAGAGGGCGTCGCACCTGCCGTCAAAGCCAGTGAGGTCATGAAGGGCTATGGATGTCTTTCCGGCCTTCAGCTTCACGGAGCCTGCATACTGCCACTCCCACGCATTCCCGGTGCAGCCAAGCGCATTGGGAAGGAGTTTCTTCCCCAGTTTCACCTTGAACTTTCCGGGGCCTTCCTTCCCGCTCCAGGGCGATGTCCAGTTATACGTGCGCGCCCAGACTTTCCACGTTCCTGCCGACGGAATCTCCACCGTGGTGGAAGCATCGGCAACGGGAACGCCGAGGCCGTGAGCAAGGAGATAGGAAGAGCCCATCTCGTCGATGAACTGCTGGTCGAGCACCCAGCCTCCCTTCTCAGGGAAGCTTTCGCACTCTACGAATAGGCTCTGGGCGCCGAGGCCCGCACAGACGGCAAGGCCGGCAATGACAGTTGCGAGTTTTCTCATAGGACGATGGTAGCTTTAAGGGGAAGGTCTGCCGATGAAGGGCCTGCGAGTATTTCAAACTCTCCGCCTTCAAGGACGAAGCTGTGGGAGGCGGTGCTGTAGAAGGTGAATGCATCGGAATCGAGAACGGCGCTGAAGCGCACGGTCTTTCCCTTGCAGATGAAGTGCTTGTCATAGCCCTTGAGTTCCTTCAGCGGCCTTGGAACGCTGCAGCTTATGTCTCTTACGTATACCTGTCCGACTTCGGCGGCATCCCGCTTTCCGGTGTTGGTGACGTCGAAACTCACCTCAACCTTGCCGTCAGGGTGCTTTTCAACTGTAAGGTTGGAGTACTTGAAGGTGCTGTATGAAAGGCCGAATCCGAAGGGATAAAGCGGCTTTACGCCTGTCTTGTCATAGCCCCTGTAACCGGTGAAAATCCCCTCTGAGTAGCTTGTACGGGATTGCTTGCTGTCCTTGTCAAAGTAGGTTGCAAAGCTGGGATTGTCTTCCGGTGCCGCCTCCATGGATATGGGCAGCTTGCCTGAAGGCGACACCTTGCCGGTAAGGATTTCGGCAACGGCCGTACCGCCTTCCTGGCCGGGATACCATGCCATGAGAATGGCGTCTGCATGGTCTCCCCAGCCGCTCATGTCAACTGCGCCGCCGGCGTTCACGACCACGGTGAGGCGCTTTCCTGAAAGGCGTTTCATCATGTCAAGCTGGTCTTCCGGAAGGCGGAAGGGGCGGTCAAAGCCCTCTCCTTCGAGGTAGGAGTCAAAGCCGCAGCAGTACACTACATCGGTGCAGGCGGCAAGTTCCTTATCAAGGAGAGCCTCGTCCAGAAGGCCTGCGGTAAAGCCTACGGTGGCCTCACCGGCATGCTCGAAGAACTCGAATTCCAGCTTGTACTCGCGGTCTTTCTCCACATTCATGAAAATGGTCTTGGAGGTGAGGCCGTGGGTGCGCCAGTCGCCGCCGATGCGCTTGCCGTCTACGGACAGGCGGTAGCCGTCATCGCCGGAGAGGACAAAGCGCACAAGGCCGTCCTGCGGGGCCTTCCAGCTGCCTTCCCAGCGCACTGAGAAGCCGTCGACGGGAAGGTCAGCGAAGGGAGAGCCGAACTTCCAGCCATGGCTTGGATCGGCTTCCTGCAAGCGGTGCAGGGGTTCTCCCTCGAGTTTCTCTCCAAGGTAGTAGCTGGCGGTGAAGCCGGCATTTTCCCCGCTTTTTATATCCGGGATGATGGAGAGGAAGATGTCATCGTCGGAGAGGACGGTGACTTTCTTGTGGAGGGCCTTGAGGCCATCGGCAAGGGGAACGGAGTAGAAGGGGGTCACTGAGCCGCTGCCGCCGCCGGAAGGCATCTTGCCGGCATTGGGGCCAAGCACCAGGACCTTGGATTTCTTTGCAAGGGGAAGGGCGTTATCGTTTTTGAGGAGGACAACGCCTTCGCGGGCTATGTCAAGGGCGGTTGCGGCACTCTGGGGATTGTTTTCCGGAATGCTTGCGTCCTTGGGGGAATTGTCCAGGAAGCCGAAGGCGATGAAGGTCTGGAGTATATGCTGCACCTTTTCGTCGATGAGGCTTTCCTCGAGGACACCGTTCTCAATGAGGGGGACAATCTTCTCCGGGGTGAAGAAAACGCCCTTGGGGCACTCCAGGTCAAGGCCGCCGTTCACGGCGCCAATGGTGCTGTAGACCGATGTCCAGTCCGACATCACTATGCCTTCGAAGCCCCACTGGTCCCTAAGGACCACCTTGTTCATCCAGGCGTTCTCTGTACTGTGGACGCTGTTCACAAGGTTGTAGCTGTCCATGACAGCGCCGACGCCGCCTTCCTGGACGGCTTTCCTGAAAGCCGGGAAATAGATTTCCTGGAGGGTGCGCTCGTCAACGTCGGAACTCATGGTGTGGCGGGCCCTCTCCTGGTTGTTAGCGGCAAAATGCTTTACGGTTGCCATCACTCCCTTTTCCTGCACGCCCAGGATGTACTGGACGGCAGTTTCTCCGGAAAGATAAGGATCCTCGCCGAAGTACTCGAAGTTGCGGCCGCATAAAGGAGCCCTGTAGATATTCACGCCGGGGCCCAGGAGAACGTGTACTCCGCGGGCGCGGCAGTCATCGGCAAGGGAGTTTCCAAGCCTGTGGGCAAGGTCCCTGTTCCAGGTGGAGGCCGTGAGGATGCCGCAGGGATAAAGGGTGCTCACAGTGTTGTTCCTTACGCCCTGGGGGCCGTCGGCCATGCGGATTTCCGGGATGCCCAGACGCGGGATTGCGTAGGTGTAGAAGGAACGGGCGCCGGCAATGAAGCGGCACTTTTCCTCCAGCGTCATCTGCTTTACAAGAGCCGATGCGCGCTCTTTGTCCTGAGGGGTTATCTGAACCTGGGCCTTTGCTCCTAAAGAGAGGGCAAGGAAGAGTATGGCAACGAGTTTTTTCATTTCACTGTTATTTCATGGAGTTTGAGCCAGCCGGAGGCCGTTTTTTCGCCCTTGGCTGCTATCTGTATACCGATGGGGAGGTTCTCCTTGGAGCAGTCAACTATCCCGACACCCCATACATAGGAGCCGGCCTTTACGCCGTCAAGTTTAAGCTTGGATGTGTAGCTTGTGGGGGTGCCGAAGGTCCAGTCTGAGGGCTTGGCCTCTTCTGCAAAGAAGACATTCACGGGCTCGCCGGTCCTGGTGTCCAGCAGGGCGAAAGCCACTTTGAAACGGCCCTGGAACGGCTTGATGTTGGTGGGGCAGTATGCCCAGCCAAGGTTGTTCCAGCGGTGGGTGATGCTCACCGCAGCCCCTGCCGATGCGCTCTCCGGAAGGGATATCCTGTCCGGATACAGTCTGTAGAACTGGGTGCGGATTGCCTCCTGGACAAGGTCGAATGCATCGTTGAACCATGACCAGGTCTCCCCCATGCCGATGTTGGAGTTGTAGCGGAAGTCCATGGTGTTGGCGCATGCGTCACGGGCGTCGTCAAATTCGCCGCGACGGACCTCGGACCAGTCTGAGTAGCCGTCATTCTGGATGGCTGCAAGGCTGTGGGAGGCACGCACCCAGCCGCCCTCTGCATGGATGGGGACTTTCCACCTCTGAAGATGGATGAAGCCTTTCTCCCAGGAGCCGTAGTATGCGTGCATGCCGAAGGCGCCGCTGGTGAGGCAGAGACCCTTGTCGATGCCTTTCTGCACCAGGCGCTGGCTGTCGGGGTCTGTCTTGTCACCGCTTCCGGTGCCGATGGACTTGTGGAAGTTTATGCACACGGGGACCTTGTCGAAAATCTCGAGGAAAAGGTCCGTGAAGTAGTCGAAAACGGGTTCGCGGGGCTTCTCGTCACCGGTAGAGTATATGCAGGTGTGGTACTCTCCCCACTTGCCGATGCCCCAGGAGCCCATCCAGTCCACCTCGTCGGGGTTGTTGAACTCTGCCGCAAAGGCACGGAGGAACTTCTCATAGCACTGCTGGAAGATGGGGTCGTCAGGGTAAGGAGTCCACACTTTGGCAGAGCCGGTGGTGGACTCGAAGCCCTTCGCGCCCTTGGTGCGGACATAGTCCGGACAGGCATTCTCGTGGAGGTCGCGGCTGTCGGCACGGAGCTGGAAGATGAGCTTGAGACCGCGTTCTTTCGCACCCTGCCTGAGCATCCGGAAACGCTGCGCAGGCTTGGTGTTGCAGGCTTCATCCCAAAAGTACAGGCCCTCCTGAGGCTCGGCCTGGGACCAGTACGAGCGTATGAGAAGTGCATTCGCATAGTCGCTCACCTTCACCTTGCCGATGGCGGAGTTCATGTTGTCATACTCCTGCCAGAAGTTGTCGGAAAGGCCGTCGCCGAGGCCGCTGTAGATCACCCACCCGCTGAAGGGGTTGCGGTACATGGTCTCACGGTCAGGGGAAATGCTCATGGCCACGTTCTCGCCGCTTCCTGACGGCGTTTCCGTGCCATTATCCTTCCCCCCGCAAGCAGCAACGGCCACGGCGCCCACAAGCGCCATGGCCATTTGCCTGATGGTATTGATGTTAAGTTGCATTATTTTGCTTTGAAAACTACTGTAAGATTGTCAATGTCAACCTCTACATAATTCGCGCCGTCGGGAATACCAAAATATGCATACCTGTTATTGCCTTGTCCTCCAACACAGGTATATTGTGAATCAAGATCACAGTCTACTCTATTTGTATAAGTGTTTCTAACAGCTTCTGCAGTTGAGCCGTACGCATATACGTTATTCTCGATATTGCTTACAAGGAATGTGAGCCAACCTGAGCCATTGGTTTCATTTGTAACTTGGTTCTTGGAATTGTAATTACCGCTTGAATGAGGTAATACCGTGCCGGAATAAACAAACAAATAAGGATTTGCAGCACTCTGAAGCAGACGATATTTACTCTGGAAACCAGCCTTGGCTTGGTCTGCATCTTTTGCGAACCCGTTGAAGCCTCCCCACATCCAGAGTTCAGTTACCTCTTGATTATATGGATTGATTTTATCAACAGTATTATTATAACTTACACTCTTATTTGCAACAAATGTAGCAGGAGACTGAATTGTCAGGTTATTGCTGCTGGCATCGTAAATAATGCGATACTTACCGGCATCAGAAATGGTAATATACTTGTCTGCATCAGGTGCTGATACTGCAACCGGAGTGGTTGTTCCATCATTGAAATCATGCCCGGATACAGGAGCGATTACCTTATTCTGCATATACTGAGTAAGGGTAAGATCACCTGCTGTCAAGTCTACAACCGCAGCAAAGAGATTTTCATTCTCGAGAGTCTGCTCAAGAGATGCTGCTGCACCTAAAGCGGAGCCACCGAGAACCACCTTGGCTTTTCCATCCCAAAGGTTGCCGATGTTGCGGGCGGTGGCGCGGGAGAAGGTGACGTCCTTGCCGGAGACCATGGTATAGGTGCCGCCGGTGCGGGTGATGGTGACGGTGTAGCCGCCGGTAAAGGTCTGCGGGGCGATTGCAAGGTAGTAGGTGCTGCCTTCGGTGAAGGGGCCGGAAAGGGTGGCAGTCTCCGAACCCGTGGCGGTGAGGGCCTTGTCGCCGACGTTAACGGCAGCGGCGCCGGCTACCTTCTGGCCTGCGTTGCCCTTGAAGGACACGGAGGTGAGGTCATCCATTCCTGTGGGAACGGTGAACTTGAGGTAACTTACCAGATTGTAGAAGGTAAGGTCTGTGGTACTGGAACTTGCAACTGCAAGGTTGGCGGCAGGGTCGAAGGTGCCGGAGGCTGCAGTCTGGGCTTCAGGGAGAGTGGTTGTCACAGTGCCGGCAGAGAAAACTGCGGAACCGTCATGAGGATACAGGGCTGTGTAGGTTCCGGTCTCTGTGAAGGTTCCGGTGGTGGTGAAAGTTGCAGATGCGCCGCTGTCGGTGGTTGTGAACTCTGCTGCTGCAGAGCCGTTCCAGATGGTGATGGCATCACCGGCAACCCACTTTACGTCAGAGCCGTCAAGGACTGCCTTGGTGTCGATTCCGGCGGTAAAAACCACGGATGAAGGCTCGATGACAACCTCCGGAGTTTCTTCAAATTCCTCAACTGCAGGAGTCTTGGCTTCTTTTGCGCAGCCGGCCGCTATCACGGCAAGGGCTGCAAGGAAATACATTTTATTCATAGCCTAGAAATCTCCCTGACCGTCTTCATTAATGATGCCGTCTCCCCAGCCGCCGGTACCGCTCATTATGGTTGTTTCCATCTGTACCATGATGGTTTCGCATACGGGGGAGAAATACTCTCTCCCCCACTCATTATTTGTCTTTTTCATCATCTTAATTCTTGGAATAAACCACTCTTGCTATTCTGAGGGCATTCAGGTGTGCATCAGCACGGGTGCCGGTATCTACGCCCTTGACCTTGATCACAACCTTTCCTTCCGCATCGGGAGAAATGCCGTCGAAGTCAACTTTGTGAACTGACATGAAATTGTAAGTTGCCATTGCGGCAGTATTGGCAGGCTTCCATCCCTGGAATACATACTGAGGCTCACTTGTTGTTGCGCCCACAAGGACATACTGGGTCTTTCTTGCGGCGGCGCTTGCATTGAACCTGGCACCCACAAGGCGGAAATCGTACTTGTCGGAAGCGCTGAGGCCGGAGATGGTGATGGAGAGTTCGTCAGAGTCTGCACCGGATGCGTGGAGAATCTGGAGGCCGTCATAGAGTGCGCCCTTGGTCCATTCTTCGTCGTCGGCATAATATGAAGGCATGTTCCTGTCGTTTCCGCCGGTGCCTTTGTACTTGTAATCATCATTGGAGGCGGTGAAGTTTGTAAGGTCGCACCTTGCGCCGGTGAGGTTTCCGTCATAGTCTACGAGGGTGTAGTTTGGAGCGGTATCGTCCACGGTGTCGGGATCGATGTTCCTGAGCATCTTCCAGGGAGCCGCGGAAGCGCCGTGCTCATTGGAGCGAAGGAAATCCACATACATTTCCTGGGAGTAGACCCTGATACGGCCGGAAGTCTCATTGTACATAACGTGATAATTGCCGTCGGCAGGGATATTGATGCCGCCCTGGATTGCAGTTCCGGTATATGCAGCGTTGATATTGAGCGCACCGGCGCTGAGGGCTCCGCGATATGTGAACACGTTGTCAAACTGAATCTTTCCGTCCTCGCCAACTACCTTTGTCATGACTGTAGGAGATGCGACAGGGGCTCCTGAGAGGACAGCAACGGTGTTGCCGTCCCAGAGGTCACCTATGTTGCGGGATTCGCTGCGGGCAAAGTTGACATCGGCATTGGATACCATGTCGTATGAGCCGCCGCCGCGTACGACTGTAACGGTATAACCCGAGGTGAACTCCTGCGGAGCGATGGCAAGGTAGTAGGTTTCGCCTTCGGTGAAGGTGCCGGAAAGGGTGGCAGTCTCCGAACCCGTGGCTGTGAGGGCCTTGGTGCCGACGTTCACTGTAGCGGCGCCGGCAACCTTCTCGCCTGCGTTGCCCTTGAAGGAGACGGAGGTGAGGTCGTCCATTCCGGCGGGAACGGTGAACTTGAGGTAGGACACGAGGTTGCTGAAGGCAAGCGCGGTTGTTGTAGTGCTTGCAACTGCAAGGTTGGCGGCAGGATCGAAGGTGCCGGCAGCAGCAGTCTGGGTTTCAGGCAGGGTTGTGCTCACGCCTGAGGCGCTGAAAGCGGCGCCTGCGTCGGCAGGATAAAGTGCCACGTACGATGCTGCAGAGGCAAAGGTTGCCGTGGTGGTGAAGGTCGCGGTGGCACCGCTGTCGGTAGTGGTGAACTCTGCGGCGTCAGTTCCGTTCCAGACGGTTATGGCGTCGGAGGCGTCCCACTTCACAGCGGTTCCGTCAATATGTGCCTTGGTGTCGATTCCGGCAGTGAAAACTACGGAAGAAGCCTCTTCCAAGGTGATATCCTGGCTTTCAGCGATATTATCTTCCTTGGCGCAGCCTGCTGCTATTACAGCAAGTGCTGCAAAAACAAATGCATACTTTTTCATGGTCCTAAAAGATAAAATCGATGTCGCCAATATTGTCAATGATGGGATCTGTCCAGGATGCGTCTTCATAGTCTCCGCTGGCACAGAAGGGCCTTTCTGCCCTTAAGAGCATGGTTGCCGTAACAGGAGCCTCATAGCTCCTTTTCAGGTTAGTTTTTTTCATGGTTATCGTTTGTCAAATACTACTGTCATTTTGTCAATGTCAACTTCTACGTAGTTGGCGCCTTCGGGAATAACGAAGTATGCATAGCGGTTGTGGCTCTGGCCGCCAACGATGGTGGATGACTCGCCAAGGGCGGGCTCTACGGTACCGGTGTGGTCGTTACGCTTGGCATCGGCAGTGGAGCCGTATGCATAGACGTTGTTCTCAATGTTGCTCACGAGGAAGGTAAGCCAGCCTGCGCCGGAGGTTGCTCCGGTCTCTGCATTCTTGGAGTTGTAGTTCCCGGTCTTTCTGGGAAGTTCCTCTCCGAAGTATACGAAGACATAGGGATTTGCAGCGCTCTGCTGGAGGGTGTACTTCTTCATGAAGCCGGCCTTGGCCTGATCGGCATCCTTCTCGGCAGCGTTGAAACCGCCCCACATCCAGAGTTCGGTTACTTCCTGGGTGTAAGGATTGATTCCCTCTACGGTGTTGTTGTAGGAGACTTCCTTGTTCTTGGGGTCTGTCGCAGGAGAATAGATTGCGATGGTCTTGGCATTGGTGTCGATGACGATACGGTAGACGCCGTCGGCATCGATTGTCCAGTACTTGGTGGAAGGTGCGCTGGCGGTGAGGGCCTGGCCGAAGCTGACTGCTTCGCCGTCGGCAATGGCATGGGAATCACCTGCAGGGACTATCGAGAGGGTTGTAGCTTCGTCAAAGAGCACCGGCAGATAGAGGTTTCCGGCCTTGAGTTCTCCGTGGTATGCATACACTGCGGGGTTCTCCAGGGTGGGAGCCACTTCGATGTCCTCGCCCGGAGCTGCGCTGCCGGCAAGGAAGATCTTCTCAACCTCGAAAATCTGGGAGGTGGGGATGACGGTGACGGTCTTTGCGGTGAAGTTCAGGGTGACGCGGTAGTTGTCAGCATCGGCAATGGTCCAGCCGAAGGAAGATGTGCCCTCAACGGCCGTGGCGGCCTGGGCTTCTCCGGAGACGGCTGTATCTGCACCGGAGGCGGGAATGATGGTGTTGCTCTCGCCTTCATACTCGATGGGGAAGTTGATCTTGCCCTTCGAGAGGCTTCCCTGCCAGGTATAGACGGTGCCGCTGAGGCTGAGTTCCTGCTGGGAGGCGATGGCGCTGCCACCGATGAAGACCTTATCGGCCGCGAATTTCACGGGGCCCCAGGTCTTGACGTCGATGGTGACGGAGGACATGTCCGGAAGGACCACGCGAGGGCCGCTGTAGGTTGCGGAGATGCTGAACTTGAGCTGGCCTTTCTTGCGGGTTTCCTGGGCGAAATGGCCCGTGAGCATGTCCTGAAGCTGCTTGTTGGTGTAGCTGCGGGTGAAGTTGCCGTCATCCTCGTATTCGGTGAGGGCCGATGCCTTGGAGGTAGGAACCTCAACGGAGTATTCATAGGTCATCACATAGTCGTCACCGTAGTCATAGGCCGGATTCCAGCTTATGGTGAGGACGACGTCGTCGGGCTTCGTTTCATCCAGGACGACTGAGGTGGCCGAAGCCTTGATCTCCATGATGGAGTTGGACTTCGAGTAGGAGTTGTCTATGTTGTGCTTTATGCAGCTTGTGCAGGCGCCAAAGGCCACGAGAGCTGCTGCAACTGCTATAATTACCTTCTTCATGGTATCAATAACCTTCATTGTTTACAAGATTTCCACCGGAGAGTTCGATGTCATGGGTGGGGATGGGAAGCAGATACTGCCTTGCGGGGAAGTTGCGCTTTGCTCCAGTCTGGCAAAGGCCGGCATCAAAGAGGGCAGAGAAATCGGCAATGCCGTCCTCGTCGATGCTGGGAGTGATGCCCCAGAACCAGTAGTCCTTGTTCACTACCTTGTTCAGGCAGTCGGTAGGTTCGAGGTTGATGTAGTTGTAGGTATTGAGAGCCTTTTCTGCAAGGCGCCAGCGGATGAGGTCCTCATAACGGAGGCACTCGAATGCAAGCTCCATGCGGCGCTCAATGCGGACGGCCTTCCTGAGGGTGGCCTGGTCCGTTGCGGTCACGGCGGGATACAGGCCGGTATTGGCGGCATTCACGCCATATGCACGGGCACGGACGGCGTTGATCGCATTTAGGACGCTGGCGTCGATCTCGTTAAGCTCGATCTTGGCCTCGGCATACATGAGGAGGACATCGGCATAGCGCATGATGAGGAAGTCGCTCTGCACCTGCTTGCCGTTTTCGGTGTAGCTCATGTCCACGCCCTTCTTGAGAAGGAGGCCGTTGAAGGAAGCGTACTGGTTGACGGCGCGGCTGTCCTGGTTGGACTGGGAAGCCCCGGTGGAAGCCTTGGTGGTAGTGGTGGCGGCAGGTGAAGGGTCGTAAACGAAGTCACAGTGCACCGAGCCGAACTCCACGATGGTCTTGGCGCAGCGGGGGTCGCGGTTCTTGAAGGGATTCTTGCTGTCAAACAGAGGAGATTCGTCGATGGGAAGGCCGTCGGTGCAGAGGTATGATGCGAGAAGGTCCCATGAAGGGGTGTAGGCCGCATAACCGCCTGCATTCCTGGGCAGGGAGTTGTTCACATACCATACGTCCAGGACAACGCTTGCCTCGATGGAACGGGGAATGGCGAAGATTTTCTCGTCGATGAGACCGGTGCTCTGCCAGAAGATGTCGGAATAGTCGGCCTGGAGGGAATAGACACCAAGGTCCATGCAGTCCTTTGCGGCCTGCGCGGCGATATCGAAGTCTCCGAGCCAGAGGGCATAGCGTGCCTTCATGGCAAGAGCGGCGCCCTTGGTGAAGTGTACGGAAGCGCCCACATAGCTTTCGGGAAGGTACTGCGCGGCGAAGTCAAAATCGGCATAGAGATTGGCCTTCACGGTATTGATGGGGGTGCGGCCGTTCTGTTCGGCCTCCTGGATAGTCTGGTACTTGTCGATATAGGGAACATCTCCGAAATAGAAGGCAAGGTCTCCGTACTTGCAGGCTCTGGCAAAACAGGCCTCGGCCTTGTAGCGGTTCACTTTTTCTTCGGACATGCCGGCTTCAAGGGCACGGTGGCAGTTTTCCAGAAGAGAGTTCGCGCGGGAGATGAGTTTGTAGGCCTGCTCCCAGATATGGTAGGCGTCCCAGGTCTGGCCGGTGACGGTACCTTCAATGATGTCGTTACGGTTGGTGTTGCGGTAGGTGAAGTTGTCGCTCCACTGCTCGTGGCTGATGGTGTAGTCCCAGTATCCCAGGATATAGAACTCATTCACTGCCATGTTGAGTTCTGTCTCAGTGGTGTACCAGGAAGCGCTGCTTCCCTGGCTCTTCGGAGTAATGTCCATTGAGATGCATGAAGAGATGATCGCAGCCGCAAAGAGTATGTATGCTATCTTTTTCATATTCCTAGAATTTTACAGAAACACCTGCGAGGACCGATGTGGTGATAGGATAGGAGGTATAACCCATTTCAGGGTCCCATCCCTTGGGATAATGGCTCAGGCAGAAGAGGTCTGACGCACTGGCGTAAACCCTCACTCTCTTCATGCCGATGATTTTAGTCACGTTCTCCGGCAGGGTGTAACCCAGGGTGACGTTCTTGAGGCGGAAGTATGCGCCGTTGAAAATCCAGTAGTCGGAGATGGCGTAGTTGTTGGAAAGGCCGGTCTTGGTGAGGCGGGGATACTGCGCACGGGCATTCTCCTCGTCTGTGTTGAAGACGCTCCAGTACCTGTCCTCGATGATGGCGGGAATGTTTCCATAGTTGTCCCTGAGGGGCTGGACCATGGCAGAACCCATGTAGGAATTCTTCTTGCCGATGCCCTGGAAGGCAATGGACATATCCCAGTTCTTATATCCCAGGTTGATGTTGCCGCCAAACTGGAAACGGGGAAGCTGATTGCCCAGGACCACGCGGTCGTATTCGGGGGAAATCTTTCCGTCGGGCTCACCGTCGGGGCCTGAGATATCGACATACTTGACATCGCCCACGGAGACCTGGTTGTTGAGTTTTGCAGAGTTGTCCACGTCTTCCTGTGTGAGGAAGAGGCCGTCGCTCTTGTAGCCGTAGTAGGCATTATAGTACTCCCCTGCCCTCTGGATGGTGCTTGAGCCGATGATATCGGCATCGTTGAGGTAATCCATCACAGACAGGAAGTCGGAGAGGTTGGCGTTGATGCTGTAGGTGAAATCGCCCTTGCGGTCGCTCCAGCCCAGGTCGAGGTCCCAGCCCCTTGTGGACATGCGTCCGGCGTTGGTATTAGGTTTGGTGTAACCCATCATCCAGGGAATCTCGATGCCGAGGAGCATGTTGTCGGTGTGCTTTATGTAGTAGTCGAAGCCCAGTTTTAGGCGGTTCCTGAGGAAGGTCGCATCAAGGCCGAAGTCGGTGGAGGTGGTAGTTTCCCAGGTAATGTCCTCAACGGCAAGGCCTCTCTGGGCGGCGGTCTTGTTGGAAGTGACCTCCCCGTTGTTGTAGAAGAGGGCGTCGTTGAAGGTCATGAGGGCAAGGTAGGGGAAGTAATTGCTGCCGATGCGCTCGTTTCCAAGCTGGCCCCAGCTGGCGCGGAGCTTCAGGAAGGAAAGCACGGGCTTCAGGGACTTCATGAAAGGCTCTTCGGTGACCACCCAGCCTGCCGATACCGAAGGGAAGAGGCCCCAGCGGTACTTCTTTGCAAAGCGGGAAGAACCGTCATAACGGACATTCGCCTGCAGCAGATACTTGCCGCCGAAGTCATACATGGCACGGCCGAAGACAGAGTTGGAGGTGAACTCGCTGCCGTTTCCGGAGTTGGTCTGATAGTCCTCGGGGCCGATGTTAAGGTACGGATACTGCGTGAGTTCGTACTGATCACGGCCTGCCGTAAGGCTTTCGCTCTTCATCACATATCCTTCGTAACCTGCCATGAGGGAGATGTTGTGCTTTTCCGCAATGGTGGTGTTGTAGTTTGCGATAAGCTGGGAGGTAACGGTGTAGCTGTCGTTACGGGTTTCGGAGAGGTCGTTGGTGGCGTATGTGCTGCCGCCGCCCTCGAGCCAGCCGCCAAAGGCCTCAGGGTCGTCCATGAGGGTGTAATAGGTGGCCAACTTGAACTGCTTGCTCTTGGTGTAATTGATGAACGGGGAGATGATGGCCTGCAGGCTCATTCCCTTGAAGGGTTTGAACTCAATCATGCCCTTTCCGCCGATCTGCGTGCTCCAGGAGGTGTTGCTGCCGCCGTTTTTGAGAAGGCCGTAGGGGTTGGCGCCGGATTTGCCCTCGGCAATCCTGCCGTCATCCCACATTGCCGCGTAGATGGCGGGAGTCTTCCTCATGTCGCTGAACGGGCTGTAGACCGTGCTGCGGCTCTTTCCCCTTCTCACGTTGATGTCAAGGCTGGCGTTGAGCTTGTCCTTGATGATGACAAAATCGTTGTTGGTCCTGAGCATGTAACGCTGGAAACCACGGCCGTCGTAGAGGCCGTCTACCTGGTCGTAGGAGAGGGAGACCTTGGTCTTTACCATCTCGTTGCCGCCGGAAACGGCCACCTGGTGCGTCGTACGGGGTGCAAAGTCCTTCATCATGAGGCCGCGCCAGTCGGTGATGGGATAGTGGTTGGGGTCTGTCTGGTTGTACTTTACCCAGTTCTTTACCTGATCGGCAGTATACTGCTGGAAGAAACCGGCAGTGGGGTTGTCGTTGTAAAGGAGCTCGTTGTACATTTCCAGATAGCGGGTGAGGCCAACCATGTCGGGCTCTGCAGTGGGGATTTCCATGCCGAATTCGCCGGTATAAGTGAGGCTCATGGAGGACTTGTCGCCGCGCTTTGTAGTAACGAGGATAACGCCTGCAGCCGCCTTGGAACCGTAGATCGATGCAGCGGCGGCGTCCTTGAGGACGGAGATGCTCTCTACATCGGCAGGGTTCACATAGTCGAGGCTGGAGGTCTGGACGCCGTCCACGATGATGAGCGGGTCTGTGGTGCCGATAGTGGTGATACCTCTCACCCTGATGCTTCCTGCGCCGGCGCCCGGAGCGGAGTTGTCGCGGGTTACCATGACGCCGGACATGGAGCCTTGGAGAGCCGTGGAGAGGGTCGTTGTCTTGCGGGCCTCAATGTCCTCACCCCTGGCAGAGGCGACGGAACCTGTGAGGTCCTTGCGCTTTACAGTGCCGTAACCGATGACGACAACCTCGTCAAGCAGCTTTGTATCCGGTTCCAGCGTGATTTCAACGTTGGAACGTGTTCCGGGGACGATTTCTCCGTCGAGATAGCCGATGAAGGAAATCGTGAGAGCCGCACCTTTGGGGACATCCAGCGAGAATTCGCCATCCAGGCCGGTCATGGTGCCGTTTGTCGTGCCCTTGACTACAACGCCAGCCCCGATGAGAGGCTCGCCGTTCTCGTCAAGCACTTTGCCGGAGACTCTTCCCGTCTGCGCAAACACTGCGGCCGATGCCAGCAGCGCCAGGCAGAAGAGAGCCGGTTTCCGGAGTGAACTGAGCATGTTTTTCATAGATTGTTTGATATGTTTGGTTATTTGATTGTCACATCGGCAAGCCTGGCCCAGCCGTCCTTGGTGAGGAAAGACTCCTTCACGGACATATTAAGGCCGATGGCATCGCCCTTAGTGCGGTCTACAAGCCCCACGGCCCAGGTGTATTTCCCGGCCGGGAAGCCGCTGAGGGTTATCTTGCTCTTATATGAATTGGGCTTTGCCTGAAGCCACTCGGAGAGGTCCGTGTCTTCGCAGACGAACACTTTCACGGTCTCATCAGTGGTGCGGTCAAGAAGGGCAAAAGCCACTTTGTATTTCTGGTTCCACTGGGGGATATTCACGGGGCAGTAGCCCCAGCCAAGGTTCACCCAGCGGTGGGATACGGTAACATCGACACCGTGGGAAGCCTCTACGGGGACTGTTATCTGGTCAGGGTACAGGCGGTAGCCGCCTTCCTGGTTGAACTTCTTCACGAGTTCGAAGGCATCCTTGAACCATGACTGGATTTCGCCGTTGGTACGGAAGTCCATCATGTTCACGCGGCTTTCGCCGGACTGCTCGTATTCTCCGTAGCGGACGTCCTCTGGATGGCCTTCACGGTAGCCGTCTTCCGGATAGATCCAGTAGCGGTGGGTGTTCAGGACAAAGCCGCCTTCCATGACAACGGGACGCTTGTAGAACCACTTTGCGGCATAGCTCTGATGCCATTTCGTATAATAGGTGTGCATTCCGAAGGCATCGTTCCTGAGGCTGTACCCCTTCTCCACGCAGCGGTCAAGGAGGGTTTCGGTGTCGGCCTTGAGCTTGTTGTCATTGACGGAATCGCCTATGGTGTTGTGGTAGTTCATCACCAGCGGAACCCTGCTGAAGGCATCCAGATAGAGGTCTGTGATCCAGTCGAAGACTGCGGCCTTGTTGGCATTGTTCTTATATATGAGGGTATGGCCTTCACCCCAGAGGCCAAGACCGTAACCGTCTACGAATTCGGTCTTGTCGGGGTCGTTGAACTCCTCGCCGAATGCGTGGATGAACTTGGCGTATTTCTCCTGGAAGACGGGATCGTCCGGATACGGGGATTTCCAGGCAGTGTGTGTTCCGTCCGTGTAATATGCGCAGCCTGCATTGAAGACATATTCGGGGGTGTTAAGGCCCTGGTCACGGCCGTCCACTACCACGCGGAAGGACATCTTGAGGCCGCGGGCCCTTAGACTTGCGACAAGCTTGGAGAAATTGGAAGAGGGATCCTTCCATACATAAGCACCCTCCGTGGGCTCAAGGTTCTTCCAGCTTGTCCTGAGATATGCGCAGGTGGCATAGTCTGATACCTTCACCGTGGTACCGTCCGACGTGGGCATGGCATCGTAGTTCTGGGTACTCCAGAAAGTGTCGTTCCACTGCCTTCCAACGTAGAGGACCCAGCCGGTGAGGGGGTTCTTGATTATGGAGGTGCGATCCGGGGTAAGGCGCACCTGTTCGGTCTTCACCTCTATACTGCCGGACTGCTCTTCTCCTTGTTTTTCCTTCCCGCAGGAGGCAATCACAAGGATGGATGTGAATATGCTGACAAGCTTTTTCATCGGACTGTGATTTTTTTGACTATGATCCACCTGCCGCTCTTTCTGGAAGGTTCTACGGCAGCGTCCAGACCGGGTTCAAGGTCTTTTTTACGGTCTACGAGCGCCGTTGCAAGGGTGTATTTTCCGGGTGTTACGCCGTCAAGGGACAGAGTATCGGCATAATCATAAGTGTTTCCTTTGAGCCAGGTGGAAAGGTCTGTCTTTTCAGACTCCCATTTCTTCACGGGGTTGCCGTTTCCGTCCAGGAGAGCGAAGCCAACCGTGTAACGCCAGTTCCACTGGGGGATGTTCACAGGGCAGTAACCCCAGCCCAGATTCTCCCACTCATACTCGACGGAAATGCTCCCCGAGGCCTTGGAAGGAGCTTTGACCCATGTAGGATAAAGGCGGTAACCGCCCTCTGAAATGAAACGCTTCACAAGGTCAAACTCCAGTCCAAACCATGAACGCACTTCGTCGTTCACCCTCAGGTCCATCATATTCACGTGAGCCTCCTCTGCAGCCTTGAATTCGCCCTTGCGGACGTCTTCTGAGTGCCCTTCGCGGTATTCTCCTGAAGGGTCTACCCAGTAACGGTGATGAGCGGCCGTAATCCAACCACCTTCGAATATGACAGGTCTCTTATAATTCCATTTTGCGGCAAATGCCTTTTCCCAGTCCTGATAGTATCCGTTCATGCCAAAGGCATCGTGACGGAGGCTGTATCCATTGCCGATTGCCTGCTCGATCAGGCCTTCGGACACCTTTGAAACCGGGCCCCAGCCATCCTTGGAAGGCTCTCCTATGAGACGGTGGTAATTGATCACGAGAGGAATCTCGGTGAAAGTGCGGGCATACAGGCCGGTAATCCAGGCCATCACTTCGCTGTTCTTCGTGGGGTCTTTATATATAAGGCTATGGCCTTCTCCCCATTTGCCAAGGCCGTAGGCATCGATGAAGTCCACCTTGTCTATGTCGTTGTATTCTGCAGCAAGGGCCTCAATGAAACGGCTGTATTTCTCCTGAAAGACGGGATCATCAGGATAGGGAGAGCGCACGGTGTTTTTACCCACCTTGGATGTGAAATACTCCGCTCCTACGTCAAAAACGTAATCGGGAGTGTTCTGGCGCTGGTCACGGCCATCGACAACAATGCGGAAGGACAGTTTCATGCCCCTGTCCAGGATGCTCCTGAAGAGTTTGTTCAGGCGGGAATCAGGGTCTTTCCAGGCATACTTACCTTCCTCGGGTTCAAAGGAGGCCCAGCTGGTGCGCACATATGCCGTGTTTGCGTAGTCGCTCACCTTCACGGTTCCGCCCTCGGAAGTAGGGATGGCGTCATAACCGGAGTTTTCCCAGAAATTCTCGTCCCAGTCACGCCTGAGGTACATTACCCAGCCGTTGAGAGGGTTTCTGAGGACGGTTTCGGTGTCGGGGGTATAAGTCGTTTTACCAGAAGAGCAGGATACGGCTGCCATGAAAATGGCGGCTGCGATAAGGGGAAGTTCGATGTAACGTTTCATTGGCCTTTGTTTCGTGTTACGGTGCGAAGGTATGAATAAAAGAAAAAAACCACTTCCCGCATTCGTACGGAAATGGTTTCATTTTGTACAACAGGCCTTACAGCGCGTTCTAGGCGGGATTTTCCTGCTTCTTGAAATCGGAAGGAGAGACGTCATACCTGCGCTTGAAGCAAACGCTGAAGTACTTAGGATTCGCAAATCCGGTGCGGTCGGAAATCTCTGCAATAGTGAGGTCAGACTCCCTCAGAAGCTGGGCGGCCCTCTTAAGGCGTATCTCCAGGATGAACTCCTTGATGGACATTCCGGTTATATCCTTTATCTTCTGGTAAAGGATGGTACGGCCCACGGCCATGTCGTAGACAAACTCCTCAACATCGTAGTCATTGTTGTCCATATTCTTCTCTATGGACTCCATGGCCTTGTGAAGAAGAGCCTCATCCATTGATGAAATAACCACCTTGGAAGGCTCTGCAACGTACTTTTTGGAATAGAAGTCACGCATTTCCTCCTGCATCCTCAGAAGGCCGTCCACCTGCGAGAACAGGAAGTCCATGTCAAAAGGCTTCTCCACGAACACATTGGCGCCGCTTTCCATTGCCCGAACCTTGAGGTCTGCATTACCGGAAAGGACAATGACGGGAATATGGCTGGACTTAATGTTGCTCCTCAGCTTCCTGCAAACCTCGAAACCGTCCGTATCCTGCATCATGAGGTCCGTAATGACAACGTTGGGATGGACCTTTTCCACCTTCTCTATGCCTTCGGAGCCGTCAGAGGCCGTGTAGACATTGAAACGGGCCGACAGGCACTCCTCCAGATAGTTCCGGAGCTCATCATCGTCGTCGATGACTACCAATGTATATGCCTTGCGGGGCCCCTTGGAAGAGACATGGAGTTCCTGGTACAGGTCGTCCATCTCCTTCATCACAAAGCCATAGGACTGGGAGGCGTCGTCATGTGCTGGCAGTTCCGTGCGCCTGAGAGGAATTGTAACGGTAAAGACTACCTGCGCGTTGCCGGAAGATATACCCACATCGCCGCCGATTTCCGTTACGAGCTGTTTAACTATGGCAAGGCCAAGGCCGGTACTGCTTTCAAAGCCCGGCTGGAAATCCCGGCTGCGGTTGAAAGCCTCGAAGATCCGCTGCTGATTCTCCTGCGAAATCTCACGTCCGGTGTTCGAAATTGTAACATCCACCATATCCTTCCCGGCTTCCCTTACATTAACCACGATTGAGCCCTCATCCGCGGTGTATTTCACTGCATTAGAGAACAGATTGGTGAATATTTTCTCGATTACCTCATGGTCGAAAAGGCAGGGATAACTTTCAAATTGGGAACCGAACTCTACCTCGATATTCTTTCGGTCGGCATAAATCTCGAAGAGGGAGAAGATGCTCCTGAGGAAGCTTACGAAGTCTCCGGCAACGGGATTCAGCGTTACCTTGTTGCTCTCGATTTCCCTGAATGTGAGAAGCTGGCCTATCATACGCTGCATGCGGGCAACGTTGCGCTCGATGTGACCGGCATACTTCCCTGCTTCGGAATCGGCAGGGATGCTTTCCTTCAGGTGCCTGAGAGGGTCCACTATAAGCGAGAGCGGCGTCTTGAGGTCATGGGAGATGTTGGTGAAGAAGTTGATGCGGGCCTTCTGAAGCTCCTGCATGTTCTTCTCCTTGAGTTTTTCCATGGCAAGTTCGTTCTCGTAGAGCTTCTTGTTGGTAAAATAGCGCCATACGAGATATACCACAGATGCAAATAGCAGCACATACAGCACTTTCGCCCACCAGGACAAGAACGGGGAGGGATGTATGGTCCATTCCATGACGGCAACCCTGTCACCCCACAGGCCGTCATTGTTGCATGCCTTCACCTCAAAGCGGTAGTTTCCGGGCTTAAGGTTATAGTAGCGCATCGTTTTCTGGCCGGGAGGCAGTGTAGACCAGTCTCCGGAAAGCCCCACGAGCCTGCAGGCATAGCGGTTGTTTTCCTGATAGAGATAATTGTCGCATGAAAAATCCACCGCCACGTTTGACTGCCGGTGATTGAGGGACATCGACCCGGATGTGCCGATATAGTTTTCCGTGCTCACAGGCTTGTCGTTTATCCTGACGCCGGTGAAGAACACCTCAGGCTTGTGCCTGTTGGAGCGAAGGGCCGCGGGACGGAACAGGATGAAGCCGTCTGTCCCGCCGAAGAGGACTTCTCCGCGGGAGCTCAGGAATGCGGCCCTGACATAGAAGGAGCCGCAGTGGCTGGGCATGTTGAGGGTTGAAGGCAGGATTCGGCCGTCCTTGCGGCGGAAAAGGCCCTCATCGGTGCTGAGCCATACTTCCCTGGTCACGGGATCTTCCACTATTCCGAAGACGGTGCGCCCGTTAAGCGGAACATTGGCATAGCTTCCGTCCGGGGAGAGGATATTCAGTCCTCCACCCCTTGTTCCAAGAAGTATTTCCCCTCCGGCCGTTATGCAGTAGCTGCAGAGATTATTCACGGCATAGGACTGGTCTTCGATATAATAGGTCCTGACTATCTCTTTTCTCGACTTGTCAAACACCTGAAGGCCATGATGCGTGAGAAGCCACAGGTTGCCCTTGCCATCGTCAAAGAAGGTCTCAACCTGGCTCCTGCGCTTCTCCAGGGAGGTTATGTCACCTGTGGAAAGCCGGGCATACATGAATCGGGAGTCGGGGTCTGACATCCAGAGGCCGCCGTTTCCGTCGGGGAGGAAGTCATACACGCTGAGCGGTGCATCGGCGGGACCATGGGTTACGGAAAGCTTCCGGAAGCGCCTGGTCCGGCTGTCGAAGGTCTGTACGCCGGAGTTGAAGAAGGAGGCCCACATGGTGCCGTCGGGGCCTTTGCGCAGTTTCTTGACCATGTTGGAGCTGAGGCCGCTGCCATCCTGCTGCTTGTAGTAGTAGAAGGTGTCTTTGCTCCTGTCCCAGACAGTGATTCCGCCGCCTTCAGTACCTATCCAGAGATTGCCTTCAGGGTCCTCCTCGAAGCAGCTCACTATGGGGTGTCCCAGACCGCCCGGGACGGCCTTGAAGAAGTGGTCCACGTCGCTGTCACCCTCAGTTGCAAAAGCGAGTTTGCCGCCATAAGTGCCAACCCAGACTCCCCCGTCGGCATCTTCAAGGAAAGACCAGACGGAGTTGTTGGGGAGGGAGAACGAGTACTGGAGATTCGACCTCAGGACCGTGGTCTCGGCACTTTCAGGATCTACGGTCATGAGTCCGTACTGGGTTGCAACCCATACGCTGCCGTCAGCAGCCATGTATAGCTGCTTTGCAGTTGAGGCCCTGTCATTTTCTATCGGCAGGGTAAAACGCCTGATAACCTGCCCGCCGGCGGTGCATTGGAGCAGGCCGTCGGAAAGGGTGAGGACATAAACGTTGTTCCCGGCCTCCTGGACATCTACGACGGTGCTAGGAGAAAAATCGGCAAAAAAAGCCCAGCCGTCATCTCCGAAGCGGTAGAGCCGCCCGTCAGAGCCCGCATACACATGAGAGCCGGTACAGTCAAGAGTCAGTGTCATCGGGTCCGGAATGAAGCCTTCAGGGAGCGGCAGCTCTTTGCCGTCCAGACCGCACGGGACCCCGTTTCTTATCATCCAGACGCTCCCGTCGGCCATCTTTTCAATCTTGCCGATGTTCCCTTCCAGGACCATTTCGAACGCGCTTCTGCGGCAGTCAAAACGCTGCAGGCCGTGATTGGTGGCAAGGTACAGGCGGTTTTCCCTGTCGGTCACGAGCCAGCCCATGTTCCAGTAGCTTTCGGGCTCCTGGACCGTTAGGGCGTCGTTCATGCGGGTAAAGGAATCGCCGTTGTACATGTAAACGGCATCGAAACCGCTGAACCAGATGCGGCCCAGGCTGTCCTTCGCGATGCTGTGGATGCCGCCGTAATAGCCGGTTTCGGGCATGGTATGGAAACGTAGTTCTGCCGCCCCGGCCAGGAAGGCACTGAGCAGCAGAATAAGCGTGGGGAGGATAATTCGTTTCATTTCATGCCAAGGGAATTCCAAGCTGCTTTGCTACGGAGTTCGTGAGTTTGTCAAGGACTGTGGGTTTGGTGATGAAGTCCTGGGCGCCCATGCTATAGGCCTTGACGATGTCCTCGTTGGAATTGAGGGCGGAAAGTACTACGATTTTGATACCTGCCCAGTCCGGGTTCTCACGAATTCTGGTTATCACCTCGAAGCCGTCCATGGAGGGCATCATGAGGTCCAGGAGGATGAGGTCCGGCTTGCGGGCTATGATCTCCTTCATGCACTCCAGGCCGTTGTAGGCGGTACGGACGTCAAATCCGAACCGGCCTATCATCTTCTCAACAAGGGTAAGGTTCAAGGGAACATCGTCCACAATAAGGACGCTGAAACGGGAAAGGTCTTGTTTGGAGGCGGCCATATCCTATCCACGTTTGTTCCCCATTCCCACCAGCCAGACCTTGGGAGTTACGCCGGTGATTTTCTTGAAGATGTTGTTGAACGACGATGCGCTCAGGAAACCGCAGGCGCGGGCAACCTCTTCCTGTTTGGCGTCACGATGGCTAAGGAGATACTGTTCCGCATAGTCTACCCTGAGGGTGTTCAGCAGTTCCGGGAATCCAAGGTTGTAGGTGTTGTTCACCATCTTGGACACATAAGTCTTATTGGTGTGCAGGCGGTCCGCCACATCTGCAAGGGTAAGGCTTGGCTGGAGGAAGAGCTGCTCGTTGAGCATGAGGGCCTGGAATTTTGCAAGGAGACTGTCATCCCACGTGCCGGCAACGGTAGAGAACAACTGTTCCTTTACCGCCGTCAATTCCTTTGGACTGGTTGCTGAGATGTGGAGGTTCTCCCCTATCTTTTCCTTGAAACGGAGGAGGGCGTCCTGCTCTGCTTCGTCAAGGAGTTCTTCCATCATGATTTCCACAATGGGGCCTTTGATCTTCTTATTGTAGTTGAAGAACATCACATGCTTGGCCTGGATGCGGGTGATGGCATTTTTCTCCCCGAACAATGAGCCCACCATCAAAGAAGAATAGCCAACCGTAACTACTACGGCCAGGAATATGGAGAACCAGATGTGGGTATCCAGGAAGCTCTTGAGGAAGACGAGCTTGAGTCCCACGAACAGCATAGGGAGAACAAGGTTCAGCGTCTGGAGTTCAATTATCCTGAGGCTGCTTCCGTTGAACAGGTAATTCCAGACATTTCTAAGGTTGAACTTCTGTCTTATGACAAAGCGGACAAGGGCAAAGGCGGCCACAATGAACTCCGTGCCGATGACAATTCTGAAGAAGAGCGATGTCCAGATGTAATAGTGCCACAGAATACTGCCTTTATATTCCGCTGCAACCGAGGTACCCTCCCGATAAAGGCGTAAAAGGAAATCGGCAACAACGGGTTTGTCGCAGATTTCCGTAAGAACTATTCCGGATATGAGGAGGGCAACCGGCGCCAGTATCCAGATGAACTGACTGCTACGGAAGCGCCTCCTGAAGATGAGGCGGTCGAAATACAGCCACAGTATAGGAATAAGACATGGAGCTGAACCCAGCATCAGGAGACGGGCATATAACAACAACTCCGGCGGGATGCCGGGAGTAGCGTAGCAACCGTCGGATATAAAATATAAGAGCAGGTCGAACGAAAAAGCCTGCATGATCCAGAAAGTTCCGGTCCTCCTGGCCAATATTGGATTAAGGGCCAACCAGAACAAAGCCGCTGCCGCAGGCAGGAAAAGAAATACTATCAGGAGATTCATTTAGAAAATGTCATTATTCTCGTAAATTTTGGTTTCCCAGTCAGACAAAGACGCGGAGGATAGTGAAATCCGCCGATATCGAATCCTTCCACATCGTATATCACTTCCACGTACTGCTTTCCAATCTCAATTTCATCCGGGATTGAATAGTAACGGTGGGAATTGACACTGACGTTGTCTACAACAAGGGCATGATGATCATAATCGATTCCGATAAGACCAAATGCTTTATCTGAATCCATGGTGGAGAGCTTTTCCTCTGAATCATAAGAAGAATAGTCACCTTTGGTCATTATACCGCGACGGCCCTTGGAGATCTCCTCACCTTCGCGCGTAACCGTAATGTCAAAACCAACGATTTTACCCGAAGGACGTGCTGTAGGGCCTTCAGAGCCATCATAAATTTTCATGCACGAGAATAAGGACGCCAACATCAAGAAGGCGGACAGGCGAGAAAATCTGGAAAAATGACTCATAACTCAAAAACTCATTCGGGTTTCTGAGTGCAAATATAAAAAATTATTATTTCAAAAACAAAAAATTATTGCAAAACCTTGAAATTTTATGAAAAATAAAATTTATCGGCCAGAATTAGCCTGGAAGTCGGATGGAGAAACACCGAAATAGTCTTTAAAGGCAGTGGCAAAATACGAAGGTCTGCTGAATCCACAAGCGACTCCTACATCTTTTACAGAAACTTTTGCATTTTTGAGAAGTTTGGAGGCAAGGGACATCCTGGCATCCTTTAGGAGAACAGAGGGTGAAGGAGAGCCCTCGGACTTAAGCTTCCTATTAACATGGATACGGCTCATACCGGTAATTTCAGCTATAGAATCGACGTCAAACTGGGGATTTGATAGATTCTGATCAATAAGATCCAACACTGTCTTTGTAAAGCCGGTAGCTGAATCAGGATCTGGAATATTATTACTTAAAGGAACGCGCGCGCGCGTAATAGTGGTATCAGGCGTATCTAAAGTAACACTTGAGATATTTTCAGGCTTCGCTTCAACCGGCAAAACCTCTACATCAGGTACATTATTGGTAACGGTATTCTTAGGTTGAGCAGGGCGCTTAAAGATGAATCTGTAGACAAGATAAACGACAATAATAAATACGAGAATTGCCAGTATAAGCAGCAAGAATAAATGCCTACTGCGCGGTTCTACACTATCCTGTTGGGGCATTGTATCAAATTCAAAAGGTAACAAATTTGAATCAATATCAAGTTCATCCCACGTGGATAAAGCGCCGTCTTCGCCAACTCTAATTATGCCGTCAGCTGTAACTGCCCATACTGAAAATTCCTCTACAGCCGGGATAAGTGAGGTAACGCTGCCTGGAAGAGTTATTGGTGAATTGACCGATTTACTGTCTATGCTATAAGTATACAGTTTAGAATTTTCCGTACAGAAGTACAGTTTGGACAAATCTCGCGAAAGACAGAAGGAAGAAATACCCTCAGGAAAGGAAAATTCTTGCTTAAAACCCTGTACTGATGTGTATTTGGTGAAGATTCCAGTATCGTCAAGAATCCATAAGACTTTCTCTTTATCAAACGCGAGAGCTTTGATGTGATCAGACGCCAGATGGCCGCTTTCCAGACCGTACCACACTCTACGTCCGTTTCTACCAAGACGAAAGATTCCACTGTCAGTAGATCCTATCCACATGGATCCATCAACCGGACTTTCGGCAAAATTGGTCACATTAGACTTAAAATCACGCGAAAAAGCGCTTACAGAGGCCATCAGAAACGCTAAAAATGCAATTCTCCTTATATTCATAAGAAAAACAGTGGGTAAAATTACTTAGAGAATCATATTGGGGGAGATAATAGCCTTCCTGAGACCTTTCATCTCCGTATCCATGAGCCTCAGCCACGTTTTACCGTAGCTGAGAGCCTGGAGGGCTTTCTTCCTGGAATCCCTGTCCAGGCTTGCGTCAGACAGGATTTCTATCACAGATTCCTTGTCTGACATATCTGTAGATGCTTTTACGGCATCCAGAAGACCTTCCCAGTCCTCACCGCAATACTTTACATTAACGGCGCCGGCATAACCAAATTGCTTGAGAATGGCCTCCAGATTGGCTATTCTCTTATTAGAAAGCCTTGTATTACCGTCCAGAGTGCCCTCTGGAGATGCTTTTATACTAATAAATAGTGTATCCGGACTTGATTGAACAAGCAGTTTAAGCTGATTAAAAGCGGATGCGGGCACCTTGGATCCACCCTGAGAGAAAATAATCTCAGAAATGCCCTCATTGATTGTAACGGGCTGAATATCAGCGTTTTGAATCTCAACAGAGACTCTCCTAAGGGAAGGGAAACAGTACTTCATCAGGTCTTCCCAGGCCTCTCCTACCCAAAGATCCTGTAAAAGAGCCTTTTTATCACCGGAAGAGCTGTTAATTATTTCAAGAGCGTCTTTCTTCCACTCCTTATTTGACCGTTTTAAGTAAGATTTTACACCTTCCCAGTCCTCATCTACGGTAATAATGTCTATTGAAGAAGCCAAAGACGGATTGATCTGAGAGAGAAAATCCTGCACAGAAGTGCCTCTGAGGCGTGCCAGTTGCCGATTTCTGGATAATTTGCCGTCAGGAGAAGAATATGAGCGGACAATTACTCTACTACTGCCAGATACTGCGGAAACTGCATCATATATACGCGCGCACGCGCGCGCATTATATATATAAGTAGTATCAACGGACGATTTTCCTACCGGAAAGGCAATCTGGAAAGACTCTGCTGAGAGACCAAATTCACATCCTGCCAGAAAGCAGAAAGCGGCAAAGACTGATATTAAGCGCCTTACGGTCATCTCAGTTTCACAATAGACACAAATATAAAAAAAAAATTCGTTAATTGTCACAAACGGCATAAAAAGTGCATCATATAGTGTAAAATGTCACAAAAATGAGGAAAACACTACAAAATAAAGAAATATAATAAGTTTTAGACGTTTCGAGGGATTTCGATTCTCAAGTTTAACAAACTCTTACATTAACGAAAAAATATTTATATAACGTAAAAAACGCCATGAGAGGCGCTTCTGGGGCATATTGAGGCATGAAATGCAGAGCCTGATGTAGAGAAAGATGTAGTAACACCCCTTTATAACATGCCCAGAGGCACATAAGCTCAATAATTAGCAAGCAATTAAAACATTCACGAATTCGCAAAAATTTGTTAAAATAAACAAAATTTTTTTTGGATAATATAAAATAAGTAGTAACTTTGCAACCGATTTAGGTGTAGAACGGCTGACGGGGACTCCGGAACTCCCCAACTGGCCGAACAGTATTAAACAATGAAAAACGCAAGCAGAACCCTCTTTGGGGTAATTACGCGCAAATCAAAAGCTGCTGTCAGCCGTAGGCTGGCAGTGGTTGTCGCCGTACTGTTTGCGAATGTTTTTTTTTCGCGCGCTCAGGTTAGTGACGCAAGCGTAAAAGTTGTTTTCCCGTTCGACAGCGCCGTTCTCAACACCAATTACATGTCCAACTCCGGTGCCCTGGCCACTCTGGACCAGATCGCACAGGAAGCCATCGCTTCTAACAAAACTCTTGACGTAGTCACCTATTCATCACCGGAAGGCAACTACACCTACAATCTCCGCCTTTCCGAAAGACGCGCCAAGACCATCAGCGATTACATCAGGTCCAAGTACCAGGGCATCGGATTGAACATTGTATCCGGTGCGGAGTCATGGGATGAACTCAGAGCCAATGTCCTTACGGACACCCGCCTGGGTGAATCTTCCCGCCGCGCCATCCTCGACATCATCGACTCAGACTATGAGCCAGATTATAAGGAAAAGCTGCTCAGGGCCAATTCTGCATATAAGAGCCTTTATTCCAACTACTTCCGCGGTTTAAGATACGCAATCATCTCGCTGAGAATTGAAAAATCGGCGGAAACTGAGCAGCACAACACTGAGGCTGTTTCTGCAAATACAACCGGCAACGGACCGGAGGTCGGCGAACCCATAGTTTACTATTCTCTCAATGAGGACTTTATCCGTCCTGATTACATGGGTAACACCGCAAACCTCAGGGAAATCCACCGCATCCTTTCCAACCCTGCCAACAGGGACAAGGAACTTGTCATTGAAGGTGCAGCCTCACCTGAAGGCCCCATCAGCATCAACAACCGCCTCGGAAAGAGCCGTGCCCAGAATCTTGCAGACTGGGTGATCGGTCAGTTCCCTGACCTGGAAGGCCGCGTAGTCATCCGCTCCAAGGGAGAGGATTGGGAAGGCCTTCGCGTGCAGGTAGAAAAGTGCCCCTCTCTCGACGCACAGGCTAAGAAGGAAATTATCGACATCATCGATTCCGATAAGACTCCCGTCCAGAAGGAAGCAGCCCTCAAGGCCCACGGTTCTTACAGCATCGTGGAAAAAGAGTGCTTCCCTTACATCCGTTACGCAAAATTCGGCGGATTCCAGCCTGTGAAGGAAGACAAGACAGAGGAAACCGTTGAAGAGCCCGTCCTCCCTATTATAGAGAATCCCGAGATTCAGGAAGAAACCGACTCCACCGCAGTCGTCGCTCCCGTCCAGGACAGCCTGGCAGTCGACACTCCCAAGGTAGAGCAGGAGGACAAGATCGTCAAGGAAGAAAAGGTTGAAGAAAAGCCGGCAGAGATTGTGAAGCCCTTCGTCGCAGTGGGCACCAACATTCTGTACGATGCCATCCTCACCCCCAACTTCAACGCGGAGTTCCCTATCGGCAACCACTGGAGCGTACTTGCAGAGTACACCTTCCCCTGGTTCGTCACTCCCGGCAACGACCGCGCATGGCAGATGCTCAAGTGGGACATCGAACCCCGCTTCTGGTTCAAGGGCGGCAACCGCAATGCAGACAAGGCTCTCACCGGTCTTTTCGTCGGCCTGGACCTTTCCGCAGGTTATTACGATATCGAACCCCGCCACAAAGGCTATCAGGGAGAATTCCAGCTGGCCGGCCTGGATCTGGGTTATTCATGGAAGCTCAACAACAACTGGCGCTTCAACATCGCTGCCGGTTTCGGTTGGATGGGCACCCACTATCGTTATTACGAGGGCTCGGACGACGACGCCCATCTGCTTTACAAGAGCCACGGAAGAATTCCCTGGTACTTCGGTCCCGTCAAGGCCGAGGCTGGTCTCAAATATCTGTTTACCCGTACTGTTAAGAAATGAAGAAGTTCCGTAGCATATGGGTAGCAGCAGCGATGCTTCTGGCCGTCCTTACAGGCGGTTGCCAGAGGCGTCCCCTGGAGACACTCTACCGTTCCACCATCAGGGTCATCGTCAAGTGCATCTGGAAGGTTTCCATGTACCCGGACGGCATCAAGCCCAGCGGTGTTACCATGTACTTCTTCAGGGACGGGCAGTTCTATACTTCCCTCACCACCGCAAACGTGGACTCCTGCGAAGTCCAGCTCCCTAAGGGCAACTACCAGCTGTACATGATCAGCCAGAGCCCTGAAGAGTACTGGAAGATGGAGTTCGAGCACATGACAAACTTCAACGCCGCTGACGCAACTCTTCGCACCACCACAACTCCCAACTGGGTCTCCACCCGTTCTCTGGTAGAGGATCCCGTGGTTGAGAATCCTGAAATCCTTTACGCAGGCGTTTCAGAACAGTTCGTCATCACCGACGAAATGACGGAAGAGTATCAGCAGCACTACGTAAAGCTCAAGTCCCTCAAGTCCAAGGCCGCTGCAAATGCAGCCACCAAGGCCACCCTGGACGAGGAAATTTACAAATACGAAGAGATGGTCCAGTACTACACCATCCGTATCCCCATCGAACCTCAGAATATTGTTTCCCAGCTTTGGGTTTCCATATATGCCGGCAACGCAGACGTGCTCAAGTCCGTCAGGGCTTCCACTTCCGGCATGGCAAAGACATTCGAACTCACTCAGTTCACCACCAACGATGAAAGCGCAATCCAGATCATCAGCCAGTGGAATCTCACCATGGACGATCCCGCTAAGCGCGTAGGCCATATAGACGGTATCATCACAACCTTCGGCCTGCCTAACGGAGAAGCTCCAACAGCACTGCGAGACTCCACCCTTAACGTGAGCGCGCTACTAATTGATAACGCCACGGTCGCAGATTACGTGTTCGACGTGGGCGACAAGATTCAGGAGATGCCTCCTAACCAGGGATACCGAAATCTCTACCGCCTAATCTTCGGAACCAAGGAAGATCCAATAATAATTCTTCCTGATGTTCAGCCGGAAGGCAGCAAGGCCAGCGGAATTGACGCAACAGTCGATGACTGGGAAGAAGGCGAAACAGTTGAAATACCAATGTAAATGAAGAAAGAAATATAAACAAACAATTAAACACTAAAAGCATTATGAAAAAGATCATGACCCTCGCTGCTGTTGCAGCACTCGTCCTCAGCGCATGCGCAAAGATCGAGACCATCGAGACCGACGAAGCCATCACCTTCGGTGCTTACGCCGGCAACGCTCTCACCAAGGCCGGTGCCTACGGTGAGGAAACCACTACCGCCCTCCAGACCAATGGTTTTGGTGTGTTCGCATACCAGACCACCGGTAACTACTCCGCAAGTGCAACTCCCAACTTCATGTACAACACCAAGGTTAGCACCTCTTCCTGGACCTACAGCCCCATCAAGTACTGGCCCAACCAGATTCAGGCAGGCGACACCGACAGCCAGCCCGCTACCGCTTTCCAGGCCGACAAAGTGAGCTTCTTCGCTTATGCTCCCCATGTGGCAGCCACCGCTTCCACCGGTGCTGTTACCGGCGGAACTGACGAAGGCATCACCGCCCTCACTTCCAACGCAACCGCAGGCGACCCTAAGGTTACTTATAAAGTCTCCGCTGACCTTGACAAGCAGGTAGACCTCCTCTGGGCTGTTTCCAAGGGTGCAACCTGGACCAACGTTGCCGGTACCACCAACAATCCTACCAGCGGCAAGCCCTACCTCAACCTCCAGAAGCCCGCAATCGGCACTGCTATTCACTTCTACTTCAAGCACGCCCTTGCACAGATTACCCTCAAGGCTGTCGCAGCTTACAACCAGGCCGCAGCCGGCGGTACCGCCCAGGATGGTGTCAAGATCACCATCAAGCAGGTTGAACTCAGCGTTCCCGGCATGACCCAGACCGCAGTCCTCAACCTCAACAACACAACTGCAGACACCCCCCTCTGGGAGAGCGCTTCCGGTTCCACGGATCTCGCCCTTACCGTCAGCGGTTCCAACATCAACTCCGCTCTTCTTGATGGTGGTGACGTGGCTCCCGCCAGCCAGCCTGCAGGTGTTACCGCATCTGAGCAGAACGTGATTGTTGACGGCAAGTACTACACCGTCATCCCCAAGGCCACTTCCACCACAGTAACTGTTAAGGTTACCTATTACGTTTCCACTCCCGACTCCGACCTTCTTAAGGGTTACAGCCGTGTAGAGAACGTCATTAGCCATGATGTTACTTTCTCCAGCGGTTTCGCCGCCGGCACCAAGAACACCATCAAGATGATCCTTGGTATCTCCGAGGTTAAGTTCGAGGCAGAAGTTGAGAATTGGAGCAATGGCACTTCCGAGGATATCGACCTCCCTCTTAACAGCTAATATGGCATATTATCCGGGCGGGCCTGACCGCCGGCCCGGGTACCAAGAATACAAAAAAATGAAACAAAATATTAACAACAAACAAAACAAAAGCATTATGAAAAACTCAATGATCCTCGCAGCAGCCGCTGCCCTCGCCCTTGTCGCATGCGCCAAGGTTGAAACCATCCAGAACGTCGAGAACCGCGAAATTGGCTTCGGCGTCTATGTTCCTATGACTAAGGCTGGTACTCCCGGCACTATCACAACCGCTGGTGCTAACTCTACCACCTCTCTCCAGGCCACCGGTTTCGGTGTCTTCGCCACCTACTCTGATCATGCCGACTATTCAGCCTCTATCGGTCCCAACTTTATGTACAACACTAAGGTGTCTGGTGCAGGTTGGACTTATGATCCTGTAAAGTACTGGCCTAACGAGACCATCACTGACAGTAACAATGCTCATGGTCCTTCCACTACTGATGCAGACAAGCTTTCCTTCTTTGCATACGCACCTTGGGTTGGTAAGACCGATGGCACAAATGCCTTTGATGGCTCCACCACTGAGGGTATCACTGCTCTTACAGCCAACAACGCTACAACAGACCCTAAAGTGACGTACACACTTTCCACCACCCCTAATACCGCCGTTGACCTTGTCTGGGCCGTTGCCGGTGCTGGTTTAACCTACTCGGATGTTCATGGCGCTACAGTTTCCGTGACTGAGGGTATGCCTATTGTCAACCTCACCAAGCCTGCCCACGATTATGTGATTCCTTTCCTCTTCAAACACGCCACCTCACGTCTTGGCCTCAAGATTCAGGGCGCATTTGACCAGGTAGCTGTTGGCGGAGACAAGGATGCCAAGACCAAGGTAACCGTAAAATCCGTGACCCTCTCTTTCCCCGCTTACACCAGCGCTGTCCTTAACCTCAACAACACCGCCGCTAATACTCCGGAGTGGGAGAGTCAGGATGGTGATTCAGCCACCACTGTTTTCACCGTAGAAGGTTCCAACCTCAACGATACTATCATTGACACTGATGGCGCTATCCCTCAGACCGTAGAAGGCGTTACCAATGCTGAAAAGAACCTCTTAAAAGACAACAATACTTTCTTCACCCTCATCCCCAGAACCGACAACACCACTGTCCGTGTTACCATTACCTACTACGTAACTACCGCTGATGCAGCTCTGGTTGGTGGCGGAAGCCGCGTTGAGAATGTAATCTACAAGGACATCACCTTCGCATCCGGTTTTGCTGCGGGCAAGGCCAACACCATCAAGATTAATCTTGGTCTCACCTCCGTTAAGCTTTCTGCTGAAGTTGATGACTGGGATGTCGTTGCTGATACTCCTGTTGATCTCCCTAAGAACAAGTAATCTCGTCCCTTTTATCTCTGCGGGCCTGACCGCCCGCAGGGGTACCAAGAAAAAAGTATAAGACAAAACGTTATGAAGAAAACGATCATCATTGCCGCTTCAGTTCTTGCCCTTGCCTCTTGCGCCAAGGTCGAGACCATTAAGCAGCCCACAGCTGGCGGAAGAGCAATCAACTTCGGCGTATATCTCCCCAAGACCGCCGATACAAAGGCCGGCACCGCAGGTACCATCACTGTTGATGGCACAAACGGTGTAGACCCCGATGTTATTTACACCTCGCTCAAAGCTGTCGGTTTCGGCGTATTCTGCACCTATTCAAACGGTGGAAACTATGACGCTTCAATCGGCCCCAACTTTATGTACAATCAGGACGTAACCTACGGAACTTCCAGTTGGGAATACGCTCCCGTGAAGTACTGGCCTAACGAGACCATCGATGACCACAACGGGGGCATTGCACCTGCAGATGCTGACAAATTGTCATTCTTTGCATATGCACCTTTCGTGGGCGACACAGCCAACAAGAATGAATTCATCGGCTCAACTACCGAGGGTATCACCGGCTATACAGCAAGCACCGCAACCACTGACCCCAAGATTGATTACAAGGTCTCCACTGATCCTTCCAAGGCCGTTGACCTTCTCTGGGCTGTCTCCGGTGGCCTTGCTTATACCGACGTACACAACACAAACGTATCGGTATCTGCTGGGTATCCTCTCATCAACCTCACCAAGCCGTCCACAAGTACGGTAATCCCGTTTATGTTCAAGCATGCAACCTCCAGGCTGGCATTTAAGATTCAGGGTGCTTTTGACCAGGTCCCTGCCGGTGGTACACAGTTTGGTCCTACAACGGTTACCGTGGAGCAGGTTCGTATCCTTGACCTTGCCGTCAATACAGCCGGAACCCTTAATCTTAACAACACCGTAGCAAATCAGCCCAACTGGGAAGGAAAGACCGGAACAACCACTACGCTTATCGTAAACGGCGACAAGCTGAATTCCACCATCCTTGACGATGGAGACGGCGTCCAGACCGAAGAAGGTGTCACCAATGTAGAGAAGAACCTCTTTGCTGACAACAAGACCTTCTTCACTCTCATCCCCAATGCGGTTGACGATGGCGATCCTCTGACCGACGATGATGTTGCTACCAACGTTACCGTTGAGATTACTTACTACGTTACCACTCCCGACGGCGCACTTCATGATCAGTACTCAAGGATTCAGAACGTGATTAAGAAAACCATCAGCTTCCCTACCGGCTTCTACGCAGGCAAGAGCTACACCATCAAGATTATCCTTGGCCTGACTTCCGTCAAGCTTGAGGCAGATGTTGAGGACTGGGCAGTTGGAACCATTGAGAATGTAGATTTACCGCAGAATAAATAATCCTATTCCTGCGGGTCTGACCGCCCGCAGGGGTACAAAATTTGTAACAATTAATTAATTCAAAGCATTATGAAAAAATCAGTTTTCTTCGCTGCACTTGCAGCCCTCGTTCTCGCAGGATGCGCAAAGAACGAAACATTTGTGAACGTGGCCGACCAGGATGCCGTTTCCTTCGGTGCCTATAGCGGCCGTACCATCACCAAAGCCGGTCCCACCGACGACATGAACCTTGACGCCCTCAAGACCCTCGGCTTCGGCGTATTCGCAACTTACACCGGAACTGACGCCTTCGAAGATGCCGCCAACGACAAAGGCGCAAAGGACGACTTCATGTACAACCAGCAGGTCACCTATACCGATCCTGACTGGGTCTACTCCCCTATCAAGTACTGGCCTAACCCTACCAACGGCCAGACCGCAGACGCCCAGAAGGTGAGCTTCTTCGCTTATGCTCCTTATGCAGATCCCGCTGCTGCAACTGCTGACAACTCTTACGGTATCACCGGATTCAGCACCGCTGTTGCCAATGACGATCCCACCAATCCTTCAAGCCCTACCCACCTCCACAACTTTGTAAACTACAAGTTCTCAAAGGATAAACCCAATGTGGACCTCATGTGGGGTTACAAGGAGAAGACCATCGACACCACTGATCCTGCAAATCCCGTTGCACATTACACTGTCAACAACAACCTCACCCGCACCACGGACAAGGTTCATTTCAAATTCATGCACCTTCTTGCAAAGCTTGGCGGTTCATGGGAAGGCACCTCTACCTACGCAGACCCTGCTGATGATCCCGCATACGTAGCCAACGGCCTCGTGGTCAAGGCAAATGCAGAGACCATCACTCCTACCATCGGCTTCGGCGAGAACGACGGCACCAAGATCACCATCTCCAAGATTGTCATCGGCAGCGCTCCTGCAATTGATGCCATTTCCGGACAGCCTGTGACCGATATCGACGGCAACGCCATCTCCTACGCAACTGACGACATAGCCGGTAAGCTCGACCTCTACACCGGTGAGTTCAAACTCGATGGTACAGCTCAGAACATCCAGTTCAAGCAGACCATCACCAACCTGGTTGACGACACCAACACTGCTTATGATGAATCCAACCCTGACAGCGAGATCGCAAACCGCCTCAAGGAGCCCGCAACCGTTACCAGCTTCGCAGCTCTTCCCAAGGGCGTAACCGCAACCGCAGTCAACGTGTACCAGGACGAGAGCAATCCCATCATCCTTGTTCCCGGCACCAAGCCCGTCGTGGACATCGAGATTACCTACATCGTCAGGACATATGATGAGAAGCTTGGCACCAAGCAGTACTCCGAGGTTCCCCAGACCGTATTCGGCCGCATCAAGTTCGCTGAAATCAAGAAGAACACCAAGTACAACATCGTCATGATCCTTGGTATCAACGACGTCAAGTTCTCCGCCGAGGTTGAAAACTGGGAAACCGGTGTAAACCAGGTCTGGATTGACGACAACCACAATGGTACTGTCGATGCCGGTGAGATGCACGATACAACCGATACCGAGATTGGTCTCCCTGACAACCTTTAATCGATAATCTTTAATTTCTATAATGCTTTTTTACCCCGGCGGGCTTGACCGCCCGCCAGGGTGCCAAGAAAAAAAGAATATGTTGGCAAAGGCGAAATACATACTTGTTGCGGTGCTTGCAGGCGTCGCTGCGGCGGGGTGTGCCCGTATAGAGGTGGAAGACGAGGGACTTGTTCCCGTGAGCTTCACCACATATAGCCAGCGCACCGAGACCAAGGCCAACGACACCTACGTGGCGCCGGGCGCTGATTTCACTGCAGGTTCCGTGGTGGGCGTATACGGCTATCATCACGATGCATCCACATGGGCAGACGAGACCTCCGCCGGAACCAACATCGCGGACTTCATGTACCACACCGCCCTCACCAAGCAGAGCGACGGCAGCTGGACATACAGCCCCATCAAGTACTGGCCAAACGAGTATGGCACCGGTGCCAACAGCACCAACGTGGACAAGTTATCCTTCTGGGGCTACTATCCTCGTAACGCTTCCGGTCTCAACCTATACAAGAGCGGCACCACAACCGCCTATGACAACAACAGCAACGGTCTTCCCAAGATAAGCTTCACACAGGCCACAGACCCCGCGCAGCAGACGGACCTCATGTTCACCGCACCTCTCCGTGACCTCTACAGGAACGACTCGGAGCACCACGGCGCCATCACCAACGGTGAAGTGACGCTTGTCTTCAAACACGCCCTGGCACTGGTGGAATTCCAGCTTACGGAAGGTACGGGTGCAAAACTGAACACGCTTGACCTCACCAACATCAAGAGCAGCGGCACCGTGGAAGACCCCGGTACGGTTCCCTTCGTGTGGAGCAACGTGGGCAGTGAATACACCACCCACATCGAGGACCTGAGCGTCCACGAGACCACTCTCCTGCGCCTCCTGGCCGTTCCCCAGACAATCAGTGGGGACGCCACATTCACCCTCAACTACGACATCACCTTCGCATCGTCGGATCCCACCCATCCGGATCCCATCGTCTATACCGGAGACTCCTTCTCCGTGAAGCTCTTCGACAACACCAATCCGGACACGTCCAAGCGTTACGGCGTAACGGAGTGGGAAGCTGGAAAGCACTACATCTACAAGATTACCGCAGGTCTTGACCGCATAGAGTTCGAGGAGATTGTAGAGTCTTCCGAGGACTGGAGCGTAGGTAATCCTAATATTTCAGTACCGGAATAATGAGAAGCAGAACTTTCATATCAGCGCTTTTGGCACTGGCCGTAATGTCCTGCGCCAAGATAGAGAACGACGTCAAGATCAACGAGCAGCTTGGCTATGAGGAATCTTCAGAGACCATAGATTTCTCATGGTATACCAACCGTACCGTTACCAAGGCAAACCCCACCTACTTCGTGGGCGATGTTACGGCTACAGGCCAGCAGAGACATCTGAACAGCGGTACCAGCATGGGGGTCTTTGGATACTTCCATCCTCAGACTTCCGGAGGAGTCGCCGGAACCTGGAACAGAAGCGCAGGCGCATACAATACTCCCAACCTTTTCTACAATGAGGCGGTAAGCATCACTGAATCTGCCGGGAATTACACCTACGACTACGTACACAACCGTTACTGGCCCCGCAACAAGCTTGACAGGATTTCCTTCATTGCTTATTATCCTTGGAACGAGCTCAACACATCCGGCGCTGCAACCGATGAAACCATCGTCGAACCCTTCCTGGACACCCGGTCGGAACGCCAGGGTATGGTTGGCTTCTATTACGTGGTTCCCGCGAAGTCGGAAGACCAGGTGGACTTCATGGTCTCCGACCTTTGCCTGGAACAGAGCAAGGCCGTGTGGACCGATAATCACGCACAGGGCCTCACCGGCAATTCCAACGGCAAGGTGAAGTTCTTCTTCCACCACGCCCTGAGCCAGATCCGAGTTAAAAGCGTGGCCTTCGATACAGGCGGCAACGAGCTGGTGTCACTCAAGATTAACTACATAGTGTTTAAGAACGTGGCTGTGTTCGGACAGTGCATTCCGGTGCCTGATTTTGGCTCCGTGGATGCCACGGGACGCGTTCCCGTGACCCCGTCCTGGCCCACTGGAACACTGGTTGCAAAACGTCCGGACACCACCCAAGGTGTAACCGCAGACGTATGCTACGACTCCTCCACCGATACCTGGGACGTGAACAAGTTCCTCCTCATGATTCCCCATACCTTCTTCACTGGTGCCACCATCGAAGTGAACTTTGATGTGACCCGCAAGAATCTTGGTACCGGTGAGTACTATTCATATTCCGGAAACACCCTTTCCGCACCACTTACAACCACAAGCGTTTATGAGTGGCAGGCTGGTAAGATTTACACATACAACATTACCCTGGACCTCAAGCAGATCAAGGTTACTGCAGACGTTGTTGACTGGCTTGATGCAGGCGAAGACGTTATTATGGACAATTAAAGCAGAGCGCTTATGAAGACTCTCCGCATATTATCATTGCTCACTGTCGCCGTGACGGTCCTTTCCTGCATGAAGGACCCTGAGCCGTCATACCCCGACGGTTTCCGCAAGAGCAATGTGGAAGTCAAGGCCTCGGCATCATTGCCAGATGGCTGGACTCCCATGACAAAGGCCGTCGGCGACATTACTGACATTGACAATTCGGAACTTCAGTCCAGGGGCTTCGGCGTTTATGCTTTCTATACCGGCAGCGAAGGATACTCCGCCGCCAAGGACTCATCGGCCTACACCAATTTTGGCCTTGTTCTCAAAAACCGTAAGTTTTCTTATTCCGCCGGCGTGTGGAACAATACCGGCAGGGCAGAGTTCTGGCCCACGGCAGACGACGATAATCTTTCCCTCTTTGCTTACGCTCCCTGGGATACATGGAACGGCGTCGTGTCATACAATGGCAAGGTCCCTACCATCCAGTACGATAGTTACGTGGCCCAGAACCTCTCTGTAAGCGAGCTTTCCAAACAGCGCGACATCCTATGGGGCACCAACACCTCCGGCGACCCCCACAAGAATGTAAAGAAGGACGATTATGCTACGGAGGGGACCGTAGACTTCCACTTCCGCCACGCAGTGGCAAAGGTGCGCCTGAATGT
>JAILJO010000036.1 GCA_024694675.1 Bacteroidales bacterium | reverse complement strand
GCTGCGAGGCTGTCGTAGTAGGTTTTGGAGACGGGGACGCCGGGGAGGCCTTCGCGGTCAAGCTGGGCTAGGGCGTAGCCGGAGGCGTCCTTGCGGACAAGCTCTACGTGGCGGGGGTTGACGAAGAAGGAACGGTGGCAGCGGACAAGGCCGTGCTTTGAAAGCAGGTCTTCGAGGGCGGTCATGGAGGAGCGGAGCTCGAAATCCTTGACGTGAAGGCCGTCCTGGTGGATAATGTGCACGTAGTTTTCCTTTGCTTCTATATAATAGATAGCATCTGAAGAGACGATGAGTTTGAGCCGTTTCTCAGAGTCATGGAAACGGACAAGCGTCTTGTCGTCCGGGGCGGGGCCGATGGCGCGTTTGTGCATAACGTACATCTGGACGGCCATGGTGAGGATGGTCATGGGATAGACCAGTATCCCGGCCAGCGACATGATGCACTGGGTGAGGACGTTCAGGTAGGTCTTCTCCCCTGCCCAGCCAATGCCCAGAAGGATGGAGAACATGAACCCAGCAAAGACAATCTCCCCTACGCACCAGAAGATGTAAAGCGGCCAGTTAAGGTCTATTACCCGGCGGAGGATAAAAAGCAGCATCCTGGAGAGCGACATCACGCCAAGCAGGATGACAGTTGTAATGATGAGATTGAAGGTATAGCGGTCTTTGCCCACAGCCAGGAATTCATCCATCCCGAAGGGTTCCGCCCACACCACAAATAGGAAATAGAAAACCGGAACCACGATGAAAAACAGCGTGATGACCGGCATTTTATAGAAAGTTCTTGATATTGCTGCGCTCATTTCAGGGCAAAGTTAGGAAAAATTTGCGGGAAGGGCAAAATAATCACGACTCAACAACTGCATGTAGAGTAATTGTTTAGGTGTAATAAATTGAAATTAAAATATTTTAATTAGCTTTCAACCCTGAAATTATTTGGAAACTAAAATAAAAGATTATAACTTTGCCCACGGATTTCGAAGTACGCTTCGGATCCAAATTAAGTTCGTTTTATACACTAGGCAGGCACTCTTGGGGAGGAGTGCCTGCCGCTTTTTTTTGATATTGAATTATTTTTTTGCTAAATTTGAAACATGGCAGAAAAAACTGACCTTCTCTACAGCGCGTACATCATAGACGGCGTACCGCAGGCTCTCTCCCCCGCAGACATGCTGGATGGCTGCACAGCGGAGCCTCCCATCCGCCCGGACGGGGATTTCGGCACCCTCGCTGATGAGCACAGGGATCCCTCCCCGGACAGTTTCTCCTTCAAAGAAGAGGACATGGACAAGTATGCCGCAATGCTTCCACTCGCGAAACGTGCGGTACCCATCCCCTTTGCAGGAGCGTACACTGCCGGAAAGGTGGCCCAGGCCCTCATCGACGCCATATGGTGCAGCGGTCATTTCCGCCTTGGAGACCTCACCGTAAAGGCGGATTGGCGCTGGAACGGCAAGGACGTAAGCAACTGCGCCGCCTTCTACAGCTCCGTAGAAGAGGCCTGCGCATACATAGACGCCCTTGGCCTGAAGATCTCCCGTTATAACCTCACCTCCGGTAGTCCGGCCGTCTCCTTCAAGGCCGCCACCATGGAAGGTGAGCCCCTTGATCAGGAGGATGACTTCCTCTTTGAGGATAACGGCCCCACCCAGAACCGCAGATTCTCAAGGCGCCGCAAATGCCCTTCAGAGATACAGCCAACAGCCCAGGATTGGCTCATATATATTCCTTTCGACACCTGCGACTACCGCCTTGGCGGCTCCTCGCTGGCCCAGGCCGTGGGCGCCAGCCCCTCCGTCCCGGCAGATGTGGCGGACGCTGAGTACTTCATGGACTGCTATGAGGTGGTCCGCGAACTCATTGAGGACGGAATAGTAAAGGCCGGCGCAACAGTTGGGGAAGGCGGCCTCCTAACCGCCGTTCGCAGCATGACGCGCCAGGGAACGGGTGCGGACATCTGCATCAGGGACATCTGCAAGGCCCGTGACGGCGAGCTCCCGCTCCGCATCCTCTTCGCAGAGGTTCCCGGAGTCATTATCCAGATTGCGGACATCGACTACGACTATGTAGACGCGGAGTTGCTCCTTCAGGACGTGGTGTTCTACCCTATAGGCCACCCCACACCGGGAAAGCCGGAGGTGGTACTTTCAGAGAAAACGGACATTCCCGATATACTTGAAACACTGTTAAATACCAAAGAGGGTGAGGACTAGTAAACCTGCCAAAAAGAAGTCCGGGGCGAAGATTTTCGTCCTCGACACCAACATCATCCTGCACGACCACAATGCCATCCGGCAGTTCCAGGACAACGACATTGTAATTCCCGTGGCCGTCATCGAAGAACTTGACAAGTTCAAGAAGGGAAACGACTCCCTGAGTTTCAACGCCCGCGCATTCATGAGGGATATAAGCGCCATCATCGACGGGCACAAACTTGGCCCCAATGGCATTTCCCTTGGCCCCAGGATGGGCCGCATCAAGGTGGAGCCCAACCATCCCTTCGCCCCGGAAATGCAGGATTTCTTCCGGGACGATATCCAGGACCACCGCATCCTCGCCACCGCCATGTGGGTCCGCGACAACAATCCGGACAGGTTCGTTGCCCTGGTAACCAAGGACCTCAACCTCCGTCTCAAGGCCAAAGCCGTGGACATGGAGGTGCAGGACTACCTCACTGACCGCGTGGACGATGAAGCCATGGACAACATGGTCCGCGAGGTCATTTGCATGGAAGCGGAGCCTGAAGCCATGCAGAGCCTTGCCTACGGCCCAACCTCCAGCATTCCCTGGAAGGAGATAGCCGTAAAGGAACCCGCTCCCAACCAGCTGTACAAGTTCACCTACGGAGGCGCCATCGTCCTTGGAAGGTACGATACCATCCGGAATGAGGTGGTGCTTGTGAAGAACCTGGAGGCCTGCGGGATACGTCCCCGCAACGACGAGCAGCGCTTTGCCATGGACGCCTGCCTGAACCCGCGCATTCCGCTCGTGTCCCTTACCGGCGGCGCAGGTACGGGAAAAACCCTCATAGCCCTTGCAGCAGCCATCGAACAGGCCCAGGACTACGACCAGATTATCCTCTCCAGGCCCACCGTGGTGCTGGGAGGCCAGGATATCGGCTACCTCCCCGGAGACCAGAAATCCAAGATGGGACCGTACGTCCAGCCCCTCATGGACAACCTTGACGTGATCCGCCACTGCTTCCGTCCCGGCAGCAAACAGGCCCAGAGGATAGAGGCCATGCTGAAGGAGGAGAAACTTGTGATTTCGCCCCTCGCATACATCCGCGGCCGCTCCCTGGGAAAGGTCTATTTCATTGTGGACGAAGCCCAGAACCTCACCCCGCACGAGGTCAAGACCATCATAACACGCGCCGGTGAAGGCACCAA
>JAILJO010000014.1 GCA_024694675.1 Bacteroidales bacterium | reverse complement strand
TGGGAAGAACTGGTGAAACGCAACCAGTCTTTGGCCCCGGAAAGCGGTGTGGTCCTTTCCGACTATGACAACGAACCTGATTTCAACAAGAATTACTACCAGACCCGCATGCATGTGTTTGTGGAATGGCTGGAGAACGCCCTGCTGGAGCAGACCCTGACCAAGGCGGAATCCTATGAGAACATGAAGGCCAACATCGAGAACGTCGGGCAGCGCCTGACCCACAACTTTCCCTATTCCCTCAGCAAGGAAATCGACCAGGGGACATGGTGCGACCCGGACGTCCTGTCCAAGAGCGGCAGTCTGGACGTGGAATTCCGGATCTACCCCTGCTACCTCCAGTCCTCCAATGGCGACAAGGCCGGTGATTACTATTCGGTGGTGTCCACGGTCACACCGCACAACGCCAGCATGTGGGGCCCCTTCGTCGGCAGCCACGGCGGGACCCGCAACCGAGTCTATGGATTCTGGTTCAACAAGATGGAGATGTCGACCAGCCTGGTGAACAGCAACAATACGCCCATCAGCGGTCTGGAGTACTATGACCGGCCCATACCGGAGAACAAGAACAGCTCCGTGCAGTATTCCAACGGCAAGAGCGTCTCGGTGAGCGGAACCTTGAGCGCCGGATACGGCGGGAAGACGGCCGGTGGCGTGGGCAATGCCAGCCTCTCGGTCGGCGGCACCTGGACCAGTTCCACCAACTACACGCTCGAAACCATCGACTATTCGCTGGATTCCTCCACCCCCACCGTCAAGTACAGTTATTCGACGAACAATGTGAAACTGAGGGACGATTTCGACGACTGGAACAAGATCAACAATGAGGATTTCCCGGCGCCTGTCCGCACAGAGTTCTCCTCCCGTGCCATGTGGACCTGGCACGTCCCCGGCAGCACGGTCCGGGACGGCAGCCTCGATGCTTTCCGCCTGAAAACCAAGATCACCATCAACTATGCCTCCTGGTACCATTGGCGGGGGGCGGCCGAATACGACAGCAATAAGAAGGATTACGACATCCCCCTGCCGGAAATCAGTTGGAACCTGAAGTCACCGGACCGCACGCCCTGGGGATTCATCCGGCTCCGCAATGCGTCCGACTATGAGATGGCCCATGTCTCCTTCTATCGCTCCGGCGGGGAAAGCGGCACGCCGGTGGCCACACTCTCCTACTCCTACAGCAAGGGGGATGATGCCCGGATGGCCCTTGCCGAAGGTACCTACTCCGTCAAATGGGACCTTCTCGACGGCACGACGCAAGAAAAATACGGCTCGTACATCTACCGCAATGTCGAGGTCCATCAAGGAGCCAACGCCGATGCCGCCACCGTCAGCATCTCCTCGTTGGACGCCGAGAAACTGTAGTTCGGCCTTTTCCTCAGATACTCCGCTACAGGCAGATATCGCTCTTGCCGGCTCCGGACCGTCTGGTGGGAGAAGGTCCAGTATGCCGCTCCCGCCCTGCTGGACAGCTTCGAAGAAGCGGTCCGGCGCCGCCTCGCCTTTTTCCGCTGGAGCGAAAACTAATGCTCTCCAAGTAATAGGAATCTCATTGACCGACACTACACCTCTTGCTGACCTCTTCAACAAATCTAACTTCAATATTGACAATGAACTTAACGGGTTCTATGAACCCACGTTGTTTGATTTTTAACTTTTAACTACGTCCACAACTTTTAGTGGACAGCAATGGAGCGTTCTTTTGAATAAAATCGAAATCCGCATTTATCGCCTTCCATTCTTCAACACATTCTTTCTCATATAATTGTACTCTATCCCCGCCTTTCTGATAGTATTCCTCCGGAAAATTCCACCTATATTTGATATCATCAATAAGTGTATTGATCCAGGACTGTTTGTTCTCATCAAGTACGTCTAACGAAAAGGTCCCCGACGGACTCTCTGCAAGAATGATTGGGCCTCTCTTATCTGAGGAAAGAAGCATCCATCCGTTTTCCATGTTCAGAATAGTGTAAACAACCTGTCCATCTTGCTCAACAGGCGTTACACTTACCACATTACCATGTTTAGAGTCTTCTATCGTGCCTAGATAATGAACATATGCTACCACATCAGTATCTGAAACTAAGTACTGTTGATATTCTTTAGGATTTATTGTTTTGGTAAGAAACTCTACTGCGTTGTTTTGAGATTCTATTGGTGTATCTATTAGTTTATCTGTACAAGACATGTTTAAAAATAGTACTCCCATCATTAAGACTCTGGAAAAAGAAAACTTATAGCATCTCATATGATTATTCCTCTAATCGTTTTCAATAAATAACTAAATAACGAATTCTCCAATGTATACATCACCACTCTCCAGAGTAAAAGTGATGGTCCAATAACCTGATGTGCCGCTGATTGGCATGTATGAAGAGCCGGAACCGGAAATCTGGTTAATGTAAGATTCGTTTGTTGAGCTATTGACTATTTCAACTTCAACAAGGGTTCCGGCATTGGACAGGCATGCACAGATATAACAATAATCTGTATCATAGAAAGCATCTATAATAGCAGGAGAAGAGGAGCGCGGCCCTCCTGGCAATTCAGTGGGTTTGTGACCGATTAGGATGTCGATTTCATCACGGGAAGGTTTTGTAACTGCATCCACACAGCGAGTGGGAAATAGCCATACCAGCACCGCTAGTAACAGCTTAAGCATTGTAGTTCGTTTCATGTGTTTTTTTTAATAATGCCTCACTACAATATTCGCAATTCCTTTTATTATAACCAAGAAATAATGGTTACAATTAATTTTGATAATGCGCTAATTAACAGCAGTTTGCGCATTTTTCGAGGTTACAATAACAACATGTTGATACATTTTTGGTCATTTATTGGTATCTTTGAGAAAATCTTTGACTCATGAAGTTAGTTACGTCGGCCACGGTTGTTTTTGCACTTCTTATTTCCTTTAATTACTGTACGCAAAAAGAGGTTTCTACCATGTCTGCAGCAGAATCTTTTCTGCAAGTCAAGCCCGACAGCTCACTGATTCTCCTGAAAAGAATTGATCCCTCAACTCTGGCTACAAGGCGACAAAAGGCAAAGTATGCATTATTGCTCAGTGCTGCTTTGGACAAAAACTATATTGATGTAACATCTGATTCCCTAATCAGTATTGCATTAAACTATTTTTCTCGCAAAACAGAGAGCCGAGACCAATTATTGTCCTGGTATTACAACGGAATAGTATTAAAGAATGCCGGCATGTACCCACCTGCTGTTGTGTCATTTGAAAAAGCTGCAACAATTGCCGGCAAACTACAAGACTCACATCAACTTGGCCTGATATATAGGAATATTGCGTCCTCATTCGACCAGTCTAACAATATCCCCGCTGCCATTCAATACTTGGAAAAGGCCGTATCCTGCTTTTCTATTAATCCCGCCGATTCCTTATATCACATATACGCATTAAGCTCGCTTGCTACGGAATATACTGTCAACAGAGATTACGCTCAAGCAAAACAAGTGTTAAGCTCGTTGAACGGCACTTCAAATAAAACAATTATTGGCCTCAGGGATGCACTCGCGGCGGAGATTGCTATAAAACACGACAAGGATTATAAAAAGGGGATATCAGAGTATATGGCCGTACCAGAGTACCTGTTATCCATGGTGGATTTTATTAACATTGCTTATGCCTATAGTGTAGAAGGTGAACATGACTTAGCTGACATGTGGCTAAAAAAAGGATACTCCGCGGCCAAAAACCAACCTGATTCAGCAACAATAGACTATACCAAATCCTTGATCCTGTTCAATAGAGGCAGGGCTGCCGAGGCCTTCCCCCTACTCAAAAACGCAACGTCTACACAGGACTCTCTTACGAGAGCTCTTCTTAGCGACTCCGTGAGTTCTGCCCAAAGGGATTACTTTAGGGAAGAGGCGTTAAAAGAAAAGGTTAAATCTCTAGAAAACAGAAATATAAGTATCGTATTAGGGCTATTAGGTGTTTTTGCCGCCATTATGGCCTATCTGATTCTGTCACACAAGTCCAGAGAGAAAGACCGTCATCTTAAAGATCTTATGGCTCAACAGGTTATCAATAACAGGAGTATTGTTCAACTGAGTAAAGATAATGCGTCCTTGTTGTCTACTCATTACAGTGAACGAATACGACAAATAGATAAGATTTCGAACCAGTACTTTAATGCAGATACCAAAACACAGAAGGAGGTAATCTTCCGGCATTTCAAAGACTATATACAATCAATTAACGATGACAATGTCTTCTATGACTCTCTTTACAATGATTTAGACAAATACTCAAATGGAATCATGTCTAAACTTAGGGCCCAAGTACCAAGAATCAATGGCCGAAATCAGAAGATCATTGCAATGTTTTTCTCTGGCCTCTCCTATGAAACTGTCGCCATCCTTACAAAAGCGCCATCCGCGAACAGTTTGAAAACCTTGAAAAGCCGGTTACGTGACATGATAAAAGAGTCTGATGCCGCCGATAAGACGTTTTTCCTTGAGATGCTGGATATGAAAAAGCCGCAGGCAAGAAAAACAAAAGAATAAGTGATGAATTATAAACACCTCGCCTGCGGCCTATATAAAAATGGCATGGACTTCCCCTATTCATGCCGTAGTGTATAATCTTCAATGCATAGGAGAGTGCTCTTATAAACTGTCAAGGGAGTATGTCTCCAATCATAGGGAAATAGACTGGGAAGCTCTGACAATCTACAGCCTAAAGGAGTAATTAAAGATTCCGGGTCAAGCCCGGAATGACGGAAAGGGGTGCCCGGAATGACGGAAAGTTTGTAACTTTGCAGCGATATGAAGATTGGAGACATTGACCTTGGTTACCGTCCGGTGACGCTGGCTCCTATGGAGGACGTGACGGACGCCAGTTTCCGCATCCTGTGCAGGGAGGCGGGGGCGGCCATGGTCACAACGGAATTCGTGAGTTCGGACGGTCTGGTACGGGATGTTTCCAAGACCATCGCCAAGATGAAAACCCTGCCGGAAGAGGCTCCTGTGGCCGTTCAGATTTACGGCAGCCTCCCTGAGGCAATGGTGGATGCGGCAAAGATGGCGGACCGTGCGGCGGAACTTGCAGGAGGCCATGGGGCCGATGTCATCGACATAAACTTCGGCTGCCCCGTCTCCAAGATTGCAGGCCGCGGCGCCGGTAGCGGAATGATGCGGGAGCCGGACAAGATGGTATCCATAACCAAGGCAATAGTTGATGCGGTTGGAAAACCTGTTACAGTCAAAACCCGTCTGGGGTGGGACGATTCCAGCAAAATCATCGTCGACCTTGCAGAGAGACTGCAGGACACTGGCATCGCCGCCCTTACCATTCACGGACGCACCCGCTGCCAGATGTATAAAGGCGAGGCTGACTGGACGCTGATAGGCGAGGTCATGAACAACCCGCGGATGCATATTCCCATTATAGGCAACGGTGACATAAATACCGCAGCCAAAGCTAAGGAGGCCTTTGACAAATGGGGTGTTGACGGCATAATGGTTGGCCGCGCCAGCTTCGGCCACCCCTGGATATTCACGGAAATCCGTCACCTCCTGGACACCGGAGAAGAACTGCCACCTATGTGCGTTGCAGACCGTGTTGCCCTTGCAAAAAGGCACTTCCAACTGTCCTTGGACCTGAAAGGCCCCGTGACCGGCGTCTACGAAATGCGCCGCCACTTCTCCTGCTATTTCAAGGGTCTCCGTGACTTCAAGGAAACCCGCATCAAACTTGTCACATCCAAAGACATCGACGAAATCTTCGCCACCCTTGACTACGTGGCACAACGTTGGGGCAATGACGCTCCGGATGTTGAAGGCGCCTACGGGCTATAGCGGAAGCTCTTCGATGAAGGTGAGGCCGTTGGTGTAGACGCCGCTGACGGTGACTTTGTGCTCCGCAACATCCGGGAACAGCAGAATCTTGGCATTGGCCTTGCCGGTGGCCTGGATGACGCCGCCTTCCACTTTCCAGGAACTCTCTGCCACGTCAGTGCCTTCTATGCGGATGTTCTGGGAGTCCGCAAGGACGCGGAACTGGACCGGGTGCGGGATCATGACATCGGCAAAGAAGTCACGGAGGGCGTACTGGATTACGTAGGACTCCTTGTTGATCTTGAAGTCGTCACCTATGTTGATGGAGTGGATGCCGGGAAGGTCATACTTGTTCAGGACGGCCTTTCTGCCAAGGTTCTTGACGTAAGGGATGATTTCTCCGTCGCCATACATGACGGGGGTGATGAGTTCGTTGCCGAATACATCCTGGAACGGGTGGTCCTTGCCGAAAGGCACCACGGGGTCTCCTGTGCTGTGGAAGGAGATGATTGGGATATCGGCGTTCTTGAGGATGGAAAGGTCGTTGACTGCGCCCCACATGCTGCCCACGGCGCGGATGGAAAAGTCCGCCTGGGTGTAAGGGTTTACGGCGTCAATGGGTCCCTCTCCCTTTGCCGATGAAGGCACGTTCTCCTCACGCATATAGGCCACGTTGAGGGCAGTGATTGCACCGGCGCTGGTGCCGGCCACGAATACGCGCTGCGGATCCACGCCATAGTCCTTGTAGTTCTTGACGATGAACCTTATTGCCGCATTCACATCCTGCACGGCACGGTAGCCGGCCTTCTCGATGGATGCCTTGTTGGCGTGGAAACCTAGCCTGTAGTTGACGGAAGCCACGGTGTAGCCAAGGCTTGCAAAGTACTCTCCCCACTCCTTATAGCCGGCGTTGGTCTTGTTTCCGTTATAGAAACCGCCGCCGTGGATTAGGACCAGGAGCGGCCTGGAGGCAACGCCCTTGTCCTTTGGCATATACACGTCCATGGTGAGCGGAATCTCCTTCTTTTTCTTGTCTCCCATCTTCTGCATGTAGATGCCAAGGAAGGGTTCGTCGGAGTCCGGGTAATCGGCCCAATAACCCACTGCACGGCCGTAGACGATGTCCTTTTTGGTCTTTACCGTGTAGACGGAATCCCTGTATTCACAGGTCTTGGGGCGTTCTATGAACATGGGCTCGGAATACGGGGTAAGCTCTTTCAGGAAGAGTTTCTCACCTGTATCTTTCTGGTAATACCCCTTGCGGGACTTCTTTATGCGGAGATTCTGCTTCTGGGCGTAGAGAGTGCCCTTGTCTGCATATAGAGTTCCCTCCCAGGTGCGTAGGCCGGCTTTATGGAAACGGACGTAGCCTGAATCTGCTGCGGTAGTTACCTTATATAGTTCTCCACTGACAATCTTTGCGGGACGGCCATCGCAGGCGGTAAAGATTGCAAGAAGTGAAAGGGTCAGTAAGATTCTTTTCATTCTAAACATTAGTGATGGTTTGGATAAATGACTGCTCGTCGCTTTCGCACAAAAAACGGGCCTCAACGGGTATGTAGAAGAGCCTTTGTTTTACGGAATCGGGAACTTTCTTTGCATCGCGGAGGCGCTGGGCGTCCTTTTCCGTTGTCATGATGCAGGCGGTGGGGTTCTCCTTCTGGGCATGGGAGATTTCCCGGATGTCCGCGCGGGTGAACTTGTGGTGGTCTCCGTACCGCAGTTTGCGGGAAATCTTGTATGTATCCGACAGCTGGCTCCTGAGGGGGGCGTCGTTGGCAATCCCGGACACCAGGACAAGGCGTTTGGCGTAGATGTAGCGAGGGTCAGCCTCCGGGAAAACGGCCACCGGGGTATCATAGCCGATGGTAGTGAAGAACAGCTTCTGGCTGTCATTCAGCTTGAGTCTCCGGCGCCATTCCTGACGGTCCCAGTCGCTCAGTTCCGCCGGGCATTTCGTGACCATCACCACCTGCGCCAGCTTAATCTGCGACGGCAGATCCCTGAGCCTTCCCCAAGGCATAAGCTTGTCCTTGAATATGGGCCTGTTGTAATCCACCAGCACTATGCTCAGAGACGGAACCAGCCTCCGATACTGGAAGGCATCGTCAAGGACGATTATCTCCGTTCCGTCCGCCACTAACTTCTCACAGCCACGGATGCGGTTCTTGTCCACCGCCACCTTCACGGAAGGGAACTTGCGGGCTATCTGAAGGGGCTCGTCACCGGCAAAACGGACCGTGGAATCCCTCTGGACAATCTGGAAGCCTTTAGACTTGCGCTTGTAACCGCGGGAGAGCACGGCAATGTTCTTGAAGCCCCAGGCGTCGCTGGCCAGAAGCTGACGAAGAATCATTTCCGTATGGGGAGTCTTTCCCGTGCCGCCGACGGTAATGTTCCCCACACAGATTGTGGGAACCGTTGCTTTGTATGTCTTCTTCCACCCTTTGTCAAAGGCAAGGTGCCTCAGGGCAAGAACCAGTCTGTAAATCATACTCTCTTATAGTTTCTGCACGCGGACGGATTCGTCGTGGATGGCGGTCATGATGGCGCGGATGGCGTCGCGGGAGATGCCAAGGGCCTCAGCCCTTTCTTCCATGGAGGAAAGGAGCGATTCCCATCGGCCTGCCTGAAGGATGGCGACGTTGTGCTCCCTCTTGTATTCGCCTATCTTGCGGCTCACGTTCATGCGGTCGTTAAGGAGGTTCAGGAGATTATCGTCAATGACGTCGATGCGGGCGCGAAGGGCTTCGATTCCGTCACGGTAGCTCTCGTCCTGAGAGGTGCTTTCCCTGATTGCAAGGCTTTCCAGAAGGGTCTGGAGGTCCCGCGGGGTAAGCTGCTGCTTTGCGTCAGAGAGTGCGCAGTCCGGATTGCAGTGGCTTTCCACCATAAGGCCGTCCAGGCCAAGGTCCATGGCCCTCTGGGACAGTTCCAGGAGGTATTTCCGGTCTCCCGCCATATGGGAAGGATCGGCAAAAAAGGCCATGCGGGGATATCTGGTCCTGAGTTCGATGGCCATCTTCCAGCCGGGGTCGTTCCTGTAAGGGATAGGGGCCGATGTTGAAAAGCCCCGATGTATGACGCCCAGTCTCCGGAGTCCCGCGCGGTTCAGCCTCTCCAGCGCCCCAATCCAAAGGTCGATGTCCGGGTTCACCGGATTCTTCACCAGGACCGGCATGTCTGTGCCTTCCAGGGCATCGGCAATCTCCTGCATGAGGAAAGGGTTTGCCGATGTTCGAGCGCCAATCCAGACCATGTCCACCCCGTACTTGATGCACTCCAGAACGTGTTTTTCACTTGCAACTTCCGTGCATACCCACATGCCAAGCTCCTGCTTGACTTTCCGGAGCCACTTGAGGCCGGGAACACCCACGCCCTCGAAGGAGCCCGGATGCGTACGCGGCTTCCAGATACCGGCGCGGAAAACGTGAATCCCGAAGGCCGCAAGGCCGCGGGCGGTTTCCATCACCTGCTCTTCGCTTTCAGCACTGCATGGGCCGGCGATGCACATGGGCCTGGGGAGGGTGAAACACCCCCACGCGGTTCCGGGGATTATATCAAGTTCGTGGGACATCTATCTTATGATCTTCTTTATTCTGTTGGCTTCGAGGATGAGCTGGCGGAGAGTTTCCTCATCGTACTGGTCCACGGCGTTCCTGAACTCCTTCATCTTCTCTATATAGGTATCCATCACGCGGAGCACGTTGTCCCTGTTCTGGGACAGGATGGGGACCCACATGTCCGGGTTGGACTTTGCAAGGCGCACGGTGGAGGAGAAACCGCCGGAGGCAAGGTCGAAGATGTGTTTTTCGTCTTTCTCCTTATCCAGCACTGTCAGCGCCAGGGCGAAGGATGTGACATGGGAGATATGGGAGACATATGCCGTATGGAGGTCATGCTGCTCCGCGTTCATGTACAGGGGCCTCATGTTCAGGACATCGTACATCTCCTCAATGACCTTGACCGCCTTGGGGGCCGATTCCTCCGCGTTCGCGAAGATACACGCCCTGCCGTCAAACAGCCCGGGCTGTGCCGCCCACGGTCCGCTGTACTCCGTTCCCGCCATGGGGTGCGTGCTCACGAACCGCCTCCGGCGCGGATGATACTTCACCGCCTTGCAAATCTGCTCCTTCGTGGAGCATACATCTATTACTATTTTATCTTTGAGAGAGATCTCTCCTACCATATCAAGAATTGCCGGCACCATCTTCACCGCCGTTCCAACAGGGACGGCGACTATAATGATATCGGCCTCCTTCACGCACTCCGGAAGGTCAACCACCTTGTCCACAAGGCCTATGGTCAGAGCGGCCTCTGCAGCCACGGGATCCTGCTCCACGCCCAGCACCGTGGACGCAAATCCGCGGCGCTTGAGGTCTATGGCCATGGATCCGCCAATAAGGCCAAGGCCTATGACTCCTACCGTCTTCATAGATTCCTGACTTTCTCCAGCGCCTTTTCCAGCTTTTCTACCGTGGCGCAGAGGGATATGCGGATGTAGTTCTCGCCGTTCTTGCCGAAGATGAAGCCTGGCGTGATGAATACGCCGGCGTTGTACAGCAGCCTGTCGCTCACGTCAACGCCTTTCTGGCCTTCCGGGAGGCGACCCCAGACAAAGAGGCCGGCGGCGTTGCGGTTGTACGTTGCACCAAGGACGTCCATGATGCGGTAGGCCACTTCCGCGCGGCGGTAATACTCCGCGTTAAGCTCCGTGAACCAGTCCTCCCCTGCTTCCAGGGCCTTTACGGCGGCCAGTTGGAGCGGGCGGAAGATACCGCTGTCCATCTGGCTCTTCACCTTCAGGATTTCCTTTATGTAATCTGCCTCTCCGGCCACCATGCCAAGGCGCCAGCCCGCCATGTTGTGGGCTTTGGAGAGGGAATTCATCTCCAGGCAGCCTTCCTTTGCGCCGGGGACTTCAAGGATGGAAAGATGCTCCCTGGTGCGGATGAAACTGTACGGGTTGTCGTTTACGATTAGAATCTTGTGCCTGCGTCCGAAGTCTACAATCTTCCTGTACAGCTCTTTGGTGGCCTGGGCGCCGGTGGGCATTCCGGGATAGTTGGTCCACATCATCTTAACGCCCGTGAGGTCCATTTTCTCCAGGGCGTCGAAGTCAGGATACCAGCCGTTTTCCTCCTTGAGGTCATACTTGACGATATCCGCCTCTGCCATAAGTGAGGCCGATGTATACGTGGGATAACCCGGGTCCGGGACAAGCACCTTGTCTCCCTTGTTAAGGAATGTGAGAGAGATAATAAGTATGCCTTCCTTGGAGCCTGTAAGGGGCTGGATTTCGCAAGCCGGATCCAGTTCCACATTGTAATAACGCTTGTACCATGCGGCGAAAGCCTTGCGGAGCTCAGGGATGCCGGTATAGCTCTGGTAGCCGTGAACGCCGTCCTTGACGGCTTCAAGGGCCACTGTCTGAAGGGCTTCCACAGGCGGGGTGCCGTCCGGAGAGCCTATACCAAGGTTGATTATTGAATCAAGCCCGGCCTCCGCGCGCTGCGCATTGAGCCGGGCCATTTCCTTGTTCTTGACGGAAAAGTAATACTCCTTGACCGACAAGGTACGGGTTGCTGGCTGTATGATCATACCGTAAGAATGTCCTTTTCTTTGGCTGCAATTACTTCGTCAACCTTCTTGACCCATTTGTCAGTGACTTTCTGGAGTTCTTCCTCGCCTTCCTTCTCGCCGTCTTCTGAAAGACCGTCGTTCTTCTGGGCCTTCTTGAGGAGGTCTACGCCGTCCCTGCGGACGTTGCGGACGCTAACTTTGGTGTTCTCGCCTGCGGCCTTTGCCTTCTTGATGAGTTCCTTACGGCGCTCCTCAGTGAGGGCGGGAACCATGCAGCGGATGATTTCTCCGTTGTTTGAAGGGGTGAGACCCACGTTGGCGTCAAGGATGGCCTTCTCTATCTTGCCAATCATATTGCGCTCCCATGGCTGGATGGCTATGGTCTTTGCGTCCGGCGTGGTGATGGAGGCAACCTGGTTCAGGGGCGTGGCGCTGCCGTAATAGTCCACCATAACGGGGTTGAGGATGGCCGGGGAGGCCTTCCCTACACGGTAGTTCTTGAGGTCTTCTTCAAGATAATCCACATGGGCCTGCATCTTTACGGCCATTGCGTCAACAATTTCTTTCGCTTTAGGTAACATAACTCTAATTCTTTTAGCGTATCTGCAAATATAACAAAAAAATGGCAAACGCCGCCACCCGTCCTCAAAAACAAGGCCAAAACAAGGATGACCCCAACAAAATGACATACCCGTCCTCAAAAAAAGTGGTAAAACAAGGACGGCTAAGATATTTTTTTTAAATTTGTGAGTCAAAGACTTACGGATATGTTAAAGAAACTCAGAGTTTTGCTGGCGTGGGTGTTCTTCATTGGAATAACACTTCTGCTGCTGGATTTTACGGGAGCGCTGCACGCATGGCTGGGATGGATGGCTAAGATCCAATTCCTGCCGGCGGTGATGGCGGTGAATTCCGCCATTGTAATTGCCCTGGTGCTCATTACGCTGATTTTTGGCCGTGTATACTGCTCGGTCATATGCCCCCTTGGGGTGTTCCAGGACGGCGTTTCCCATATTGGAACACGTAAGAGCAAGACTCCTTATAAGTATAAGAAGGAACTGAAGTGGCTGCGCTACGGAATCTGGGTTGTCTTTGCAGTGGTGTTTGTACTTGGCGTGCAGTGGGCGGTTGCCCTCCTGGCTCCGTACAGCGCCTATGGCAGGATTGTCCAGAACCTGTTCCAGCCTGTAGCAATATGGATCAATAACCTCTTTGAAATACTTGCAGAAAGGGCCGGCAGTTATGCCTTCTACCCCCGTGAAGTGTGGATAAGGAGCATTCCTACCTTTATCATTGCCATTGTTACCCTGGTGCTGGTAGTTGTCCTGTCCTTCAAGGGCGGACGCACATATTGCAACACCGTCTGCCCCGTGGGAACCACGCTGAGCTTCTTCTCACGCTTTGCCATGTTCCGCCCGGTCATTGACACCTCCAAGTGCGTGAACTGCGGTCTCTGCGGCCGGAAGTGCAAGGCAATGTGCATAGATACCAAGAATCACAAGATTGACTATTCCCGCTGCGTAGATTGCTTTGACTGCATAGAGAACTGCAGTGCAGGGGCGTTGAAGTACAGGTTTGCTTGGAAGAAGAGTGAGATTGCCGGCACGGACTCCGGCAGGAGGGCGTTTATGGCGGGGACGGTGATGGCTGTGGGGGCGGCGGCGCTGAAGGGCGTAGCGGCAAAGGCGCAGGACGGGAAGAAGCTGGACGGAGGGTTTGCGGAAATCGTCCATAAAGTGGCACCGGAGAGGGAAACGCCCCTCACTCCTCCCGGGTCAAAGAGCGTGAAGGACTTCTACCGCAGGTGCACGGCGTGCCAGCTTTGCGTGGCCCAGTGCCCCAACAACGTACTGAGGCCTTCCACAGACCTTGAGCACTTGATGCAGCCGGAAATGAGTTACGAAAAAGGTTACTGCCGTCCGGAATGCACACGCTGCAGCAATGTCTGCCCCACTGGCGCAATACTTCCCATTAGCAAGGAGCAGAAGACCCAGTATCACATTGGAACTGCCAAGGTAAACTTGGAGCTCTGCCTCAGCGCAACCGGCAAGACCCATTGCGGAAAATGCGCTTCCATGTGCCCTACGGGTGCAGTAGTCATGGTAAAAGGAGAGGACGGACACAGCCGTCCCACTGTAGCTGAAGAAGTGTGCATAGGATGCGGCGCCTGCGAGCAGTACTGCCCGTCAAGGCCAATAAGTGCCATCGTTGTTCATGGCAAAGAACTTCATGTTTGAGATTTCTCGACTTCGCTCGAAATGACAAGATTATGAAAAGAAGAGACTTCATAAAGATAAGCGGTGCGGCGGCTTTGGCGGCATGCGCACCTAAGGTGGCAGGGAAAAACGCTCCGGCAGAGGAACCGGAGAACATGCTCATCCGTGAGAATCCAAGGAACGGGGACCGCGTGAGCGCCCTGGGCTTCGGCTGCATGCGCTGGCCCATGATAAAGGACGACAAGGGTCACGACATCATAGACCAGGAAGCCGTGAACGAGATGGTGGATTACGCCATCGCCCACGGAATCAATTATTTCGATACCTCACCCGCATACCTTCAGGGCCTTAGCGAAAAGGCCGCTGGAGATGCCTTGAGCCGCCATCCCAGGGAAAGCTACTATATTGCTACCAAGCTTTCCAACTTTGGAGACCGCTCCAAGGAAGCCTCCATCAGGATGTATTACGACTCCTTCAAGCAGCTCAAGACAGAATATTTCGACTATTATCTCCTGCACTCCATCGGCCGCGGCGGAAGGGCCGCTTTCAATGCGCGCTATGTGGAGAACGGCATGCTTGACTTCCTCCGCAAGGAGAAAGAGGCCGGGCGCATCCGCAACCTGGGCTTTTCTTTCCACGGATCGGCAAAGGAATTTGACGGATTCATGGAGATGTACGACAGCGGAGAGATGGTCTGGGACTTCGTGCAGATAGAGATGAACTATGTAGACTGGAGACATGCGGACGGCAAGCGCAACGCCAACGCGGAGTACCTGTACGCGGAGCTGGACAAGAGGGAAATTCCCATCGTCATAATGGAGCCGCTGCTGGGAGGACGTCTGGCAAATGTTCCGGAGGGAATCGTCCGGCAGATGAAGGAAAGGGAGCCGGATAAGAGCGCCGCTTCGTGGGCGTTCAGGTTCTGCGCCACCTATCCAAGGGTTCTGTGTATCCTTTCCGGCATGACCAACATGACGCCGCTTAAGGAGAATGTCCAGACCTTCGGACATTTCAAACCGCTCACGGAAGAGGAACTGGCGTTCCTGGAGCAGATGGCAATTCAGATGAAGGAATACCCCATGGTCAACTGCACGGACTGCAAATACTGCATGCCATGCCCCTGGGGCGTCAACATCCCTGGCGTTTTCCAGCACTATAACAAAGCCATAACGGATGGCACATACGCCCAGAGCACTGAGCAGAAGAACTACAACAAACTCAAGAGGGCATACCTCGTGAGCTATGACCGCGCGGTTGAATCTCTCCGCCAGGCAGACCGCTGCATAACCTGCGGCGAATGCGTGTCACACTGCCCCCAGAGTATACCAATACCGCGCGAACTCCGAAGAATCGCGCGGTACGTAGAAGACCTGAAACAGGACAGGCTCTAGTATTTTACGAAATTGATTTTCTGAGTGTCTTCGCGCTCCGGCGTCACGTGAGCCGTGTACAGCCCTGGCGCGAGGCCCGTTATGTCTATCTCTATGGGCATGAACAGGCTTCCGTATTCAGACATGGTCAAGACCTTTGCACCTATGGCTGAATATACTGAAATGTCATATTTCTTTACCTGAGCGCTAGCCGGCCAGATGCTGGTTTTATCCGTAGCAACTTCCGGGTAGGCTTCCGCGCCTTTCCCCTTGTCCGGATTCTTCACCGCAACCATGAAGGAGAACGATGCCTTCTCCCCCAGGCCGTCCGTAGCGGTGACGCTTATGGTTGTAAGGCCATAGCTTGCAGACGTAATGGTAAACCTGGTTGATTCTTCCTTGAGGGTTGCGACCTCGGGATTGGAGTTCTCCACCTTGATGTCCAGGATCTCGCCGTCTTCATCGTCAAAAAGGACGTTCAGGTTGGTGGGTTTTGTCTTGCTCACGGATACCCCCAGGGCACTGTAGGTCATGTTTTCGAACTTGTAGCTGCCCAGGCTCACCTGCGGTGCATGGTTGGGGAGGAGCGTGTACGGGAACTCCAGGGTGAAGGCGTCTTCTCCTTCGGCCCTGAGGACGAACTTTGCCTTATACTGGCCCGGTTTGGCATTGCGGCCAATGATTGTGACCGTGGAGGCGCCATCGTAAACAAGAGCATCAGACCCGGGTTCGCAGGTTACGGTATAATTGGCGGCTTCCGTGTTGACGCTCATGTGAAGGGTCCTTGTCTCGTGGGCATGGACGGTTACCGAGCGTACTCCCAGGGACAGCGGCTGCCCATCTTTGGTTCCACCGTAAATGAAAGACCCAAGCGCATCTATCTTTTTGCCGATGGGAGCGCTCCCGCCTATTCTGTCTCCCAGGCCGGCGAAAAGGATTTCCCTGGCAGCAGCGGCCGTAAAGCCTTCTCCGCCATAATACGAGACAATGAGCGCGGCCACACCGGAAGCATGGGGGCAGGCCATCGACGTTCCCGCCCAGCCGCGGCCACCGTATCCGGAAGCCCCTCCGGCAACGTTGGTAGGAAGTGTACTCCAGGTGCAGTTGGATGCCGTTTTTCCTTCTCCTGCCGGAGCGGCGATATCCACCCACGAACCATAATTGGAGTACGATGCCTTCTGGCCATTCTCGTTAAAAGCGCCCACCGCGATGACGGGTTCATAGGCGCAGATGGGGTCGTAGTCTATGTTCTCGTTACCTGCGGCAAAGAAAACCAGGCCGCCCTTCATGGGAGAATCCGGGCGCTGGATACCGTTCTTGTCACAGCCCGCGTACTGGATAAAATAGTCGATGGCGGCCTTTATGGCAGGAGCATCCTTATCCAATGTCAGAGATTTGAAATTTGCCAGCTCCGTGGAGGTGATTTCGCCGTCGTCGTCTACATCGGCATAATACCCCCAACTGTTCTGGGAAATCACGGCTCCGTTTTCCGCAGCCCACTTGAAAGCCCTGGCTGTTGCGGCGTCACTTGCTCCTTTGTCGCCTGAGAAAATGGCACATGACATGAGACGGACGCCGGGAATACCGTTTTCATAATCTCCGCCGGCAATGCCGCAAACGCCTATGCCATTGTTGTTTACCGCGGCAACCGTACCCGCCACGTGGGTACCGTGACCGCTGTCTCCTTTATCGTCCGCCGTTAGTGGAGGGCGAATGGAGAGGTCGTAGTTGTCACGTGCAAAATTGTACCCGGTATATCCGTGGGAATCCTTCCACAGATTGGCAATAAGGTCCGGATGAGTGGGGTCGATGGGCTCGTCCACCACGCTCACTATCACATTACTTTCGCCAACGGTATAACTCTCCCAGACTTCCTTCACATTGATGTCTACACCATGCCGGGCACTGTTGATATAATGCCACTGCCTGTCCAGAAGGGGGTCGTTGAAAACGCTGCGAAGCTTAATCTTCCGGGAAGGCACCGCCGAGACAATTCCCTGAACGGACTCCAGAGTTGCGGCGGCCTTGGTGGCGGGGATATCGTCCCCAAATCTTACAAGGTAAAAACGGTGAAGGCCGGCCTTGCGCGTTAGCTCCTCGTACTCCCCGGCATAGGGGAACAGGCGCTCCATGCTCTCTATGTTAAGCCCTGTCACCAGAGCATCCACGGAGGCCGATTTGGTGGCCACACCGCCGGCGAGGTCCCGTTCCACAAGGGAGGTCAGGGCTTCGTCGAATTCTACGGTGGCTTCGCCCTGCAGGAACGGCGTAAAAACCACAGGCTCCGAGGTTTTCGGAGCCTGGGTTTCTGCGGGTTCTTGCACCGTACAGGCTACAGCCAGGATGGCTGCGAACCAGTACTTAGCGAAGTTTCTTGTAACCGTAGCGAGCTTCATCGGCAAGTTCAATCTCAATGCGCATAAGACGGTTGTACTTGGCAATACGGTCTGTGCGGCTGAGTGAACCGGTCTTGATCTGGCCGCTGTTGGTTGCAACTGCGATGTCAGCGATGGTGGTGTCCTCGGTTTCGCCGGAGCGGTGGCTGGTAACGGTGGTGTAACCGTGACGGTGTGCCATCTCAATGGCGTCCAGGGTCTCAGTGAGGGAGCCAATCTGGTTCACCTTGATGAGGATGGAGTTACCGGCACCCATCTCGATACCCTGCTGGAGGTACTTGACGTTGGTTACGAAGAGGTCGTCACCTACAAGCTGGCAGCGGTCGCCGATGGCCTTGGTGAGCTTGACCCAGCCTTCCCAGTCTTCCTCAGAGAGACCGTCTTCGATGGAGTCGATAGGATACTTGGTGATGAGCTGCTTAAGGTAGTTGATCTGCTGGTCGGTGGTGAGCTTGCGGCCACGAGGATCCTTCTTCTTGCCATCCTTGAGCTGCTTGTAGTCATAGTAGAACTTGCCGTCCTCCTTGAAGCAGAACTCGGAAGCTGCGCAGTCCATGGCGATGGTAACATCCTTTCCGGGAACGTAGCCTGCGCCTTCGATAGCTGCGATGATGCAGTCCAGAGCATCGTTGATGCCCTTGAGTGCAGGGGCGAAACCACCTTCGTCACCAACTGCGGTGGAAAGGCCGCGGCCCTTGAGCACCTTCTGGAGAGCGTGGAAGACCTCTGCGCCCATACGGACGGCCTCTGCCTCGTTCTCTGCGCCGATGGGACGGATCATGAACTCCTGGAATGCGATAGGGGCATCTGAGTGTGCACCGCCGTTGATGATGTTCATCATGGGAACGGGAAGCACATAGGCGTTGGTGCCGCCGATGTAGCGGTACAGCGGGAGACCAAGCTCTGCAGCGGCTGCCTTTGCAACTGCCAGGGAAACGCCAAGGATAGCGTTAGCGCCGAGCTTGCTCTTGGTAGGGGTACCGTCCAGTTCGATCATGGCCTTGTCGATAGCCCTCTGCTGAGTGGCGTCCATGCCGATGATTTCCGGGGCAATCACCTTGTTCACATTCTCAACAGCTTTGAGAACGCCCTTTCCGCCATAGCGCTTCTTGTCGCCGTCACGGAGCTCCAGGGCCTCGTTTTCACCGGTGGATGCACCTGAAGGAACAGCTGCTACACCAACAAAACCGGAATCAAGGGTTACTTCTACTTCGATGGTAGGATTTCCGCGGGAATCAAGGATTTCCCTACCGAAAACAGATACGATTTGCATAATTTTATAGAATTAAAAAAGTAATTTCTGTTATATCACGCAAATTTAACACTTTCCTAGGAATAAAAAAAGAGTCCCGACAGTCATAAGACCATCAGGACTCCAAAAAACCGCGGCGACTTACTCTCCCAACTGGTAGGTCAGTACCATCAGCGCGGGTGAGCTTAACTTCTCTGTTCGGAATGGGAAGAGGTGGTTCCTCACCGCTATAGCCACGGCAATATATTGCTTGAGAGAACAGA
>JAILJO010000011.1 GCA_024694675.1 Bacteroidales bacterium | reverse complement strand
CCCTGCCCCTGGAACGCCCAGCACAAGCTTCTCCGCCTTGGCATAAAGGGCAAATCCCTGGAAGGAGACCAGATTCCCCAGGCCAACTTCGTGTTCCTCATCGATGTCTCCGGCTCCATGAGCTCCAACGACAAGCTCCCTCTCCTGAAACAGGGCCTCATCACCATGCTGGACTATATGCGTCCGGACGACAGAGTGGCAATCGTCACCTACGCCAGCGGCGAACAGCTCCTCCTCCAGTCCACTCCCGTTTCCAGTAAGAGTCAGATAGTAAAAGCTATCAAGGGCCTTGCCGCCAGCGGCTCCACCGCCGGTGCCAGCGGCATGAAGATGGCCTACGAAGAGGCTGAAAAGAACTTCATCCAGGGTGCAAACAACCGCGTCATCATGGGAACTGACGGTGACTTCAACGTGGGCATCACCGGCACGGACGCCATCTGCGAGTTCGTCCAGAACTATGCCGCAAAAGGCATCTACATCACAATCTGCGGCTTCGGCAAGGGAAACCTCAACGACGGTATGATGGAGAAAGTCTCTAACAGCGGCAACGGTACCTATGAGTACATCGACTCTGAGAACGAGCTCACCAAAGTCTTCGTGAACGAGCGCTCCAGGTTCATCTCCGTCGCCAACGACTGCAAGGCCCAGATCACCTTCAACAAGGATGTTGTAAAGAAGTATCGTCTCATTGGTTATGAGAACCGTGTGCTTCAGAACGATGATTTCGAGAACGACAAGGTAGACGCCGCGGAGATAGGCTCCGGCCAGACCATCACCGCCCTCTATGAGCTGGAAATGGCTTCCGCCGCCGGGTCAATCGGCAAGTTCGATTTCCGCTACAAGGAAAGCCTTGGAGATGACAGCAAACTGGTCTCCCTGGACGTCCCGGAGGCTGGTGCTGAGGCATCGGAGAACCTCAGGTTCGCATCGTCACTTGCCGCCTACGGCCTCTGGCTCAGGGATTCGGAGTACAAGGGAGACGCCTCTCTGCAGATGGCTACGGACCTTGCCAAGAACGCCCTTGGCCAAGATCCTTACGGCCTCCGCAAAGAATACGTGGAACTGCTTCAAAAGGCAGCCACGATTAAATAAACTTACCTATTATAAACAACACTCCCGGTCCCTCCAAAAGAGGTGAGACCGGGAGCATTGCTTTGACTACCTGGAACCGCCGCCGTGGCCGCCGCCGAAGCCTCCGCCTCCACCGCCGAAGGAGATGCTGCCTCCACCGCCGGAAGAGCGGCGCTGCTGTGCTGCCTTGGCCGCCTGGCGCTCTGCCTGCCTGTTCATGGCTGCTGACATCATGGATGCGGAAGAATTGTTGAGGCTGTTGAGGATGTAGTATGTAGTTGTGGTATCCAGCATGTTGGACTGCCTTGCGTACTCTTCCATAATCTTCGGATACAGTTTCTCGAAGTTCTTGGCTACCTTGTCCGCTATTCCGAAGGCTGCTGCAACTATCATGTACTTCTTCCACAATCCCACTTCCGGAGCGGAACGTTCTGCAATGAGTGTGAAGTCCTCCAGGAAGTTCTTGAATTCAACTGCTTTGCAGCGGTCTTCCATGGACGCTGCCTGCCACACGGGACGGTTGCAGGAGATGGCCTCGCTGGTCCAGGAGGCCACTTCGTTGTCGTTTCTGTATGACCATTTCTTGAATTCGTTTGCTTCCAGAAGGTCGTCGCCGGCCGCCTCCAAAGCGGCGTTGTAGACGGTCATTTCCATCTTGTCCGTAAACTGGGGGGGATTGGACTGCTTGACGAAGCGTAGGTTTACGCGCTTTTCGTTCTTGGGATCCGGCTCAGTGCGGATGATACCCTCCTGTATCCATTTCAGGAAGTAGGCGCTGATCACATTCGTATATGCGGAACTCTTGCTCCCGCAGAAGTAGTCCCCGCTCTGCATGAGGCTGTAAATGACTGTAGGGTTGGCGTCGAAGGGAACTTCGCGGGACCAGGTGTCTATCTTGCTCTTCCCGAACACTTCCTTCTTGTAGCGGTTTCCGCTGGTCCGCCTCCAGATGCGTTTAATGACATACCCGATAAGCAGCAGGACAATGATGACCGGAATTCCTATGAAAACTAGGGCAATCAGGCCCATGCCGATATAATCCCAGAAGGTATACTTCGCGTCGTCGTAGTCACTGCCCTTGAATGCCTGGTCCTTGAGGTCCTGGAAGTTTCCGTCACCTGTTTCAGACGGCAGGAACAGGCCCTTTTTGAAACTGACCAGCGCAGAGAACCTGCTGCTGTAGGAGAAGGGCTCCGTGGACTCAAAGCAAATGGCGTTGTCTTCCAGCCAGGACTCCCCGTTCATGCCGAATCCCCAGTACTGGACGTTGCAGGAATCGGCCTTTTCCCAGAACCATGGTTCGCTTTCCGTCATGTTCACTATCCTGATGGAGGCATGCTTGGGCGGGGTGTTCCACTCATCGTTCAGGAAATGCCAGTGGAAACCGTCGCACTCCGGGTAGGAGAGCACAAGGTTGTCGATAATATAAGATATGGTATAGACGTGGTCTCCGTACTGGCCCTGTCCCCAGCAGAGTTCTATGTTTCCGCCACTTTTCTCCACTATGCCGCAGCGGCGGGTCTTTGCCTCCAGCGAGCGGCCCGAGTCCCATTTCCGGCCGTCGTTGGCATACTCTTTTCCGTTTTCGAAGACATGGAAATTGTGGATGTTGGACTTGCCGGGATTGTCTATGGGGATGTACCACTCTGTGCCGCTGGTCACGGTGACGTCCCATTTCTGGATAACCTGGGCGTTACCGGTGCGGAAGAGGTTGACAGTGGTGGAGATGTCTCGGATCTCCTGTGCATGGGAAAAAAGCGCAGCGGCCATCATGACCACTGCGAGGGATGCGAGCCTTCTCACAATACTAACGGTTAAAGAGGTCCTTGGGAAGGTCTGCCTTTTCCGGGCGGTCTTCCAGGTATTCACGTACAGGGAAGCCAAGCATGGAGGCAATTACTGAGCCCGGGAATGCGCGGACGTCCCGGTTGTACTTGGTGACCGTGTCGTTGAATGTCATGCGGGCGAGACGGACGTTATCTTCGTACTCATAGTATTTCTTCATGGCTTCCTGGTATGCCTCTGTGCCCTTCAGCTGGGGATACTGTTCAGCTACGGCCATAAGGCGTGCGGCGAAACCGCCCAGAGCGCTTTCCTGTGCGTTGATTTCTGCAACGGTGGGATTTGCCGATGCTGCAGGACGGCGCATGCCGATGATTTTCTCGTAATTCTCACCTTCTACAAGGTTTTCCTCACGGGCAATCTTGACGCCGGTTTCAAGGGCATCGTAACGGCTGGTCTGCTGGACGCTGATCTGTTTGATGGAATTCTTGCAGATTTCATCTTCCTTCACAAGGCGGTTCTGGACGGAAATGACCCAGAGCACGAGGAGAGCGATAACTCCGATGATGATAATAGTGGTCATAGTACAAAGATGATTGTTTTTACAAATTTATGATTTTTTTCATAATCCGTCCACACAAAGAAGAAAAGTAATGCCCGTCAATGTAAAAATAGTGAATATTAGCCATACCGTTGCAGTTAAAATGTTTTACATTTGGTATTGAAATGAAAAGATTCGCCCTCATACTTCTCATGGCGTGCTTTACAGCCAATAACATGTACTCTATGACACAAGACAAATGGTTCTCTCAGATGTGGGATAAGTACTGCGAACTTGATAAGGCAGACAAGCCAGCCCAGGCGGCAAAGGTGCTCCGGGAAATCCGGGACCATGCCGCCCAGGTGCGCAGTCCGTATGATTTCTACCGGGCAGGCTCGTCTTATATAACCGCGGTCTCCAGCCGCAACTGGAAAGAGCGGGAAGGTGCCCTTGAGGAGTTCGCGGCGGCAGTGAAGGAATTCGACTACCCCATAGTAACCTACCTCTGGCTTCGCGAATACGGCGGCAGCTACGGGGACATGGAGAAATTGCTGGAGAATGACCGCGGGATGCTTGAGACAGAGTGCAACACACGCCTCTACGCTCCAATGAGCGACATGAACGGATACCTCCCAAAGTACATAGCCAGCGACTATGAATACATCCTATGGGACCAGTACCTCCGTAACCTCCGTAACCGCAGCGCACTTGAGGGATGCATAGGGGAAGGCTATCCCAAACGGGCATATCTTGACTATCGCATAGCGATGCACTATCCGGAGAGCGCCCGTTCGGCAGATCTGGAGAAGATTGTGGCAAAGTATCCGGGAACAGCCATATCTCTGTATGCACGGGAAGAACTCCTGCGCCTTGAACAGCGAAGCCTTGGAAGGAGCTCTACATCAGCGTCGGAAGACTATAAAGACCTCTACAAGAGGTGCAAGGCCTTTTTGAAGGACAAGAAGCGCCTCTGTGGTGACGAGGCCGCCATTGCCGGAAGCCTTGGCTATGTGGAGGACATGTGCAAGACCCTTACCAGGAAGACCCTTGAGGTAAGTGCCGGCGGGGACACCGTTGCGGTGGCTTTCAGTAATCTTGGCAAGGCCGCTGTAACCATGTACAGATACGATGGCGGCTCCAAAGGCCCCTCCGTAAAGAGCTGGAAGGTTAAAAACGGCACCCGCAGTTTCTATCTCAAGGATACGGAGACCATGGTCATGCCCGCGAACCTTGACGATGGGGAATACCTCATAGAGGCCGCCGGGGATGGGGTATCGGCCGATACTTACTACAGGCACCATACAATCTCCCTGGCCTGGAGGAAAGACTCCGACGGCTACAAGGTCTATGCGGCCTCCTGGCTCAGCGGAGAAAGCCTCCCTGAGGCGGATTTCTTCCTTTGCAAAGGCAGAAGGGTTCTGATGACGGAGACCATCCGCCTGAACGGTTTTACACGGCTTCCGGAAGACTGGGAGAAAAAGATAGAGAAGAATGATGACGATACCTACAGCTTTTTCTGCTCTGTCAGCGGAGAGAATGGCATTACCCGGCGGAGCCCGGATGTTCTCATCCGGAAAACCTGGCTGTCCGGCTCCTCAAACAGTGGCTCCGTTTTCACCCACTGCCGTGTTTTCAGGGACAGGGGGGCATACAACCCCGGTGACGTCCTGAGGTTCAAGGCCATCGTTTTCAAGGGGAATCTCGTAGACCGGATGGACGTCCTTCCGGACGCGGCGGTATCGGCCGTACTTTACAATGCGGAGGGGAAGGAGATTGAGCGGAAAGAATTCACCAGCAATGAGTTCGGCTCCGTGGCCGGGGAATTCCAGCTTCCCGTCGGACAAAAGAACGGAGACTTCTCCCTTGCCGTCCTGGTGGACGGACAGCGCAGGGAAAGCCAGAGCTTCCGCGTAGACAACTTCGTCCTTCCTACCTTCGACCTTAAGTTTGAAGCGCAGGATTCGCTTTACATGCCGGGAGAGACAGTAAAGGTGAAAGGAAAAGTCAGCTCCTACTCCGGCCATACCCTCACTGGCGCGAATATCAATTTCAGGGTACTCTGGTGGGGTGACCGTTCTGTATACGAGACAAAATCGGCCCCGGAGGAGGACGGCAGCTTCACGCTCTCCTTCCCGGTGCGAGCCTCCGGAGTTTACGTAGTGGAGGCCAAGGTGACCGATGCCACAGGCGAGACCCAGGATTTCCTCACCTGGCTGTATATAAGTGACATAATCCACGTAAATATCAACCCCCTGAACGGGGCCGACGGCAGTTTCGTCCTCACTTCGGACAACGACAACCCCTCTTACCGCCCCATCCGCGACCGCCACTACGTTGAGCCTCCAAGAACCATCCTGAGAGGCGGCAACGGTATTTTCGAACTGTATGTGACAGACTCGGACGGAGATAAAGTCCCCGGTACAATTACGTATAAGGTTACCGGCGAGGACAAAGCCGTGCGCATGGAAGGGTCCGTCTCTTCCGGGGACAGGCTGGAACTGGATTTCTCCTCCCTTGCCGATGGCCTCTACTATCTGGATGCCCGCTGCGAAGTTGACGGCGGCAGGGTTTATGACAATAACCGATGCATCATTCTCAAGCAGGAGGGGGCGGTCATCGACGCTCCGGTAAGGAGGGTATTTGCCACAGGGAAGAAGGAGCTTCTCCCGGGAGAGGTCATCAGGGTATTCTTCGGATCGGCAGACGGCCCCACCTGGGCGGTAGTGACGCTTTTCGGCGACTGCAACCAGGTTCTTGAAACCCGCCTGCTGCATCTTGAAGGCGAAAGAGGAAAAGCCGGGAACAGTGCCGACATAGCTTTCCCATACAAGGAATCCTACCCGGAGGCAGTTCGCCTTTCCATCTTCTATTTCAAGTATGGAAGGGAAATCTACTGGGGCGGCACCTTCACGCTAAGGCCCACCAGGCTTGACCTGCCACTGGCCTTCTCTTCCTTTACCGATGAATCGGCCCCGGGCACACTCTGTACGTTCACACTGGAGACTGCTCCCGGAGCAGAGGCCCTGGTGGCAGTGTTTGACAAGAGCATCGATGCGATAGCCCCCAACGAGTGGCCCCTTGTGAAGCTTCGCGGCTATTCGGCAAATAGCGTCCATACAACCACATCGTGCGGCTCGGTCACCGGCCTGAACCCATTCACGGGCGATGTATTCCTTACCTCGCTGCCAACTGCCGGCTTCCTGGAAGGAGAAGGGCGTCTTCTGGAAGCCGAACCCGTCTACAGTGAAGCCGGGGGCGGGCACAGGGAAGTTAAGGAAGGTGATATTGCCGTCAGGACATCGTTCCGGAACGCCCTTTTCTTTGAACCCTTCCTCAAGGCCGATGAGAAAGGACGCATAAGCTTCTCCTTCCGGACATCGGACAAACTGTCCACCTATTATGTCCAGGTTTTCGCCCATGACAAAGGAATGAAAAACGCCATGGTGCGCAGGGAAATGCTGGTCACGGTTCCCGTCAAGGTTGCCATGGCAGAGCCTCTATACCTCTATGAGGGAGATATCCTGAAACCTTCCGTATCCGTTTCCAACAATAGTGACAAGCCTGTTTCCGGCACTCTTACCCTCTATGTGTATCCCGGTGAAGACCACTCCAAACTGAAGCCGTTGAGCGTCAAGTCCGTTCCCCTCACGGTGCCTTCCCGCGGAGTCAAGGCCACCGTGTTCAATGTCCCCGCAGATGGGAGCTGCCGCTCCCTCAAGGCCGTATTCTCTGCCGGAGAACTGTCCGACGCCATGTCGGTGACCGTTCCCGTGTATGGCAAAATGCAGACGCTTACGGAAAGCCACAGCGCGGTACTTCCTGGCGGGACAAAGAAGAGCCAGGTTGTGTCAAAGCTCAGGAAAGAGTTTGTAAACGCCCCCGCAGGCAAGGCGGAACTCTCAGAGATAAGCATCCTTGACATGGTCCGGGAAGCCATTCCCGCAAAGAAAAAGCCCTATGGCTCGGACGTCCTTTCCCTCACTGAAGCATACTACGTAAGGCTTCTTGCCGCAAAGCTGGACGGCGGGGAGGCCGATGAAACGGAGCTTCTGGAGAAGATTCTGGCCTGCCGCAACGCCGACGGAGGCTTCGGCTGGTTCAAGGGCATGCCGTCGTCCCTGATGATTACGGCAGTGGTCATGGAGCGGTTCTCCCGTCTGGAAAGGGCCGGATTCGATGTCCCGGACGTCTCCTCGTCGGCCGCTTTCCTTGACAGCCGGTACTTCATGGACAGCCAGCCCTACTGGTGCGGCTGGATTTCCGATGCGCAGTATATGTATGCCCGTTCCCTCTACCCGGAAGCGCCGTTCAATGCGCCATCGTCCAAGATCCTCGATAGATTCAAGGACGATGCCCCGGCATACCTGACTCCTTCCAAGGACGATGGCCGCGGCCTCAAGGGACGTATCCTTGACAAGGCCCGCCGTATGCGCACCCTCCAGAATCTTGCAGAAACGGATGAAGGCCTGGCCCTGGCAAAGGCGTGGGGCATAAAGGGCGGGAAGGCTGCCCTGAAGGGCTCCATGGACGCCGACGTCGAATCCCTTCTGGACTATGCGGTAAAGCACCGGGACGGCGGCTGGTACTATCCCAACGCCGTAATGCCGTGGAGGGGCCTTCTGGAATCGGAAGCCTACGCCCACTCCCTCCTCTGCGACCTTCTCTCCACCGTTCCCACCGTGCCTTCCGGTCCCGCTCCCATGCCTTATGAGGTGGCGGACGGTATCCGTATATGGCTCATGCTCCAGAAAGAGAGCCAGAAATGGGGGGACGATCCCGCCTTCGTGGAAGCCATCAACTCCGTCATGCACGGTTCGGACGATGTCCTTGGCACTGAGGTCATCGTCCTGAAGGCCACCTACACCAAGCCTTTCGTGGACGTGAAGGCCTCCGGTAACGGTTTCACCCTGGAGAGGAAGTTCTTCAACTCTGACACTGGAGCCGAGATCTGTCCCGGAGACATCGTCCCGGTTGGAGCCAAGGTTACCGCAAGGTATGCCATATGGAACCAGGAAAACCGCAGTTTCGTGCGCCTCACGGCCACCAGGGAGGCTTCTCTGAGGCCCGTAGACCAGCTGTCCGGCCTGTACGGGTTCAGAGGCTACCGCGACGTCCGCACGGACCGCACGGAATACTGGTTCCAAACTCTTCCGGAAGAGAAAACGGAGCTTGAGGAAGATTTCTTCGTAACCCAAGCCGGAACTTTCCGCGCCCCGGTAATCACAGTGGAGTCCCTGTACGCGCCGCATTACCGCGCAAATGCGGGTTTTGGCGGCCCTTTGCAGGCATCGTGGTAAATCCTTAATAATATGATAATGAAAAAGATTCTGTCCTTGTTTGCAGCCGCAGCTGCTGCAGTGCTTCTCTCCCAGGCTGGGGCGGGGGCGCAAAATTACGCCATCTCTGTCCAGAACGACACCGTCTGGCATGGTTTCAAGAACCTTTCTTACGATGGTATCGGGGCCCTGATACAGGAACAAGCTCCGGAGAACGTGTTCGTGTATATAGATTACACAACCTCCTTCCTCGTCTGCCAGGACATCCAGAGCGCCATTTCCATGTCTTCCGAGGCGGGTGTCGTGTTCATGAATCCGCTCAAGTATTCAGACTGGGGAAAAGGCCGCAGATACGGCCCGTTCATGGCCGTCCACGAAAAATTCATGGATTGGAGCCTTTTTGAAGATGCAAAGAAAAACGACACTGTCCTTGAAATTGACTCAAGCTGCAAGGACCCCCTCAAGGAACTTGGGAAGAAAGAATATACGGCCGTACTCCTTAAACTTGACAAGAAGGCAACAGTTGGCTATGTGTACGACTTCATCAGTAAAGTTGAGGAGGTATGCCCCAATATAGTGATAAAGGTTCCTGAAGGGGATTACTCCATGGCAGACTATATCCACATCTTCCAGACAGACCCTTCGGAGTACGACTTTGAGACTTACCCTTGCATCATGGGCCAGGCCTGGGCTATTTACCGTAATCCGGAAATATGTGACCCCAAGGATTTTGCAAAGAACCTGCCCGTTTATGCGGGCCTCTCCGAGATTACCGCTCCCGGTGCCCATGTGGGAAAGGGCCGCGCAGTGGCAGAGTTCATCGTCACTCCCCTTGGAACCATCCAGGACGTGAAGATTGTGCGCCCCTGCCCCCTGCCGGGTCTTGACGATGTCATTGTGAAAGCTTTGTATGCCGCCAGGCCCACGTGGGTTCCCCAGTATAAGATATACGCCCCTATCAACGTGAAGGTAACTGTTCCGGTGGAAGGGGAGATTGGAAATTATTGATTAGGGCCGGATAAGACTCTTTATCCAAGGACAGCTTCCCCTCACGGGTGAAGCTGTTTCCTTTTATGACAACGCGTATGCCCTTCCTGCCGTCTGAGACCAGAAAAGTCCCCGAGCAGGAAGTGAGAAAGCTGTATTTGTCGTCATCTTCCGGACGGCGCTGGAGCTGGTACCTGATGGCGGGGGCTATGCTGTAGGTGTAGGGCGCCGTGATGGTGAATGTCCGGATTTCACCTTTGCTTGTCTTGAATTCCTTGACGTGGGTGGACATAAGGTTCCCAGACTGGTCAAGGAAAGAGTATTCGAAACGTGATTTGTGGGTATTGCGGTCACCGTCGGCATTGTCCACTATTGTCACGGTGACTTGCTGCAGCTGCGCCCCGGCGGTCCCCATGCCAAGAAGGAAGGAGACCACCAGGGCCAGTATGCAGCGAAGGGTTGACATTATTTCCCTCTGTCTACTTTCAGGTCACCGTTCTTTATCGATTGGAGAAGGTCGCCATTCTTTATGGTTCCGAGGACGTTAAAAGCATATGTATTGTCAGAAGACATAATATGCATGTCCAGAAGGCCCCAATCCACAACATGGCATTTTCCCGTGTTCAAATCTTTGGCAACAACCTCCCAGACAGGGTACACGAACAGGCGCTCGTCATCATCCATATTAAAAGTACTCTGTATCCAGGGCCTGCTTGATTTTGAAGATAACTCGAGTTCTATGCCGCCGTGGGTGCAATCGGCTATTCTGCGAAGATTCCCGTTGCGGTCATAAAGTGGAGATTCCATGAACAGATAAAGCTTCAGGTTACTTGGAAGGGGTTTTTCACCATTATTGTATTTAAGTTTGAAAACCATGTTGTGTTTGACATGGTACCCGTTAATCTTCCTGGGCCAGAAACCATCCCTCATGGAAGGTCTGTCAACTCCATCCGGATGGGCATAGTTTCCCATGTTCTTCGGGAGATCGTTTTTATCTTCGTTGTAGATAAATGCATTGCCCTCTTCGTCCACATAGAAAACCGCATTGGTGGGAAGTTTGGGATCATTTAGCTGTTTGTATGTCTCGCCGGGGATATTGTCGAAATAAAAGCGCTCGACCTCGGATTGCGAAACATACAGTTCGCGATTCCGCCAAAACATGGGTACGAAGGAAAGGCGGCCATTAAAACCTCCGAAGCGGCTCTCGAATATTCCGTTAACCTTTGTTTGGAAGTCATAGTGGATATCGTCGCGGATTACTTGTCCCGCGGGGGCCTTGAGAAGAACAGAATGATCGGCAAAATCGTTGGCCTTGATGGAAACGGTCCTGCTTTCTATGCTCAATACTTTGTGAGTCAGGGCTTCGCAGAGAAAATAGTCTAAACGGACCATATACTCGGGAAAGTACCCGAAGTCGAAGTAATCTGAAGTCCGTATATTCAGCTTTAATTCCGGATACCACTTCCTGTCAGGATGTTGTTGGAAATAGTCCTTTGCAGAATAGTCATCTTCAGAGATAAACACTTCATTTTGGGCGTAAGCCTGGCTCAGGCCCATAAGGCATGCGGCGAGGATGGTAATTATCCTTTTCATATCGCTTAAATACTTTCAATATTCAGAGTCAATGACTTTCCTTTTGCATCCTTGGCAATGATGCTGAAAGCCACCTGGTCGTTGGCATACAGCTCAATTGAGTTGGGGAAGACCCTCACATACCACTCATAGGTGTTTTCACTGTACTCTTCGCCCTTGTATTCAGAGCCGGTCTTTTCCGCTGACGCATCCTTGCACACAGACTGGCCGTTTGCCGTAACGGTCCACTTTGCCTTGCCTGTAAACATATCCATGGTTTCCGTATTCACCAGGACATATTCGTGGGTGTTGCCGTCGGCGTCTATGGTTTCACCGCCCATTACCACCTCGTCGTTCTCGTTCATGAAGACGATGTTTTCAATGTCGAACCCGGTTTCGGGCTCTTTGTCCTTTTTGCAGGAAGATGTAAGAAGGGCGCCTGTCAGGATTGCCGCTATTGCAGCGAGATGATATAATCTTTTCATGTTATGGGCTTTTAAAGTTTATTTGGGAAGGTTTGCGGTCTTGAAAGCTTCAGCACTCTGGGCATCCTTTGTGAAAGGAGCGGAGCCGGCACTCTTGATGCTGATGGAATCGGTGGTTCCGAAGAGGCTTATGTTCATGGTATTTGCGCTGCCATATTTGAAAATGCCGGTGATCTTGGATACGTATGACGCTCCGCCGCTGCCTTTGCGGGTAGAAATCTCTGCGTGGATTCCGTCGCGTATTACACAGCCATCGGGTGCGGTCAGGGTGACGGTCTTGTTGTCATTGTCTCCGTTTAGAAGAACCGTTGTCCTCTTCACGTCTTTGACGGCGCCGGTCTTCATGTCGCAGATCACATAGTCCAGGAACACCCTGTGCTTGGACTGGGGACCGTCGCTGGAAGCCATGTCATATACGGACACCTTAATCTGGGGAAGGCCATATTTCTTTGCATCTTCTGCAGCCTTCTTCTCCTCGGCCACCTTCTTCTCAGCAGCTGCTTTCTCCGCTGCAGCGGCGGCTTTGGCTGCCTTGGCATCGTTTATCTGTTTCTGGATGTTCTGGGCAAATTCTGCACCGGAAGTCATTTGCTCTTCTCGCACAAATGAAGAAGAATAGTCCTTGTACATGGACATTTTACCCCTTGTGGCCAATCCCTTAACATATGCCTTCAGGACATATACGCCGTCAAGCTTTTCATTGTTGACAGTGAATATTCCGGATTCTGCAGTCTCGTGAGTGCCGCCGACGGTATACCGCGCCCTGATTTCGTAATGAATCTGTCTGTTTTCTATCACGTATCCGCTGGGGATAGAGAAATCCTGGGTGTAAGCATCTTTTTTTCCGGTATTAAAAACGATTTCCTTGGTAGCCAACCTCTGTCTTTCGTGGCTGGCCGCATCGCAAAGTATATAGTCAAGACGTAATCTCACCTGGCTGCCATCAGATACTTTGTCTGTAAAATCACGAACTACCAGCCTGAGGGCGGAAAGGTAAGAGGGGATGGGACCTGTCGCGGGGGCTATCCTGTTGAAATCGGCCATCTTCCTGGCTTCTTCAGCAGCCTTTTCATCTGCGGCTTTTTTCTCTGCAGCCTTTTTCTCTGCATCGGCTCTTGCTTCTGCCGCCTTCATGGATGCTTCCCTGTTTGCCCTTTTGGCGCCAAGGGAAAGCTGCCCCTTATTTGCGTTCTGGGCATCTCTGAACTCGTCTCCGGAGGAGCCGTCAATGGTGAACTTGGGACTTGAAGCGGAGCCGACCATCAGCTCATATCCCTTTCTGCTTGAGCCCTCGATGACAAGGTTGATTCTCCCGTTAGTTACGTAGAAAGTACCAATGCCGACGGAAGAGTTGTACCATTTGGAATCGTCGCCGGGTTTCTGTCTCAGCTGAAGGTGGACGACAGGATCGATGTGATAGCCGGCCGGGGCGGTGAGGGATCCCTGCCTTGTCTCTCCCGGCTTCATCGTGAATTCAAGGTTCTCCAATTTGACAATCTTGTTCGAGCTGTCGCATATCACATAGTCGAAGCGGATTTTGTGATGCTTGTCACTTCCGCTTGCTTTCTGGGCCTTGTCCGTCACTTGCAACGTGATTTGTGCGGACAGGCCAAACGACACCAGGGAAAGCCCTAATGCTGCCAGTAAATGTTTGATTTTCATAGTTATGAAGTTTTAAGTTGTGATATTTTCGGTTATTCTCTACAGTTTTGCCTGAGCTCCGGATCCTGGGAGGGCGCCGAAGAGTTTCCAGGCATCCTCGAAGGGATAGCGGTTGCCGTACATGGAAACGCGGACGGTTTCCGTTCCCATGGTGTTCAGGCCGTGGGCCTTGCGGTAAAGGTTGGCCGCGGAATTGGGATCGTACGAGGTCTGGGAGACGCTCTTTATCTGGGCGAATCCGGCAAGGTACGGCTGGTTGATGGCCTGAAGGAAATTCTGGTCCGATACTTCCTCGTTGCCGTCCAGCTCCTGAAAGGCCTCCACGTCATCGAAGTCTCGGGACATGATGTACAGCCATGTGTAGGAGGCGGAAGGCATGATGAGGTCTCCGCGGTTCATGAAGAAGCGGTTGTTGTTGATCTTGATCACGCGTTTTGCGTCGATGGCTTTGTTGGAATCGTGATGGGAATAATCCAGGGCGCCCAGGTTTGAGCAGCCGAAGATGTTGTCGTGGACGTTGCAGTCCACCCTTGACATGAAGCGGAAGGCGTAGCCCATGTCTTCCATGATCTTGGTGCGGCACCAGCTGAAAAGAACGGTATTGTGATGGAAATCCACTGTGGTGACGTTGGCGTCCTTGTTCATGGAATCTATCTGGCAGGAGGCGTAGGAATTGGCAACGAACACGTTGTTGCAGATTTCCCAGTCGCCGCCCTTGTTCATCATCTGGATGCCGTAGTATCCGCCGTTGGCGAAAACACAGTTCTTCACCACCAGGCGGCCTTCCACGTTACCCTGCATAAGGGGGTGGCCCTGGGTGGTTCCGCCAACCTCTCCATTGGCGCCAAGGCCCTCGCCCACGGCCTGGATGCGTCCCGTCTCGCAGCCCTCCGGCCAGCCGTTGCGGGGGTCGTCGTTTGGGGCGGCGTATTTGTTCTGGAGCCCAAGGTCGAAGCCAAGGCCGTCTATGACTATGGACGCCGTCCTCTTGCCCTGGGCGTCTATCCTCATGAGCGGCTTGGAGCCGTTTGTGCTAACGTTTTCCGGACTTGTCTGGATATATGTCCTGTAGACAAAGGGATTGCGCTCGGAAAAGTCCTCGTTGTAGCCGCCGAGTATGGTGATGTACTTGTCCTTGATTTCAATGTACCCCACGTTGAGGGTGCCAAGGTAGTTGCCTGCGGCAACGTGAATCACATCCCCGTCCACGGCCTGGTCTACCGCTTTCTGGAGATTTTTAAGGGGAGCATCTTTGGAAGTTCCTTCGTTCTTGTTCTTTCCGGAAGGGCTTACATACCAAGAGGTTGCACCTGCAGAAACGGCCGTCAGAACAAGGACGGCTGCTGCCAGAATAGTCTTAAGTGTTTTCATAAAATGCAGAATTTTCTGCAAATTACTAATCGTACTCCACCGGCAAAAGATTAAAATTAATCAAATTGAAAACCCCGCGGAAAAATAGTTAATTATAACCAGACGGGCTAACCTTTTAAAGGAGGCCTTCTTTCACGGCTTTGGCCAGCATTTCGGACACGCTGCGTACATCCAGTTTGGCGTAGATGTTTTGCTTATGGTTATTCACCGTATGCACGCTGACGTGTATCTTGTCTGCCATTTCGGATGCGGAAAGGCCTTCCTGGCAAAGGCGGAGGACCTCCATTTCGCGCGCGGTGAGGCCGTAATGCTTTACCAGCTCCGACTTCTTGCGCGCTACGGAGATAACGTAGTCTGCAACTTCATGGGCAAGGGCGGGATTCCCGGGCAGAAGGCCTGCAATGTGCTGGCGGATTTTGTCGTCCGGGAGGGCGGTGAGCCCTTTCAGGGTGTGCTCTCCGGCTATTCCGGGGTATGCGAATTCCCTGGAAACAAGCTGGATAAGCTGCTCCTTGGCCATGTTGGAAGCAGAGAGCTCCATGTTCTTGGCCTTTATCTTGCGGCCGTAATATATACCTTGTATTATTACGGATATAAGCAGCAGGGTCAGTACCGACAGCAGTATGGTCACTCTCTTGTAGTCCCGTGCCCTTGCCTTGAAAAGGTGTGACTGGTATGCCGTTTCCATATCCTGCAGGGTTTCGTCGGCTTTCTGCTTCATGTAATACTCGCATGCGTACACATACTGCTGGTGTGCCGCAGCCGTCTCCTCCAGGTTTCCAAGCTGGGCCCAGAGCATGGTAAGGTTGTTCCAGGCCTGGGAACGGGAGAGGTAATCGTCCTCGGGGCAGTCTTCAAGTATTGTCTGGCAGCTTCTGATGCCTTCCAGGATCTGTCCGCCCTGGCGGTAATACCGCATGGTGTAGGTGGAAGACTTTGCTATGAGGTCCTTCCTGCCCCTGCTCTCCGCAAGGCCTATTGCCTTGGCTATGTAGTCTCCGGCGGCGTCGTAGATGTCCTGGTCTATGGGGTTGTTGAAGCGGTTCTTGTTCACATAGGCCTGGGAGAGCTGGAAGAGGATGTCCACGGAGAGTTCCGTGTTGCCTCCCGCGAGTGGGAGGGCTTCCTGGAAATACTTTATGGCTTCGTCGTCTCTGGCTTCAAGTTCCGTGATGCCGCCCACCACCAGCAGTTTGCCTTTAACGAACAGTGCGTGGGCAAGGAGGCTGTCCGTGTCGCAGGAGCGGGCAAGCTTTTCAGCTTCCACGGCGTGCTCCCATCCCTGGGCATCCCGCCAAGTGAGTATGTCCAGCCTAGCAAGCTGGCTCAGGGCATAGCTCTTCATGGCTTTGTCCGAGCTCCGGTCTGCCAGTTCCATGGCTTCGATGACAAGCTTTGTGGCCCTGTCGTAGTCTTTCCTTGTCTTTGCTGTGCGTGCGGATTCGTCCAGCAAGGCACCAATCCGGTTCCTCTCTTCCACCTCACCCCTGTTCTGCGCGCAGGCTCCCACAAGGAGCAGGGCGGAAAGCGCGGAGTATACTGTCAGAGAAAGTTTCATATTGGTTGCAGTATTTATAGGTTTTGGTTCAATGCCCAAAGTTAAAGCAAAATGAACTAATAAAAACGATTAATTTTAACTATATTCATTAGAAAACCACATATAAGTGCCATTTTAGCGGGCTAAAATTGGTGATTGATTTCAGTAGTTAGTTATCACTATTTTAACTTCCATTTTTTAATATGGTTAATTCTAATAGTGTTTTTGTTCTGTGAATAAACTACTTTTGACATCGATGGCAAATATTTCACTAACTTTAAATACATAAGTATGAACACAAAACACATCTTAGTACAGGCGGCGCTGATGTTGCTGTCCGTATCTGTTTTTGCCCAGACGCAAACTCAGAGAGACCTTAACCAGACTATTCTGATCAGGTCCACCCTGGAAACTCCCACGGCTCTTACCAAAACACCTTACACACCGGAGCAGGTACCTCAGGTTATAGTGAACGACATGGGAGAAGCCTTCGAACTGAAATACGTTGACAAGGATGTGGAACAAATCGCCGGCAGGGAAATGTTTGCTACCGACGAGACCGCGATTTTCCCCGGTGCAGTTGTTTATGCAGACCAGGACTTTGCAGACGGACGCCCTACCCTTGTGGGCCTTCCTGTGGGAACCGCAGATATTTTTGTAGAATTCAATACAGGCAGCCGCACGCCTGAAAAGCAGGTAAAGCTCACCAAAAAGGAAGTGTCAAATTATATATACAGTGTCCTCGACGCCCCCAGCACTGGCGCAGGGCATGTTCCCCCTACCAATTTCAACACCAAAACCCATTATTGTACTTCAACTTCGGCGGTCATGTATGCGATTGGCTGTGATGCCAAGTACATGAAGAACAATATTAAAGTGGACACCAAGACAACCAATAACGAGACAAAGATTACCACCGTCCAGGACTTCACCCAGAAGTATTACACGGTGAGCATTACTCCGCATCCTTCAACGGAGCTGTACAAGTATTTCGGGAGCGAGGTGACGGCTGACATGTTAAAGCAAAGGGTAGGGAACAGAGCCATAGCAGTTATCAATTCTGTCACTTATGGCCGCAGGGCATTCTATTTCAGGTCTTATCATTCAAAGGACATGACTTTTACCGGCAGCCAGTACGCCAATATCGGAGTCGGTGCAGTTACGGTGAAGGCCACCGGGGCGGAAAGCATAGCCAAAAGCAGCACAACCGATGATGTGTTCCTGTTCATGCTGGGAGGCAGTACCGGGCCTGCCGCAGCTATCAACAGCGGAAAGACTATCCGTGAGGCTTTCAGCACCGAAGAAAGTTTGAAGATAGGTCCCTCCAATCAGGGTGTGGTCCTTACTTATACCGCCAGGTTCCTCGCATCGGGAAGGGCTGTAGAGGCGAAGCCTGCAGGAAAGACCAGGGAAGTATCTTATGTCAAGATGCCTAAAATGTTGAACTGGGAAATCAAGAATAATGCAAGAGTCGCGGGAGAATGCGTAAAGTTCAAAGACATGTATAACGTTGCCGTTGTCAGTTGGGATGATAACAAGAAACAGTATTATATTTCTAGGATTCTGAGAGGTAAGGGAGAGACCGGAGATGACAGATATTGTGACTCCAACGAGGCCCTATTCAGCAGAAAAGGTGAACTCAAAAGACGCGTTACACCGCATGATGATATTGTGAAAAAATATGGTGTCAAGCTGGAGAACTGCTACGTTTACGGTCCCATTTATTACACCATCCGCTCAAGGACAGCTGAGGGGCAGAAGTGGGGCCAAAGCGACTCCGGTTATCTGGATGTATCCTCGTGCGGCGGAAAGCCCACGGTTGTCATCGAAGGAAGCGCCCTTGCCGGAGCCGACAGGAAGCCATATCTCCACTCATCTTCCAATGTCAAGAAGCTGTAGCGCCCTCCTGGCAGGACTTGTAACCATCCTTCTGATTTCCGGATGCGGCCCATCCGGAAATCAGTTGTTCAGGGAGGGAGAGTTCTCCTTTTCCTATCCTGCCGGGGATTATGAGATAAAGGAAAGGACGTCTGACGGGCCATACACATCTTTCATCCTAAGCAGCAGGAAGGCGCCGTCCAACCAGATAGAATTCAGCATCTACCGTTACGAGCCGGAGTTCGTGGAGACAATTGTCCCTTCCGAGCTTGCCAAGGAGATACAGATAGATGTAATGGCGGTGGGCGAGAGGGCAAGTTCCAAAATATCAATCTCCAGTCAGAGCGGGCTCATGGTTCCTGACGAGGTCTCTTTCCCGTACACGGTTGACGCTTTCGTAATAGGAAACACCCAGGACGGCGATGACGTGGTGCTTCGGGTATCGTCCACCCAGATAGAATACTACAATGTAATTACAGTAGCCTGGGGAGACTCCCCGGAGACCGTGCGGTCTTATGCCGATATCCTTTCCTCCTTCCGGGTAGACAAGTGATTCAAAACAAAAACCGATCCTGAAAGGACCGGTTTTTTTGTGCGGATGGTGAGAGTCGAACTCACACGGGCCAACGCCCACTACCCCCTCAAAGTAGCGTGTCTACCATTTCACCACATCCGCTTTGGGACTGCAAAGATAAATCAAGTTTTTGAAAGCGCAAAATTTTTTTCATTTTTTTCTTTTTTCTTCTTACCTTTGCAGTCCCCCACGAGTTGGGGCAATACGCATTATTAACTTAAACAACAGATTTACAATGGCTGTTAAAATCAGACTCCAGCGCCACGGTAAGAAGAATTTCGCATTCTTCCACATTGTAGTGGCCGATTCCCGTTCCCCGCGTGACGGAAAATTCATCGAGCTCCTTGGCTCTTACAACCCCAACACCAACCCTGCCACCATCGTCCTTGACGGTGAGAAGGCTCTTGCATGGCTCAAGGTAGGTGCCCAGCCCACCCTGGTTACCCGCCGCATCCTCTCCTACGAGGGTGTTCTCCTTCGCAAGCACCTGGCAGAGGGCGTAGCAAAGGGTGCTCTCACTGAGGCTCAGGCAGACGCTAAGTTCGCCGCCTGGAAGGCCCAGAGGGATGAGAAGATTGCCGCCAAGAAGACCGGTCTCAAGAACGAGGCCATCGCAAAGGCAAAGGCCGCAAAGGCTGCAGAGCAGGAAGTAGACGAGGCTCGCGCAAAGGCAATCGCCGCCAAGAAGGCAGAGGCAGAGGAAGCAGCACGCAAGGCAGCTGAAGAGGCTGCAGCAGAGGCCGCTCCCGCAGCTGAGGACGCCGCAGCAGAAGAGGCTCCCGCAGCCGAATAATGCTCAAGGTAGCGCAGGTTCTTAAATCCAACGGAACAGATGGCGGACTGCTCCTAAGCTTTCTGGACATCTTGCCGGAGGACATAGACCTTCAGGAACCGGTGTACATCGAATTCG
>JAILJO010000008.1 GCA_024694675.1 Bacteroidales bacterium | reverse complement strand
GCTTCTTTCCTTAAACGGACGGAACTTCCGGACGTGGAGTGGATAGCGCTTCTTGCTGGTTCCAGGAACATGGAGATAGGCTCCATGATGCCCACGTTCATGGAGTTTGCCGATGCCCTTCATTCCAAGCGGCCGGAGCTTCATTTCGTGGTGGCCGCGGCGCCTTTCCGCACAATGGAAGATTATGCCAAGTATCTGGGTGACAGGGACTTTGTGCACGTTGTGTTTGGAGAAACCTATGGCGCTCTGAGGCATGCCAGGGCGGCTGTTATCAACTCCGGAACGGCATCCTTGGAGGCCGCTCTTATTGGTACGCCGCAGGTGGTGACCTACAAGGTCGCCGCCGCCAGTGCCTTCATCATGAGGCGCATCATCAAGGTGAAATATGTGTCCCTTGCCAATCTCATCATTGACCGCCTTGCCTTCAAGGAACTCCTGCAGGAGAACTTCACGGTGGAGAACATCATGGGCGAGGTTGAGTTGCTTCTGGACGATGAATCTTATCGTTCCAGGATGTTGGCAGACTACGCAGAGGTGCGAGAGCTCCTTGGCGGCACAGGCGCCTCGCGCTGCGTGGCCCGAGCTATGATAAGCAACTTGCCCTCGGAGTCGCTTTGAGTGCCGAAGATATGGAGTGAACCGTCGCCGGGCTTTACGCCAAGGCGTTTTGCAAGCTCTTCTGATGTCATTGGGATGTTACGGGCTGTGACATCGGCCTTAGGATAGCGCTTTCCAACTTCTTTCATTGTTTTGCCCGAGAGAGGGAGTGTTTCAACTATCTCAAAGCACTTTCCAAACTGTGCAAGTTCTTCAGGTACTGACTGCTGGCCCACATACAGATGTGTGTGCCGGCTTAGCTTGCGCAGTCCGTACCGGAACGGCAAATCAAACGCCCCCGCCTTCAGCAGCGCCTTCCCCGGCTCAAATAAGATTTCTCGACTACGTCCTTCGGACTCCGCTCGAAATGACAATTCTTCTGTCATTTCGACCGAAGCGCAGCGAAGCGGAGAAATCTCTAATATATGACCGTTATCTGCTATAATTGTCCTGTATTCCCCCTCATAGCCTTTCTCCATCACCAGCAGCAACTCCTTGCACTCGCCGCTGGTGGCAACGACGTGCACTTCGCGTACCCCAGGAAGTTGTTTGCAGATGAGGGTGATATCTGCCATAGGGGAGAGCTTGAGAATTATTCTGGGGCAGGCGTCATAGAGTTCCGGGAGCAACTCTAGAACATTGGGTGAACAGTCTTCAAGCTTGAAAACCTTGCGTCCGCCGTCACCGCGCCTTGCTGGATCCAGAAACAGCGTATCAGGCTCAAAGCCTCCCAGGATATCCTTGACGGCTCCGGGTTCCACCATCTTGTTCCTGACCAAGACATTCTTAACCCCAAGCTCCCTGAAATTATGCTCCGCCGCCCTGCACAACCCTTCATCCATCTCATTGTACAGCACTTCTGTAGCCACTTTACTGAAAGCCCAAGCATCTACCCCCAATCCGCCTGTCAGGTCCGCCACTTTTCCGCTTACAAGCGAGGCCTTGTAGCGGGCGGTTTCCGTTGAAGAACACTGTTCTGCGGATAAAACTTTGGGGTAGTGGAGTGAGGGGATGGCGTACCACTCGGGGACTTTGTGACGGAGTTTGGAACGGGCTTCGAGGGTGCTGAGGGCCAGGTTCCAGTCTTCAACCTGTGTTTCCAGCGATTGTCGCCTGAGGGCCAGGGAGGCTACGTCGTCTCCGTCATGGGCAAGTATGAATTCTTTGAAATCCATATTGCAAAAGTACTGATTATTTTTTATTTTTGTGGATACGAACAAACACTAAAACACAATAATATGGCAGATTACAAAACTGTTGCTCAGAGCTGGCTTGACGGCAACTTTGATGCAGAGACCAAGGCTGAGGTAAAGAAGCTCATGGAAACGGACCCTGTGGGCCTTGAAGATGCTTTTTACCGTAATCTTGAATTTGGTACGGGCGGTCTTCGCGGAATCATGGGCGTTGGTACCAACCGTATGAACAAGTACACTGTTGGAATGGCCACCCAGGGCCTTGCAAACTACATCAAGGCCAATGTGAAGGGTAATGCCAGCGTGTGCATAAGCCACGACAGCAGGAACAATTCCCGCCTTTTCGCAGAAATATCGGCAGAAGTGCTTTCCAACAACGGCATCAAGGTCTATCTGTTCGAATCCCTGCGTCCCACTCCGGAGCTCAGTTATTCCATCCGCCTCAAGAAGGCCACGGCCGGCATCATGGTCACTGCCAGCCACAACCCCAAGGAATACAACGGTTACAAGGTGTTCTGGGAGGATGGCGGCCAGATTACGGCTCCCGTAGACAAGGACATCGTCAATGAAGTTGGCAAGATTACTGACCCTGCGGATGTCCGTTTCGCTCCCGTTCCCGGAGTGGCAAAGGCTCCCATCGAGATCATGGGCGAAGAAGTGGACGAGTGCTATCTCCGCGACATTACCTCCCTGGCACTGAGCCCGGATGTGGTCAAGAAACATGCTGACCTCAAGATAGTCTACACTCCGCTCCACGGCTGCGGCGTACGCCTTATGCCTGAGGCCTTGAAGAGAATAGGCTTCAAGAATGTTATAATGGTAAAGGAGCAGATGGTCTCCGACGGTAATTTCCCCACCGTGGCATCTCCTAATCCGGAGGAGCCTGCAGCCATGAAAATGGCCATAGACAAGGCTGAGGAAGTGGGTGCGGACCTCGTCATGGCAACGGACCCGGATGCGGACCGCCTTGGCATTGCCGTCCGTAACGACGAAGGCAAGATTGTCCAGCTTACCGGCAACCAGACCTGGAGCTTCCTTACATATTATGTCCTTACCCGCTGGAAGGAACTTGGCAAACTTGACGGCGCAAACGGCTATGTGGTCAAGACAATCGTCACAAGTGAGCTCATTGCGGCAATCTGCAAGAGCTTTGGTGTCAAGTGCTACAACGTGCTTACCGGCTTCAAGTATATCGCAGAGGTAGTTAAGCGCAATGAGGGCAAGGGCGTCTTCATCTGCGGCGGTGAGGAGAGCTACGGCTTCAACCTTGGTGAGTTTGTCCGTGACAAGTGCGCCCAGGTGGCCGGCATCATGGTGGCGGAATGCGCCGCATGGGCCGCAGAGCAGGGCATGACGCTCTGGCAGCTGCTCCAAAAGGTCTACAAGGAGTACGGCCTGTACGTTGAGAAGATGGTCTACATCGTCCGTAAGGGTAAATCCGGCGCGGAGGAAATCCAGAAGATTATGGCCGATTACAGGGCCTGTCCTCCCAAGGTCATCGCAGGCAGCCCGCTCGCCAAGGTCATCGACTACAACAAGCCCGAAGAAACCGGCCTTCCCAAGAGCAACGTCCTCCAGTTCTTCAACGAAGCAGGCGACGTCGTCTCCGTCCGTCCTTCCGGCACAGAGCCCAAGATCAAGTTCTACTTCGGTGCCACCGGTTCCACCGCCCCTGAAAAGATCGAACAGCTCAAAGCTCAGTTCATCAGCTAATTACAGCCAGTTACTGTATTAGCATGTGAGCATGTGATTGCTCTCCGAAGGCGCAATACTCAACGAAAAAAGTCCCGAAGCCGGGACTTTTTTTGTGGAGTATAGGGGAGTCGAACCCCTGACCTATAGATTGCGAACCTATCGCTCTAGCCAACTGAGCTAATACCCCGAAAAGGACTGCAAAAATAGCGGTTTATTTTTGTATTACCAAATTTTCTTGAGCGTAGAACCGACACCACTGAGTGAGGGAACATTCTTGGCATTTGGGGGAGCGGGCGGTGCAGGTGTAGCGGCCGTGGAGGATGAGCCAATGGTGGGATATGGCGCGCTTGTCCACGGGTATGTGCTTTTCCAGGTCCTTTTCAACGTCCAGGGGTGTCTTTCCGTCGGAAAGGCCAAGGCGGTGGGCGACGCGGAAAACGTGGGTGTCAACTGCTATGACGGGCTTGTCGTAAACTATTGAGGCAATGACGTTTGCTGTCTTGCGGCCAACGCCGGGAAGGGACATGAGGGCGTCGATGTCAGAGGGGACTTCGCCACCGAAATCGGCAATGAGTTTCTGCGCCATTCCAATGAGGTGTGTGGCCTTGGAGTTGGGGTAGGAAACGCTCTTTACATAAGGGAAAACGTCATCGAAAGAGGCGGCGGCTAGGGACTCCGGAGTGGGAAATCGTTCAAACAGGGGAGGGGTTACCATGTTTACCCGTTTGTCCGTGCATTGGGCGCTCAGAATCACGGCCACAAGCAGCTGGAATGGGTTCTTGAAGTGGAGTTCAGACTCCGCTACGGGGCGGTTCTCCGAGAACCACTCCACGATGCTGTTAAACCGCTCTTTTCTTGTCATAACACCACGTCAATACCTTCGTCAACGACTTCGGTGCAGGACTCGCCTTCGCAGGAGAAGACGCGGCCGGGGTACTTCTCGAAGATGGTGCGGTTGTGAGTAACCATGACTATGGCGGTGCCTTCGCTGTTAAGGGACTGGAGGAGCTGGAGTATTTCGTCGGCGGTTTCACCGTCGAGGTTGCCGGTGGGTTCATCGGCAAGGATGACGGAGGGCTTGTTCAGGAGGGCGCGGGCAATTGCTATTCGCTGCTGCTCACCGCCGGAAAGCTGGTGGGGGTGCTTGTGGGCCTTTGTTTCCATGCCTACGGCTTCCAGTACGTCCATGATGCGCCTGTCTATTGCGCCGCGCTCTTTCCAGCCGGTGGAGCGGAGGACGAACTCTAGGTTGTCTTCCACCGTCCTGTCCTGGAGCAGCTGGAAATCCTGGAAGATGACGCCCATGCTGCGCCTGAGGTAGGGGATATCTCTGGACTTTATGCCCTTGAGGTTATATCCGCAGGCGGTTCCTTCGCCTTTAAGAAGCTTGTTTTCAGCCGTTATTGTGCGTATAATGGAGGTTTTACCGGATCCAACCTTGCCTACTATGTAGACAAAGTCTCCTGGCATTACATCCATGTTTAAGCCGTAAATAACGGGACTTTCGCCGTTGAGGATTTCGGCGTCCTTGAAGTGAATTAAGCTTTCCGTCATATTTTCCATAATTAGTGCAAATATAATCAGATTTTTTTGTATATTTGTAAATTCAGGGAAAATAGAGCGCCCTCCCCTTTGGGGAGGGACCCCCTGACAAAAAAGATGCTTATGAAAAGAATCATCATAGTGGCCGCTGCAGCACTCATAGCCCTTTCCGCGGGTGCGCAGGATCTTTCCAAGGCCAAGGAACTCTACCAGGCCGGAATGTACAGCCAGGCTCTGTCCCTGCTGGACGGCGTTTCCGGTGAAATGGCGGAAGGCTATCGTACCTTATGTGTCCTCTCAATGGGCTCTGACGGCGCTTATGCAATGGCAGGGCGCTTCGTGAGCCGTTATCCTGAGTGTATCCTTACACCTCAGGTGCGTTTCCTTTGGGGTATTGACCTTTTCGATAGGGAAAGATTCGAAGAGGCCCTTACACAGCTTAATTCCATAACGGCAAAGGACATTTACACAAGCTGTGTCCCTGAATATACTTACAAACTTGGTTACAGCGCATATGGCGTAGGAGAATGGGAAAGGGCAAAGAGCATTCTCAAGCGCATGCGTTCCATCCCGGAAAGCGATTACACGGCCCCTGCGTATTATGCAATAGGCTATATCAACTATGCCCAGGGCAACTTCCGTGAGGCATCGGAATGGTTCCTCCTTGCGGCAAAGGACTATCGTTTCAGGGATCTCGCAAACTACTATATCCTTGAATGCCGCTTCAATGAAAAGGATTACAAATATGTGGTCCAGTTCGGTGAGGACCTCTTTGACAAGGTTCCTGCAGACCGCCAGCCCCACATGGCCCGCATAATGAGCGAGTCCTATCTTGTCCTTGGAGATGCTGAAAAGGCCCGTACATACTATGTGGAGAACCTCCGCAGCAAGGCTGCCCGCACAAGGGCTGACTACTTCTATGCCGGAGAGGTCCTGTATATGGTGGAAGACTGGCAGGCATCGGTAGACAACTTTATGCAGATGGGTGAGAGGAAAGACTCCATCGGCCAGATTGCATCCTACCAGCTTGGTTACGCCAATGTCAAGATCCGCAACAAGGTTGCCGCAATGCAGGCCTTCAAGGAAGCCGCAGACCTTGATTACTCTAAAGAAATAAAGGAAGACGCTTTTTACAACTACGCCAAGCTGGCCTTCGACCTTGGCGGAGATACGGCTCCTTTCCAGGAATACCTCCGCCGCTACGGCACCAGTTCCAAGGGAGACCGCATCTATTCATATATGGCTATGGCAGCCCTCAGCAACCATGACTATGAGGGCGCCGTGGAAGCGTATGACCACATCGAGAACCTTGAGCCCCGCATGCAGTACAACTACATGAAGGCATATATGATGAGGGCTATGGAACTCATGGAAAGCGGTTCATGGAGGGCGGCCGTGCCCCATCTGAAGGCCGCCGCATACTACAGCCACCGCAGGGACGGCTTCAACCAGCTTGCCCGTTATTACCTGGCTGAGGCATACTACCGTGACGGCAAGTACTCTGAGGCCCGCGCCATACTCAAGGACCTTTACAACCTCTCCGCTCTTCCCAAACGCACTGAGGGAGACCTCATCTCCTACCAGATGGCATATACATATTTCAAGGAAGGGGACTATGAGAACGCTATCAAGTGGTTTGACAATTATATAGCACTTGACAAGGTTACAATGGGGGCGGATGCTGAAACCAGGATAGGTGACTGCTATTTCTTCAGCGGCAACTATGAGATTGCAGTCCTGGCATATGAGCGCCAGATGGCCAACTACCCCAACAAGGACAACCTCTATCCCGCATACCGCGCAGGTCTCGCCGCCGGTCTCCAGGGGGACGATTCCAGGAAGATAGAATTCCTCGAGAACGCTAAGACAGCAAGTCCTTCGGCCCCTTATTACGGAGAGTCCATGCTGGAGCTTGGCCGTGCATACATGGCCGTACAGGACAACGAGGACGCTGAAAGGACCTTCCGTACCCTTCGCAAGAATACTACGGATCCCACCCTTGACGCCCGTGCGCTCCTTGAACTGGGCACCATTGCCAGGGCTTCCGGTTCCACAGACGACGCCCTTGTCTGTTACAAGAAGGTAGTGGAACTGAAAGGTACTTACACGGAGGACGCCCTCCTTGCCATAGAATCCATATATCGTACAAGGGAAGATCCGCAGGCATATATCGCATACGTCAATTCCCTGGGAAGCCTAGCAAACCGCACGGAGGCCCAGAAGGAAGAGGTCTACTTCTCATCGGCGGAACAGATATTCCTTTCCGGTGAGTGGCAGAAGGCAATCAATACCCTGGGAGCATATCTGGAGGCATATCCGGGCACTCCCAACTTTGCCAAGGCCCACTTCTACATTGCAGACAGCTATCGCAACCTTGGTGCCAACCAGGCTGCGGCGGATGAGTATCTGATTGCCCTGGAAAGCGGTCTTTCCGGCGCAATGGAGGAATCCGCAACGCTCAGTTATGCGCGCGTGAATTACGCCCTTGGCATCTATGCAAAGGCGTTTACATCGTACAAGAAACTGGCGGAGATTGCCCGAATGGAAGAGAACGCAGAGGCCGCGCAGATTGGTCTCATGCGAAGCGCCTTCCGTGCCCGTCAGTGGGAAGACGCCCTCACATATTCCGATTTGGTCCTCAGGAAGTCCGGTAATCCGGAAGATCTTTCCCGTGAGGCTCTGTACGTCAAGGCAAAAGCCCTCATGAGCACTTCAAGGCGTAATGAGGCCCTGACGCAGTTCCAGGTCCTCGCCCAGAAGCCTTCTACTGCAGAAGGTGCAGAGGCGGCGTACATCATTATCCAGGACCAGTACGACCGCGCCGAATTCGACGGCATCCAGGACAAGGTCTATGCCTTTGCTGAGGGCGCCGGAGACCAGAATTACTGGCTGGCCAAGGCGTTCATCGTACTTGGAGACACATTCGCGGAGCAGGGTAACCTTACCCAGGCACGTGCCACATTTGACAGTATCCGTAACGGTTATGAACCGTCAGGTGCATCTGACGATGTGTTGGACCAGGTAGAGCAGCGTTTGCGTAAACTCTAGAGAAATGAAGAAAACAGCATATACACTGGCGCTCCTTGCGCTTAGCCTCGGAGCTGCCGCCCAGAACCTGAATCCCACGGTGGAGGTCACCAACACCTACAAGAGGGAAGCGTCCGGAATAGAGAAGCCGGACCAGCTCCTCCCTCTGCCGGATTCCGTGTCCCGTTTCAACTATGACTTCGACTATACGGTCCGCAGCACTCCGTATCGCGGCTCATATGAGTTCAAGCCGTACAATGTCCAACTCCGCCCCAACGCCCGTCCAGAAACCCAGAGCACGCTGTTTGCCAAGCTGGGCGCGGGCTATGGCTTCCATCCGGAGGCCCAGGTAGTCTGGACGCCGCTGGCAGGGGATGCCCTTCAGGTGAACGTCTACGGCAGCTACAACGCTTATATGGGCACTTATCGTGACATTCAGTTTGATGCCACGGAGCAGATGTTCATGGACAGCGGCAACAGGACCGCTGCATGGAAAGACAGGGTTGCCACAGCCGGCGCAGACATGCGCTATGACTGGGACGGCGGAGCCCTCCGTCTGGATCTCAGGTATACCGGAACGGCCGGTTCAGATGTCTGGGCCAATGTAAGTAATCATGGAGTCAGTGCAGATGCAGGAGTATCCGGAACCCTGGGTTCTTCCTTACGCTACTATGTGTCTGAGCATCTGAATTATACTGGTAATCCCGCACTGGGAGAGGTCCACAGCAAAACGGACCTTCGCGTGGGCCTTCCCGTAAACGGCGGCTTCGCAAGCCTTGGACTAAGTGCACAGGTCCTCAATCATGACGGCGCCGTCCAGGGTGTTGCTGGTAACTTTGCTATCACACCTGCATATGCCCTTTCGTACATGCGGCTCATGCTCAGCGTGGGTGTCAAGGTGGCCTTCGTCACAAGGAACGATGACACATTCTGTCCCACAAAGGCCGGAGTCCTTTTCCCTGACATCAAGGCAACGTACAACCTCATAGAAGACTCAATGGTGCTTCAGGCGGCTGTTACCGGCGGGAACACCATCAGCACATATGAAGAACTGCTTTACAAGAATCATTTCATGGGAAGCTTTGCCTTCGCTCCGGACATTTCTACTGAGAACATCAATATTATGCTTGGTGTCCGCGGTAATGTACACGAGAGGTTATACTATAATGCGAAAGTCGGTTTCAAGAGTCTCAGCAACATGGTTTCATGGGGCTTCAGCACAGCAGGAGCCGGTTACACCCCGCTGGTTGGCTATATGAGCCCCCTTAACACCTTCTATGCCGGTACGGAAATTGGCTGGAAGAGCGACCACATGGATATAGATGCAAAACTGCAGTATCAATACAGTATTTTGTCCCAGAAGGGACTTAAGACCAACCTGTTCGGTCCTCCGGCATTTGCCGCATCCTTAAGGGCCGCTTACAGGCTTGCGGGGCGTTTTATCCCTGCAGTTACCCTGGATTCAAGGACTGATTGCCCCGGTGTAGATGCAACTCTCCCCGGTTATGCAGACCTTGGAGCTGAGTGCAGTTTCGTGGTGAACCGTTTCTGGAACGCATGGCTCAAGGTAGGAAACCTTCTTAACCAGAGTGTCCAGAGAGTCCCGTTCCATGCAGAAAAGGGCATCTATGTGAGTTTAGGAGCAAGTTTGAGTTTTTAATATAAACAGATAGAAATGATCGAGAACGAAGAGATGAAACAGGCTGAGCAGGAGTATTCGGCCAGCAGTATTCAGGTACTTGAAGGTTTGGAGGCGGTGCGCAAACGCCCTTCCATGTACATCGGTGACATTGGAGAAAGAGGTCTTCACCACCTTGTATATGAGGTAGTGGATAACTGTATAGACGAGGCCATGGCCGGCTACTGCACGGACGTGGACGTCAAGATACTGGAAGACAATTCCATCCGCGTGCAGGACAACGGCCGCGGCATTCCCACGGGTATGCATGAGAAAGAGCACCGCAGCGCCCTGGAGGTGGTTCTCACCGTCCTCCACGCCGGCGGTAAGTTTGACAAGTCCAGCTACAAGGTATCCGGCGGTCTGCACGGCGTGGGCGTATCCTGCGTGAATGCCCTCAGTGACCTTCTGGTTGCGGAAATTCACCGCGAAGGCAAGATTTTCGTCCAGAAGTATTCCAAGGGTAAACCCATCACGGAAGTCCAGGTGGTAGGCGAGTCCAATGACACCGGTACCATCATCACCTTCCATCCGGATGCAACCATCTTCACCCAGACCATCGTCTACAAGTACGATACCCTGGCCGCACGTCTCCGTGAACTGGCTTACCTGAACAAGGGTATCCGCATCACCCTGACGGACCTCAGGGAAAAGGTGGACGAGTTCGTGACCGCAGAAGACGGCGAGCGTAAGGCTACCGGCAACCTGGTATTCCGAAGCGAGACATTCTACAGTGAGCAAGGCCTCCGTGAGTTCATCGACTATCTGGACGCCGGCGCTCCCAAGCTCATACCGGAGCCTATCACTGTAATGTCGGACAAGGTCATTCCCATCGACATTGCCCTCCAGTACAACACAGGCTTCTCAGAGAGGATTTATTCCTATGTGAACAATATCCACACGATCGAAGGCGGTACCCACCTCCAGGGCTTCAAGATGGGCCTTTCCCGTTCCCTCAAGAACTATGCTGAGAAGAATAACCTCCTGGCCAAGTTCAAGGGAGACCTCAGCCCTGAGGACTTCCGCGAAGGCCTGACAGCTGTTATTTCCGTAAAGGTTGCGGAGCCTCAGTTCGAGGGTCAGACCAAGACCAAGCTGGGCAACCCGGAGGCAACATCGGCAGTGTCCCAGGCCACGGCGGCCGCCATCGACCAGTATCTGGAAGAGCATCCCAAGGAGGCTAAGACCATTATCGAAAAGATTGTCCTCGCAGCAACTGCACGCGCAGCCGCACGAAAGGCCCGTGAGATGGTCCAGCGCAAGACCCCTATGGGTGGTGCAGGCATGCCTGGCAAGCTTGCAGACTGCTCTGACCACGATCCGGAGAAATGCGAACTCTTCCTGGTTGAGGGAGACTCCGCAGGCGGTACCGCAAAGCAGGGCCGCGACCGCAGGACTCAGGCTATCCTTCCTCTTCGCGGTAAAATCCTGAACGTGGAGAAAGCCGCCCAGGACCGCGCTTTCGAGAGTCAGGAAGTCCGCAACATCTACACCGCACTTGGCGTCACAGTGGCCCAGGAGGACGAAACTGGTGAGAAACACATGGACCTGAGCAAGCTCCGTTACCACAAGGTCATCATCATGACGGATGCCGATGTCGACGGTTCCCACATCGCCTGCCTCATCCTTACCTTCTTCTTCCGCTACATGTTCGACCTTATCAAGAACGGCTATGTCTATCTGGCAACCCCGCCGCTCTATCTGGTCAAGAAGGGCAAGGAAGAGCGTTACTGCTGGACGGACGCCCAGCGTGAGGCGGCCACCGCAGAGCTGGGTCGCGGAAGTGACAAGGGCGTAACGGTACAGCGCTACAAAGGTCTCGGTGAAATGAGTGACACCCAGCTTTGGGAGACCACCATGGATCCTTCACGCCGCGTGCTCCGTCAGATTACCATAGAGAATGCAGCGGATGCGGAGCGCACCTTCTCCATGCTCATGGGAGACGATGTCCCGCCTCGCCGCGCCTTCATCGAAGAGAACGCCCACTATGCAAATATCGACGCCTAGAATACCCAGGAAGTATCTTCCGCTGGTGATTGTTTTCGCAGTCCTTGTGCTCTTTATGCCAAGGACCGCGAAATTCAATTATGACTATAAGAAAGGCAGCCCCTGGCCATATGAAACCCTTGTCTCCCAGTTCGATTTCCCTATCCTCAAGACAGAGGAGCAGATAAGAGAGGAGAGGGGACAGGGCGGCCCGGTTGTAATTCCTTATTACAAATACTCGGAAGAAATTGTTTCCCAGGCGGTTAAGAACGTCCAGAGCCTGGATTTGGGCGCATGGAAGAGCATTCGTCCGGCTGTAGTCACACGCCTTGAAGACATTTACTCCAAGGGCGTAATCTCTGATGCCAGGATAAAGATTGACCGCTCATCGGCCAAAGTGTCGGATAACCTTATCTACGTCCAGAAGAACAAGCGCGCCACCCAGACTGCCAGGACGGAGGTCTATACTGTGTCTGAGGCCAGGGACCAGCTTGTAGCCCTTCTTGCTAAGACATATCCGTCCGTGAATCTGGATTCCCTTTTCCGGAGGGGCGGAGTGTACAGCGTAATCGTCCCCAACCTGGTGTACGATAAGACAATGACGGAACTCACCCATGCAGAGAGTGACGACTACGTTTCACCCACCCTTGGATACGTTAAGGCCGATGAGAAGATAGTCTCCAAAGGTGAGATAGTCACCGCGGAGATAGCCCAGATCCTGGACAGCTACAAGGAGGAATACAACAAGGTATACGGCTACGACGGCCCCAGGATACTGCTTTATCTTGGCAATATCCTTCTGGCAATTGCGCTGTGTGTAATACTGTACCTCAGCATATTCTTCTCCAATAACAAGGTGTTCCAGGACGGCAACAGGTATTTCTACCTGCTGTTCGTGTTCCTGCTGGCTTCGGTGATTACGTTCATTATGCTGAACTTTGCACCAAGCCTTATGTACGTGATTCCATATCCGGTTTTTGCACTGTATCTAATTGCGTTCTTCCGCAAGAGAGTGGTGCTTCCGGTGTATGTTGTGATACTGCTCCCGCTGCTTATCTTCAGCGGCGGCGGCATGGAACTCTTCATCATGTTCCTTCTTGCCGGAGCGGTTACCATAGAGACCTTCGGGTATCTTTCCAACGGCTGGCAGCAGTTCCTTAACGCCTTGATCATCTTTGGAGTAGAGATCGTCGTATTCTTCGGTTTCAGGCTCATCGACGTAGGAAGCAACGCCGGCTGGTGGCTGGATGCCATCCAGATATTTGTAGGCTCAATGCTTACGGTGGCTCTGTACCCGCTTATCTTCCTCTTCGAGAAGATGTTCAACCTGGTGTCAACTACGCGCCTTGTAGAGCTTGCAGATACCAATAATCCTCTTATCAAGGAACTGTCGGCCAAGGCTCCCGGAACCTTCCAGCACTGCCTCCAGGTTATGAACATGGTAGACTCCGTGGGACGTGCCGTAGATGCAAACGTGCCTCTTCTGAGGGCCGCTGCCCTGTACCACGATATAGGCAAGATGCAGAATCCCATGTGCTTCATAGAGAATCAGTCGGTGGCTGAAGGCTCTCCAAAGTACCATGACGGGAAAACGCCAGCTGAAAGCGCTGCGGACATTATCCGCCACGTTGACGACGGTCTTGCAATAGCCCAGGAGCACCGCTTGCCGGACCTTCTTCAGGATTTCATCCGTACCCATCATGGTACCGGTGCCGCAACGTATTTCCTGAACCAGTATCTGAATGCTGGAGGAGACCCGGAAGACACATCGGCCTTCTATTATCACGGGGAAAGGCCTCATACAAAGGAGCAGGTTATCCTCATGATATGCGATTCCATTGAAGCTGCGTCCAGAACCCTCAAGGAGTACACTCCTGAGGCGTGCGACCGCTTCGTGGAAGGAATTGTCGGAGCCAAGGAAAAGGCCGGTCAGATGGAAGATGCGGACATCACAATCCACGACCTCAAAGTGGTAAAATCCATCCTTAAGACCTACCTGCAGCAACTTTATCACGGACGTATTGCATATCCCAAAAGAAAAAGGTAACTTTGCCGTCCTTTTGAAATAATCTAAATAAACTATATGAAAGTAAGTAAAAAACAGCCTGATGCACTGAATTATCAGATTACAGTAGAGATTGCAGCTGCAGATTACGAAGAGTCGCTGCGCAAGCGCCTCAACGAGTACAAGCGCAAGGCGGACATCAAGGGATTCCGCAGGGGAATGGCCCCCATTGGCATGATCAAGCGTTTCTATGGAGAGCAGGCTCTGTACGAGAGCGTCAACGCCATCCTTTCTGAGCAGCTTGACAAGTTCATCGACGACAACAAGATCCGCGTGGTAGGAGAGCCCCTTCCTTCAGAGGATCAGCCCCAGCTTTCCTGGACTGAGGGTTCGGACTTCACTTTCAAGTTCGATATAGCCCAGACTCCGGAGCTCAACTTCACCATCGGCAAGGACGATAAGATTGTCTACTACGACATCAACGTCACCGCAGACCAGAAGAAGGCCACCCGCGAGCAGATGCTTCAGCAGTATGGTAGCCTCCAGGAAGGCAAGAAGGCCGGAGAGGAAGATTATATCATTGCCGATATCGCAAATGAAGGCCACAAGGCAGAAGGCGTCTATGTCTCTGTAAAGCAGGTCGCTGAAGAGGCCCGCGGTGCTTTCATCGGCAAGAAGGCAGGGGAGAAGTTCACCATTGACGTGAACGCCGCTTTCCCCAACGAGACTGACCGTGCAGCCATGCTCAAGGTCGATAAGGCCCAGCTCGCAAACCTTGATCCCATGTTCGAGTTCACTGTGGTCAACGTGAAGACCTTCGTGGCCGCAGAGGCCAACCAGGAGACCTGGGACAAGATGTTCGGCGAAGGCAAAGTCACCACTGAGGAGCAGTTCGAGGAGAAGATCGTAGAGCGCATCAAGGCCGGTCACGAGCAGGATGCCAACTACCGTTTCGGTGCCGATGTCCGCAAGTACTTCCTTGACAAGGCCGCCATCGAACTCCCCGAGGCCTTCCTCAAGCGCTGGCTCATCTCCGTCAACGAAGGCAAGTTCACCGCAGAGCAGGTGGAGAAGGAATTCCCCGGCTTCCTGGAGGACTTCAAGTGGCAGATGGTCCGTGGCTACATCATGAAGAAGTTCGACCTCAAGGTCTCCCGTGAAGATATCCTCAATGCCGCCCGCAGCTTCGTCACATACCAGTACGCTATGTACGGCATGGCCGGCATGCCCCAGAATCTCATAGATTCCGCTGCGGAGAACATGCTTCAGGACAAGACCCAGTACAACCGCCTGGAAGAGCAGTGCGAGGATAACGCCGCTATCGCCCGCGTCCGTGAAGAGGTCACTCTCCAGAACAAGAAGATTTCTCTTGATAAGTTCAAGGAACTGAAATAATGAAAGACTTTGAAAAGTTTGCAGTGAAGGGAAGGGGCATCAGTTCGATGACCCTTTCTCGTTATACTTCCATTTACGACGGCTACATAAACCCCACTATCACAGAGGAGCGCAAGCTCAACGTGGCCCAGATGGACGTATTCTCCCGCCTCATGATGGACAGGATCATCTTCCTTGGCGTTCCCATTGACGATGACGTGGCCAACATCATCCAGGCCCAGCTCCTTTTCCTTGCCGCCCAGGATCCGGGTGCGGATATCACCATGTATCTGAACACCCCCGGCGGCCAGGTTACTTCCGGCCTTGCCATCTACGACACCATGCAGCTTGTCCAGCCTGAGGTCGCAACAGTATGCACCGGCATGGCCGCCAGCATGGGCGCAGTGCTCCTTTGCGCCGGTGAGAAGGGCAAACGTTCCGCCCTTCCTCACTCCAGGGTACTCATCCATCAGCCCCTTGGCGGTGCCCAGGGCCAGGCTACGGAAATCCTCATCGCTGCCAAAGAGATTGAGAAGACCCGTACGGAGCTGTTCAATATCATATCGTCCCATACCGGCCAGCCTCTTGAGAAGGTTGCCGCGGACGGCGAGCGCGACTACTGGATGAACGCGGAAGAAGCTCTTGCCTACGGTATGGTTGATGAAATCCTCAAAAAGCGCGCACGCTGATGCCTGTGAAGAAAGACAAAGGCGGTAACGTCAAGAACCGCTGCATGTTTTGCGGCAGGAGTGAAAGTGAGGTCCCGTTCCTTATGCAGGGCCTCCACGGCCATATCTGCCCGGACTGTGCGCGTGTTGCCGCTCAGTATGCCGACGAGGTTGATGGAGTAAGGAAGAACGCAGGAAAGAAGGCTCCTGTAATGGGTCCGGCCCCCAAGCCGGCAGAAATAAAGGCCTATCTGGACCAGTATGTAATTGGTCAGGACAGGGCTAAGAAAGTGCTTGCAGTGGCAGTTTACAACCACTACAAGAGAATCAGCCACAACCTGGACCAGAAGCCGGACGACGGCGTTGAGCTTGAGAAGAGCAATATCCTTCTGGTTGGTCCCACAGGAACCGGTAAAACCCTCCTTGCCCGCACCATCGCCAAAATGCTGGACGTGCCGTTCACAATTGTGGATGCCACCGTCCTTACAGAAGCCGGCTACGTGGGTGAAGACGTGGAGAGTATCCTTACCAGACTCCTCCAGGAGGCCGATTTCGACCTCGCCCGCGCAGAGAGGGGAATCGTCTTTATTGACGAGATTGACAAGATTGCCCGAAAGAGCGACAATCCGTCAATTACCCGCGACGTCTCCGGTGAAGGCGTTCAGCAGGCAATGCTCAAGCTCCTGGAAGGAAGCATTGTGAACGTCCCTCCCAAGGGCGGTCGCAAGCACCCTGAGCAGGAGTTCGTGCACGTGAATACCCAGAACATCCTTTTCATCTGCGGAGGTGCCTTCGAAGGCATCCAGAGGCACATCGCCCTCAGGAAGAACACCCGTATCATTGGCTTCAACGCAGAGGAAAAGCAGCGCATTTCTGCCGATAATCTCCTGGAGTACGTAGACGCCATGGACCTCAGGGCCTATGGCCTCATCCCTGAGATTGTGGGCCGTCTCCCGGTCATCACATATCTTGACCAGCTGGACCGCGAGTCCCTGAAACGCATCCTCACAGAGCCTAAGAACGCCATCCTCCGTCAGTATACAAAGCTCTTTGAGATTGACGGTATTAAGCTGGAGATTGATCCGGAAGTCCTTGACCTGATAGTTGATACTTCAATCGAGAACAAGCTTGGCGCCCGTGGCCTTCGCAGCATCTGCGAAAAGCTCATGTCTGACGCCATGTTTGATGCCCCAGGCTCAAAGAAAAAGACGTTCCACTTGACATTGGAGTACGCAAAGGCAAGGCTATAGTGATAAAAAGATTTTGCAAATAAAAACTTTTTACCTATCTTTGCATCCCCAATCAATGAGGGCTTAGCTCAGTTGGTTTAGAGCGCTTGCTTGACAGGCAAGAGGTCGGCAGTTCAAATCTGCCAGTCCTCACAGAAGAATGAGACCGCAAGGTCTCTTTTTTTTGCATCATTACAAGAATTGAATTATATTTGTATCCCGGTTGAATCTAATCGGGATTTTTTATGTCCACAGCTATTCGCAGTGCGAGCCTTCGTTATGTTGGCGCGCAGCAAGATGCAAGCATATACCAACTGACCGCTCCGCAGCTGAGCAATAAATACTTCATTATCAGTGGAGAAGGGACCCGCCGCCTGATGGCCTTCCCTGAGGTCATCGGCTTCGATTCCTACCTCGCAATGCTCCCTGAAACCATCGCCGCCCTCCGTTACCTCTTCCCTTCCGGTTCGGAGGGCGACGTCGATATACTCACCATCCTCCGCGGCGGCCTCAATTATCCAATCGAGGAAGCCTGCCACCGGGTTGGAATAAGAGTAAGGGACATGCACTTCATCTCCTGCGAGAGAAGGATCGAGGAGCACATCATCACCGGCCTCGACATCAAGTACGAAAAACTCCGCATAACCAAGGATCGCACCCTTGTCATAGGCGATATCATTGCCACCGGAGACACCCTCAGGATGTGTCTGGACCAGGTTGTGGACCGTTTCCGCAGAAAAGGCGGCAGCATCAGGAAGATTATCTTCTTCACCATAGGCGGTACGCGCGCGATACCTCTTATGGAAAGGATGACGGAGCAGATAAGCGCCTGGTTCCCTGAGTTCGAGGGCTTCCAGTGCTTCTTCTATGAGGGCATCTTCTCCGTCTACAAAGACAAGGGCATCAGCGGCATCAATGTCCCGGACATAGATTTTGGATGGAACGATGGCATCGTCTCCCCGGAATTCCGCCGCTACGTCATGGAAAGGCCCGATTCCCTCTTCGAAAAGTGCATCATTTACGATGGCGGCGCCCGCAGGTATGAGATTCCCGTCCACTTCGAGGAAGTGTTCGAGTACTGGAACGGCATCCTTGAAAGGGCCGATGTCATAGACATGAAATCTCTTGTGGCAGAGAAACTTGGCTACGAAGGCCCTCTGGATTACGAATCCTGGCTGCAGGTCACCGGCCTAGAAGATCTGCCGGCAGACGGTCTCCCGCAGCTATGGGAGAAGGAACAGGAGCTTTGCCGCAAGGCTGCTGAACTGTCCCTCCGGGCTATTGCAGAACGCAGAATATCTGAATTAACTAAAATATCCCCGTATTATGAGTAAAAACAAAGGCATTGACGCAGATTACACGTCAAAGGCGGTTGACCGCGCAGGGCGCAAGAGCAACCTGAGTATGTTCATGGTGATGCTTGGCTTTACCTTCTTCAGTGCCAGCATGTGGGTTGGACAGCAGCTCGCAGCAGGCCTCACTTTCAGCGGCTTTGTATGGGCGCTGCTCCTTGGCGGCCTCATCCTGGCGGCATACACCGGTGCCCTTGGCTGGATTGGTGCTGAAAGCGGTCTGTCGCTTGACATGCTTGCCCACAGGAGCTTCGGAAATAAAGGCAGCTGGCTTCCCAGCGCAATGATCAGCTTCACCCAGATTGGCTGGTTTGGCGTAGGTCTGGCCATGTTTGCTATCCCTGTGGCAAAGGAACTCCTTGGCCTGGAAGTGACTCCGGAACACATGCCCTGGCAGGGTTACCTGCTGGTTGCAATTGCCGGTATCCTCATGACCGGAAGTGCCTACTACGGCATAAAGAGCCTTACCATAATAAGCTATATAGCCGTTCCTGCAGTGGCCATCCTGGGCACCGTGGCAATGGTTATGGCAGTTAACAAGGGAGACCTTGGCCTCATTGAGCAGTTCAACCAGGGCACTAAAGGCCTTGGAGTTATAGCAGGTGCAGGTCTTGTGGTTGGTAGCTTTGTTTCCGGAGGTACGGCAACGCCAAACTTCACGCGCTTTGCAAAGAACGCAAAGGTTGGTCTTTGGACCACCGTTGTGGCCTTCTTCCTTGGCAACAGCCTCATGTTCTGCTTCGGCGCAATTTCCAGCATCTATGTTGGAGGTAACGATATCTTCGAGGTGATGCTGAACCTGAACCTCTTCTATCTCGCAGTCCTTGTGCTTGGCCTTAACATCTGGACAACCAACGACAACGCCCTCTACACCGGCGGCCTTGGCCTCTCCAACATCTTCGGCCTTAGCAAGAAAGCCATGGTTCTCATCTCCGGCGTAATTGGAACAATTGCAGCTGTATGGCTGTACTGGAACTTCTGCGGCTGGCTCAACGTTCTCAACTGCACCCTGCCTCCCGTGGGCATCATCCTTATCCTGAGCTATTTCATGGACAGGAAAGCATACCTTGACGGCACTGTTGAGATCAAGACCGTGAACTGGTTCTCCGTGGCCGGCGTAGTCCTTGGCGCAGTTGTGGCCAACCTGGTCCACTGGGGCGTCCCTGCCATCAACGGCATGGCCGTAGCGGCAGTCTGCTACATCATAGGCCGTCTGGTCCGCAAATAGAACCTCCAAGGTGGCATTTTAGGCCAATAATGCAACCGCAGCAGTTCCACTGGATCTGCTGCGGTTACGTTTTTGCCACTTTTTGACACCTTGGCGGAGCCTTGTGTGTGTAGGGATGAGAAGTTTTAGTATCTTTGTATAGTTATGGCAAGTTACCTGCAGATAGAGAATATTTCCAAATCCTACGGCCCCAAGGTGCTGTTTCAGGGTATTGGGTTTAATGTGAATGAGGGCGATAAGGTTGCCCTCATTGCCCCTAACGGCACGGGGAAGACGTCTCTTCTGAGGATACTTGCCGGCAAAGACAGTTCTGACAGCGGCGGAAAGGTCCTATTCCTTAAAGATATACGCATAGCATTCCTGGAGCAGGATTATGACTATGCCCCGGAGAAGTCTGTCCTTGCCCAGATTATGGACAACTCCACGGAGTGGACGGCCCATCTGGACCAGGACCACTACTGGGAGTACGAAAGGCGGGTAAACCAGCTCCTGACTCAGTTTGGGCTGGCTCCGGACACTCTGATGAAGGACCTCTCCGGAGGCGAAGTCAAGCGTGTTGCCATTACCCAGATGCTTGCTTCTGAGGCCGATTTCTATATAATGGACGAGCCCACCAACCATCTGGACACGGATGCCATAGAATTCCTGGAAAACCGCCTCAAGCACAGCCGCTGCACGCTTTTCATGGTAACGCACGACCGCTATTTCCTGGACCGTGTGTGTAACACGGTCATGGAAATGGACCGCGGCAGCATCTATATCTACCGCGGAGACTACACCAACTTCCTTGAAAAGCGTCAGGAACGCATAGACAATTACAACGCAGAGACAGAGAAGGTCCGCAATGTTTTCCGCCGTGAACTGGAATGGATTCACGCATCTCCCTGCGCCCGTACAGGCAAGGCCAAATACCGTAAACAGGCATTTGAGGCCATCAAAGAGCGTGCTGCGGATGCATATACCATAAATAAGGTAGATCTGTCGGAAACCAAGGCCAAAGGCCCCACATACCTTGGAAACAAGGTCATTGACTGCAAGGGCGTGAGCTTCTGGTGGGAAGGGAAGTGCTACCTCAAGGACTTCACATACAATTTCCAGCGCTATGAGCGCATTGGAATAGTTGGCCGCAATGCAGCAGGCAAAACCACTTTCCTTAACCTCATTACAAGAGGCTGGGACCCGTCCTTGGGTGGCCGTATGGAAGGAGTCGTCCAGCTTGGGGAATCCCTCAAGATTGGCTACTACCACCAGAGCGGAATGCAGTTCAAGCCCGGCCAGACCGTGCTTGAAACCGTGAATGACACACATTTGTTGGGTCGGTTCCTCTTCACTCACGATATGCTCAACAACCCCGTTGAGAGGCTCTCCGGTGGGGAAAAGCGCAGACTGTATCTGCTCACAATTCTCAAGCAGGAACCCAATTTCCTGATTCTTGACGAGCCCACCAATGACCTGGATATTGTTACTTTGGATATCCTTGAAGAATACCTCCTGGAGTTCAAGGGCTCGCTGGTCATAGTTTCCCACGACCGCCATTTCCTTGACCGCCTTGTGGACCATCTCTTTGTGTTCTGCGGAGACGGCGTTGTGAAGGACTTCATTGGCAACTACACGGAGTACCGTTCGTTTATCAAGGACTATGAGGCTGCACGGAGCGCAAAGCCGGAAGAAACCACATCTCAAGGAAAAGTAAAAACGGCTGCGGTCCGTAAGCTTACCTGGAAGGAACAGCAGGAACTCAAGGCCCTGGAAGGCACTCTCACTGCGCTGGAGTCGGAAAAGGCAGAACTGGAGGCCAAACTCTCAGGCGGTACTCTGGGCCTGGATGAGTTGCAGGCCGCATCTTCTAGATATGCGGCGCTGAAAGACGAACTTGACGCCGCAGAAATGCGCTGGCTGGAACTTTCAGAGATATGAAAACCATTTTGAACACATCCCTGGACCCGCATTTCAACATGGCTTTCGACAGCTATGTGCTGGAGCATACGGATTTCGAGGGTTTCTATCTGTGGCAGAACAAGCCGTCCGTAATCATAGGCCTTAACCAGAGCGCATACGCGGAGGTTAACCTCCCGTTCATTGATGCAAACGGCATAGAACTGGTTCGCCGCGTGTCCGGCGGAGGCGCCGTCTATCACGACCTTGGCAACCTTAATTACACCTTCGTAGGCTATGAAGACGGGCCTGCAAGGGTCGCTGAGGCTCTTCGCAAGCTCGGTGCCCCTGCCGAACTTACAGGACGTAACGACATCATGGTGTACGGCCGCAAGTGTTCCGGCTATGCCAAACGTCTTGCCGGAGACCGTATCTTTGTTCACGGCACATTGATGTTTGACGTGAATCTGGAGACTCTCTTGAACGCCCTCTCAACGCCTGGCGGCAAACTCTCTGCTGCAGGTGTGCAGTCCGTGCGTTCAAAAGTTGCAAATCTCAAGGAATACCTTCCATACAGCACAATCCAAGAGTTCCAGGCATCTCTCCACAACGCCCTTGGAGGAGAGGCCCCAGAGCCGCTCCCTGCAGAGCAAGTAGCAGAAATAGAACAAATTGCCTCCTCCAAGTTCCGCTCCTGGGAATGGCGCTACGGCCATTCGCCAAAGACAGATTTCCGCAACACCCAGAAATTCTCCTGCGGCACCGTCACGGCCAATTATTCCATTAAACGCGGAGTCCTGACAGAAGTCTCCTTTGAAGGTGATTTCATAGGCTCAAAACCGGTCTCGGAGCTTGCAGAAAAGATCAAAGGCCTTCGCGTTGAAGACCTTTGTACCGTTCCCGTGAGGGACTATTTTGACGGAATTGACGATATCTCCGTGCTATTCCGCTGATGCCAGCGTCTCTTTGATAATCTCACCAACCGTAGGGTGGGGGAATACCACCTTAAGCAGGTCTTCCACGGTGCAGCCGCGGGAGATGGCTACTGCTGCCGCGGCAATAATCTCAGAGCAGGGATTTCCGAGCATATGTACGCCCGTGACGCGGGAGCCTTCAAGGATAATCTTGCAGAGGCCTTCTCCACGCTCGTTTTCCGCTACGAAACGGCCGCTGTAGGCCATGGGAAGTTTGAGATCGCGTTCTCCCTTGAGAGCGCCCACTCCGGCCACTTCCGGATTGGTATAGACGATTCCCGGGATGGCGTCGTAACGCATTTCATCGTCCTTGCCAAGCATGTCGTTAATGGCTACTTCCGCCTGCCTGGAGGCCGTGTGGGCCAGCATTGAGAGAGCAGTGACGTCGCCTGCAGCATATGCGCCATGGACCGACGTCCGCATGTGGTCATCCACCTCTATTCCGCGTCCGCAGGCCACTCCAAGGTTCTCCAGACCGTATCCCTTGAGGTTGGGACGACGTCCCACAGAGAGGAGAATCTTGTCGCCGATAGCCCTGCAGACCTCGCCTTCCGGTGTCTCGTACACCACGGCATTCCCTTCGATGGCGGTTACTTTGCAGCTGAGGTGGAACTCCACGCCCTTCTTTGCGTACTGCGCCTGGAGCATTGCCGATACTTCATCGTCCATAGGCCCCAAAATCTTTGGCAGCATCTCAACCACCGTCACCTTAGTGCCGATGGAATTGAAGAAGCTGGCGAACTCCATGCCTATTACACCGCCGCCTATAACCACCAGACTCTCAGGCCTTTCCTCCAGTTGCAGGATTTCCCGGTTGGTGACTACGGCATCCGAATCTGCGAGTCCCGGAATAGGGGGGACGACTGCCGACGAACCGGTGCACAGAAGCAACTTCTCCGCCTGGTACTCCGTCTCTTCCGCCGTAATGCTGAACCCGCCTTCGCAAGGTCCATTGATATATGCCGATGCCTTCACAACCTCCACACCGGAGTTCCTCATCCTTACCTTGATGCCACCTACAAGCTTTTTGACCACCTTTTCCTTCCTCTTCATGACGGCAGGGAAGTCCAGGCTGGCGCCCTCGAAGTTTACCCCATACCTGTCCCCATGGGCGGCATAATCGTAAATCTTTGCGCTGTAAAGCAGCGTTTTTGTGGGAATACAGCCCTCATTCAGGCACACACCGCCAAGTTCCCCGGCCTCGAACAGAACAACGCTCATCCCGGCCTTTGCGGCCTTTTCAGCTGCTACATAACCTCCGGGACCGCCACCGATAATTGCTAACTTATACATTACAGATAATCTTCAAAATACATTGTCACTTTGTCCATGAGGTGGATGCGGTTACGGCCGAAGACGTTGTGCTGGGCAACCGGGTAGGGGAAGTAGTCCACCTGGATATTGTTGTCTATACACTCCTGGATGAAGCTGAGGCTGTGCTCCCAGACCACGGTGTCGTCAACGGCACCCTGGCAGATGAGGAGCTTGCCTTTCAGGTTCTTTGCCTTATTGATCAGAGATGTGCTCTCAAAGCCTTCCGGATTGGTCTCAGGGTTATCCATGTAGCGTTCTCCGTACATGATTTCGTACCATTTCCAGTCAATGACCGGACCGCCGGCGACGCCCAGCTTGAAGATTTCAGGATAGGTTGTCATTAGCGATATTGTCATGAAACCGCCGTAACTCCAGCCATGGACGCCGATGCGGGAAGAATCTACCCAGGGATTCTCCATGAGGTGCCTGATGCCAACAATCTGGTCTTCCATCTCCGCCTTGCCGCACTGGCGATTGATGGCCTGCTCGAAGGCAAGGCCGCGGTTCTGAGTGCCACGATTGTCCTGGACGTACACCACGTATCCGCGCTGCGCCATGAGCATTTCCCACATGCGGATTTCTCCCAGCCATGCGTCCTGAACCATCTGGCTGTGAGGACCGCCGTAGACGTAAACTATTACAGGATACTTCTTTGCGGGGTCGAAATCCTTTGGATAGACAAGGCGGTAATAGTTCTCGAAGGCGCCATCGGCAGAGGGCACTGTCCCCAGTTCCACCTTGCAGGAGGCATAGTCCTTAAGAGGATCGTCCAAAGCGAACAGCTCGCGGCTCTTCTTGCCGTCAGTAGAACGCAGTGTAACAACTGAAGGCGTACTTGTATTGCTGCAGTTGTCAAGGAACCAGGTAAAGTCTTCATTGAGGCTCACGTTGTGCCATCCGCGGCCGCTTGTGAGCATTACAGGCTTGTAGAAGGATGCCTTTGCAACAGCCTTCTTTGCCGGAACGCGGAGTTTCATCTTGAAGAGGTGGTTTCCAACTGGATTCTGCTCTCCGGAGGTGTAGAAGACATTTGTGCCATCGTTTCCGAGGTATTCAAGGTCTCCGTTAGCTGTGGGAAGATGCCTGACAGTACCGACGGTGTCTACCAGATAGAGGTGGCGCCAGCCGTCGCGGTTGGCTGTGCGGTAGAGGAATACATCGTTCCTGCCCTTGATGAACCAGACTGGGTCCAGAGGCTCAATCCAGGCATCGTTTTCCTCCGTAAGGATGGTCCTGACAAGCTTTCCGCTTGTGGCGGAGTACTTGTTAAGGTGCATGTGATGCTGGGCGCGGTCAACTACCTGGGCGAAGATGAAGGCATCGTCCGGACTCCAAGCCAGGTTGGTGATATATCTGTCCTCGCCGAAATCCGTGACATCCAGCCACACAGTATTCTCCTTCTCGAAGCTGTAGATGCCTATGCGTAGCTTCTCCGAGGTCATGCCGTTCATGGGGTACTTGAGCTCCACAAGGCTGCCGGTGCGGGACTTGATGTCCAGGAGAGGGAACACCGTGACGTCCGTCTGGTCCTTCCTGTAAAAGGCGACGCTCTTGCCGGAGGGGGACCATTCCCAGCCCTTGCTGAAGCCGAACTCGTTGCGCATGGCGGTACCGCCGTAGACTATGTTGTCATCGTCAGACAGGCCGATGGGAATCTCCCTACCGTCCTTCCGGCCATAGAGGGAACTGCCGTCCAGTTTGATGGCATAGCCGGCGGGGGAGGTAATCCAACCGTCTCCGCGCTTGCGTGGTTCCATCTTGTAAGCCTCTGTGACCGTGGTCTTTACGCTGCCCTTAACCGGGGCTTCGCCGCGGCCTTTCATCATGACGAAGGTATCGTTGTCCAGCCAGGCGGCCTGGGCGCGGCAGTAGCCCACTCCCTTGAATATGGCTTCCTCCATGGTGAGGTACTTGCCGGGATGGGCTTCGCGGGTGTCAATTACGCGCTGCGCAAAAAGGGCGGTGCAGGAGAGCATCGTCCATAAAAGTAATGAAAGCTTTCTCATAGGAAGAGGTGTTCGTCTTCTTCGTAAACGGTTGATGCGGGAGCGGGCTCCGGATTCACGAAGTCCACCACGGCCTTTTCATAGCCTCTCCAGGGGAGTGCGCCCTTGTATTCCTTATAGTGGACGGTGACGCGGTAGCCGGTCATCTTGGAAAGCTGAAGGGCGACCTCGGGGTCCTTGACGGAGAACTTGAAGGTCTTGGACTGCACGCTGGAGTTATTCTGCTTGCTGCCGTAACCGCTCAGGATAATCTCTCCTTCATAGGTTTTCCAGATATATCCGGTGTATGTGAGGGAGTTGAGCTCTCCGGTCTTGGTGCCGTCGGAGAATACCCACAGGTACTTGAAATAGCCCCAGCCGCAACCAACCAGAATAAGGATGAGAAGCAGCCACACAAGCCATCCCCAGCCGGATTTTTTCTTTTTTGGAGTTTCAGGATTCTCGTTCATGATATGTGTTTTTATATGGATTCAAGGAATGAATGTACCATGCGGAAACTCTCCGAGCCGGCAGTCTGCCAGAAGTTCTTGTAGGCTTCCATGTGGGTGTCGTCGTCACCGTCGGAGATGAGGCGAAGGGAAATGAACGGGACTCCTTTAAGGTAGCAGGTCTGTGCCAGGGCGCCGGACTCCATGTCAACGGCAAGAGACTCCGGGAAGTGCTCCCTGATGGCCTGTACCTCTGCCTTGCTTTCAATGAAACGGTCTCCGCTGGTGATGAGGCCTGCCAGCGCGCCATGCGCAGCTGCCTTGGCCACCAGGTCCTTAGGCGATGTAAACACAGCCGGAAGGCCCTGAACCTGGCCGTAGGCATTGCCCTCGCCGTACCAGGCATCGTGATATGCCACGGTTTCACTGACTACGAATGAGCCGGTATGCACCTTGGGTGAAGTTGCTCCGGCAACACCTGTGGATATCACAAGATCAGGCTTTTCCCTGGCTATCATCTCCGTTGCCACAACGGCGGCGTTTACTTTACCCATACCGCAGCGTTCCAGCACCAGTTCATGACCGGGGACGCCGCCTTCTTCAAGAAGCTTTGCCATGAGAGCGTACTCGCTCTCCATAGCTACAATGATACAAATTTTCATACTTACAAATATACGTAAAATAATGCTATATTTGTATTCTGTATGGACAAGAGCAAGATTAAAGTCTGCGTAGGGCTTTCCGGAGGGGTTGATTCCTCCGTGGCGGCGTATCTCCTGAAGAAGGAAGGGTACGACGTTTTTGCCATGTTCATGCAGAACTGGCACGATGCCGATGCCACCCTCCACGGTGACTGCGAATGGGAGGAAGACCGTTTCGTGGCGGAGATGGTCGCCCGCAAGATTGGCATCCCGTTCTTTTTCGTGGACCTTTCCAAGAAGTACCGCCAGAGGGTTGTGGACTATATGTTCGATGAGTACGCCAAAGGCCGTACACCCAATCCTGACGTACTCTGCAATAGGGAAATCAAGTTCGATGCCTTCATGGAAGTCGCCCTCAAGTATGGAGCTGACTATGTGGCTACGGGGCATTATGTGCGGAAGGAAGAGGGTCCCGATGGCTTGTGGCGTATCCTCGAAGGGACGGATCCTAATAAGGATCAGAGCTATTTCCTGTGCCAGTTGAGCCAGGAGCAGCTCTCCAGGGCCATGTTCCCGATTGGGAATCTTACCAAGCCGGAGGTCCGGCACATTGCAAAGGAAGCGGAACTGCCTTCTGCAGAGAAGAAGGACTCGCAGGGAATATGCTTTGTGGGGAAGGTGGACCTTCCTACGTTCCTGAAGCAGAAACTGGAGTCCGTGGAAGGGGATATTGTGGAGGTGTACGATGCCTGGTATGCCCAGGATAGCCTTTACAAGGGGCAGCAGGAACTGCTCACGTCCTTGCTCAAGCCGGGCAAGGAGCTTGACCGCACCGTTCATTACGCCCCGGAGGAGAAGGTCCTGACATCAGACGGCAAACCCCTTGGAGAATGCCCGTTCCAGGGGCTGGAGAATCTTTCTGACAACCAGTTGAAGATGCTTTCCACCCCGCTCTCATATGATATCGCCTTTGAGACAGAGACTTACCGCAGCGGCAAGCATCACATTAAGAAAACCCGCTGGAAGGCCAACCCTTACGGTGTCATAGCCGGAAGGCATGAGGGCGCCCAGTTCTATACCATCGGCCAGAGAAAGGGCCTCAGGGTGGGCGGACATGCAGATCCGGTATTCGTGATAGCTACGGATACGGAAAAGAATATCGTCTATGTAGGGGAGGGGCATAACCACAAGGGGCTCAGCCGTTTCTGCCTCAGGGTAGCTCCGGAAGAGATTCACTGGATAAGGCCGGACCTTTCCATGAAGGCAGGTGAAATGCGCCGTCAGAGGGTCCGTATCCGCTACCGCCAGCCGCTCCAGAGCGCTACGCTTATCATGCGTGAAAGCGGACTCTATATCCTCTTCGATGCGCCCCAGAGGGGCATTTCCCCCGGCCAGTTCGCCGTCTGGTACAATGATGATGAAATGACCGGCAGCGGGGTTATCTGATTTTATTTTGCTAACTTTGTGTACCATGAAAACTATAACTGATAACATTATCTACATCGGGGTTGACGACAATGAGCTCGACCTCTTCGAAGGCCAGTACATCATTCCGGAGGGAATGGCTTACAATTCATATGTAATCCTGGACAGCAAGGTGGCTGTGATGGACACCGTAGATGCCTCTAAGACTGATGAATGGCTTTCCAATCTGGAGAAAGCCCTGGGCGGCCGCAAGCCGGATTACCTTGTGATGCACCACATTGAGCCGGACCACTCCGGTTCCGCCGCTGCCTTTGCCGCCAGGTACCCGGAGGCAACCATCATTACAAGCGCAATGGGCCTCAAGTACCTTGCCCAGTTCGCTCCCGGTGTGGCCTTCAAGACCGCTGCCGTCAAGGAAGGGGACTCAATCGACCTTGGAAAAGAATCCCTCAAATTCTTCTCCGCAGCCATGGTCCACTGGCCTGAGGTCATGGTAAGCCTGTATGGCCCCGTCCTTTTCAGTGCCGATGCCTTCGGCAAATTCGGTTCCCTCGGGAAGTGCGGATTCTTCATTGACGAGGACGATGACTGGGCCTGCGAAGCCCGCCGCTACTATTTCAACATCTGCGGCAAGTACGGCCCTCAGGTTCAGGCGCTTCTGAAGAAAGCCGCCGCCACGGCACCTTCGGTTATAGCCCCTCTTCACGGTCCCATCCTCAGGGGAGACCTCAAGCCGTATCTGGACCTTTACAATACCTGGAGTTCCTATGGAGTAGAGACTGAGGGTGTTTTCGTGGCTTATGCATCCATTCACGGAGGCACCGCTGAAGCCGCCCTTAAACTTGCCGATATCCTCAAGGCTAAAGGCTGCCCCAAGGTGGCCACCAGCGACCTCTGCCGCGACGACATGGCAGAAGCCGTTGAAGACGCATTCCGCTATGGCAGGATGGTCCTCTGCGCCAGTTCTTACGATGCAGGCCTCTTCACACCCGCATACAACTTCCTCCATACCCTTCAGATGAAGGCCTGGCAGAAGAGAAAGGTAGCCCTTGTGGAAAATGGCACCTGGGGCCCTACGGCCGGAAAGGTCATGAGGGATATGTTCTCACAGATGAAGGAAGTCACCGAGGTGGGTAATATGGTTACCATCCGCAGCCGCATGACTCCTGCCGATATCCCTGCCCTTGAGGCTCTTGCAGACGCAATCCTGGAGTAATGATTATCCGTTCCAAAGCACCTCTGAGGCTTGGCCTTGCAGGCGGAGGCACGGACGTGTCCCCGTACAGCGACATGTTCGGCGGCAACGTCCTCAATGCCACCATAAACCTCTATGCTTACTGTACAATCAAGCCGCTGAACCTGCCCGTAGTGAGGGTTAATGCGGCCGATGCCGGAATCGACACTGAGATTCCATTCGGTACAGGCCCAATTTGCAGCGGCGCCATTCTTGTTGACGGCGTTGCAAATCGTGTGGCAAGGGATTTCGGCCCGCTTCCCTGTGGTTTTGAGATAACTACCTATAACGATGCTCCCGCCGGTTCCGGCCTTGGAACATCTTCCACCTTGGTAGTGTGCATCCTAAAATGCTTTGCGGAGTGGCTGGGAGTGCCCCTGGGGGACTATGAACTCGCCAGGCTTGCGTATGAGATTGAACGCAAGGACCTTCTCCTTGCAGGCGGTAAGCAGGACCAGTATGCCGCGGCATTCGGCGGATTCAATTTCATGGAATTCCTTACATCGGACATGGTAATAGTGAATCCTCTCCGCGTGAAGGACTGGATTATAAGGGAATTGGAGGGCTCAATGCTCCTGTATTTCACAGGCCGCAGCCGTGACGGAGCGGTAATCATCAGTGAGCAGCAGAAAGCCGCCAAATCCGGTAACGCAGTTGCTGTTGAGGCCATGCACCGGATAAAGCAGAGCGCTGTGGACATGAAGCTGGCGCTGCTACAGGGTGACATGGCTCGCTTTGCGCAGATCATAGGTTCCGCATGGGAGGACAAAAAGAAGATGGCGGACGCCATCACCAATCCCATGATTCAGGAAGCATTCGATACTGCAATGGGCGCAGGAGCCATTTCAGGCAAGGTTTCCGGCGCCGGCGGCGGTGGTTTCATCATGCTCATGGTGCCTCCGGAAAAGCGTGTAGCCGTGAGCGAGGCCCTTTCCAAACTTCCCGGCAGGGTGGTGCCGTTCCAGTTCACTCATGAAGGTGCTGTGTCATGGAAGCTGTAGTCCTTGCCGGCGGCCTTGGAACCCGTCTCAGATCTGTCGTTAAAGATATCCCAAAATGCATGGCTCCAATAGCGGGGGAGCCTTTCCTCTCATATGTGCTGGAATGGCTTGGCCGCTACCATATAAGCCGTGTAATCCTCTCTGTAGGTTATCTGAAGGACGATGTCATTAGCTGGGTCTCCTCCCGGTCTTTCCCTTTTGAAGTGGATTATGCCGTTGAAGAGGAGCCTCTTGGAACGGGCGGTGCAATAAAGTATGCACTTTCCAAGTGCCGTGAGCGCAAGGTGGTGGTTGTAAACGGAGATACCTTCTTCCCGCTAGATCTGGATGCAATGCCGTTTGACGCCCCTCTCACCGTAGCCCTGAAGCCCATGAAGGACTTTGACAGATATGGCGCCGTGGAAGTGTCCCAGGACGGCAGCATCACCGCTTTCCGTGAGAAGGCACCGGTCTCAGAAGGCCTTATAAACGGCGGTGTATATGCCACTAACGGCCTGGACCTGAGTCCCTTCCCGGATAAGTTCTCCTTTGAAAAAGATGTCCTGGAGCCCTTCTGTGCAAGTGGAAAGGTCCGCGGCTGGATTACGGACAGGTACTTCCTTGACATAGGAATTCCGGACGATTATGCCCTGGCCCAGAACCAGCTGCCGCAGTACCGGGCCGTCAAAGCCTTCTCCGCCAAAATCCTGGATGCCGATGCAGACACCCTTCTCCTGGACCGCGACGGAACCATCAACGTACGTATAGTGGGGGATTATGTGCGTAATCCCCGCCAGTTGGAGTTCCTCCCCGGAATCCTTGAGGAAATGCCTCTCTGGGCCCAGAAGTTCAGGCATATAATCGTAGTCACAAACCAGAGGGGAGTAGGCAAGGGAATCATGACCGATGCTGACCTTGCAGAGGTTCACAAGTACCTCCTCGTATGTGTCCAGGCCGCCGGAGGCCGCATCGACGCCATCCTTACCTGTACGTCCGTAAGTGACGATGATCCCCGCCGCAAGCCCAATCCGGGAATGTACCATGAGGCCAGGATGCTGTTCCCGGATATAAAAAAGGCCGTAATGGCGGGTGACAGCCACTACGACCGTGATTTTGCCCTGAACGCAGGGATACCTTTTATTCTTCTATAGGTTTCTTGGGGTTCTTTGGAACGCCCAGCTTGAGAAGCTGCTTAGCAGACGTGATGATAGAATTCCCGGAATCGCTTATCTTGGCGCTTACCTTGTCGTATTCCTCCATGGCGTCCTTGAGTTTGCTTCCCATGGCGGCATGAGCCTTTGAGAAGTCGTAGACGCGGTCTATCATGGTCTGGGCGGCCTTGATTATCTTTTCCTGGTTGCGGGCCTGGTCATAATTGGTCCAGGCAATACGGATCATCCTGAGGAAGGGCATCAGAGTCTCTTCCGTGGTAAGGAGGACGCCCTGCTGGTATGCCTCGTTGAAAATGTTGGGAGCGAGGGTCTTGGCCAGCTGGAGAGCACCGTAGGAGGGGATGAACATTATGACATAGTCCAGAGTCTTGTATCCGTCGCGGATATATGACTGATAGCGTTTGGTGGAAAGGCTCTTAATCTGCTCCCTTATTGCGGTAAGATTGCGGCGTGCAGCATCCTCCTTAACGGCGGAATCTTCCGTGGCAAGCCAGTCCGAGAGAGCGTCCAGGGATACTTTGGAATCCACTATGACCTCCGTTTTGTCCGGATAGTGAAGGATGTAGTCCGGGCGCATGCGCTTTCCGCTGTCCTCGTTAAGGACTATGTCTCCAAGGTTGTCCCGAAGGGTCTCTTCCTTGTCGAAATCCCGGCCTTCCACCATGCCTTCAGCTATGAGCATGTTGTAAAGGATTATTTCTCCCCAGGTGCCGGCCATCTTGTTCTGGCCTTTCAGGGCCTGGGCCAGGTTGTCCGCCTTGGCGCCTATGCTTGTGGTCTGCTCCTGAAGATGCTTTACGGCCTGTTCTACAACGGTCTTGAGAGAGGCATTGCCTTCCGTCTGGGTGCGCTTCTGGGCGTCGAAGGCCTCCTGCATGGCCTTGATGTCCTTCCCAAGGTTACCTGTAATGCTGGTGAAGGTTTCCTCCGCCTTTTTCTGAAGGGCTTCTTCCCGCTGTTTGAGGAGCTTTTCCGTCTCTGCGGTGAGCTGACCGCGGACGGCTTCCAGCTGCTTCTGGAAGGACTCCTGCTGCATCTTCTGCAGTTTCTCAGCACTGCGGAGTTCTTCCTTTGCTGCGATGAGCTGGTTCTCTATACGGTTTTCTTTTCCCTTCATTGAGACGAAGGTGATAAGGAAAGTGACAAGGGCAGCGAGGACGGCTGCAAGCGCTATTGCAAGATACAGGTTCATAGGCTCTTAACTATGGATTTGGCCACAACATATCCGGTGCTCCATGCTGCCTGAAGGTTGAAACCGCCGGTAATGGCGTCTATGTCAAGCACTTCTCCGGCGAAGTAAAGACCCGGGTACTTTTTGCTCTGGAGGGTTCCAAGTTCCACGGCATCCAGTGAAACACCACCGCAAGTTACGAATTCTTCGCGGAATTTGCTCTTACCTTCAATGAAATAATTGTCCCCAACAAGCGTCGCAACCAGTTTGTTCATGCCTTTGGACCCAAGTTCACCCCATCTTATGTCCTTCCTGAGCCCTGCCTTTAGGACTATATGTTCCCATAGACGAGACGGAAGAAGATGCGTGGAGAGAAGCAGTTTTGCTGCGTTTTCCCGGGCCAGGACGGCCAGTGTGTCTCTAACCTCGGATTCCGATGAATGCAGCCAGTTCACGCTTAGAGGTGCCTTGTCGCCGGCCTCGCTAAGATATCTGGCGGCATATGAACTGAGTTTCAGGACGGCAGGGCCGCTTAAGCCCCAGTCAGTGATGAGAAGGGGACCATCGGCCTTGAAACCGCTGCCCGGAATGCTCACTGAAGCATCAACAACAAGTCCCATCAGTGAAGTCAGCGCCTTGTCCTTTATATTGAAGGTAAACAGGGAAGGTACAGGTGGAACTGTTTCCAACTTCAGTCCTGCAGCAATTCTTTCAATACTTCCTCCACCTCCGGTGATAACAACGTAATCAAAACACTCTCCATTTACCATCCACTTAGATTTCTCGACTTCGCTCGAAATGACAGACATGTTATCTCGATTCGTTGACATATTGTCATTTCGACCAAGCGAAGCGCGTGGAGAAATCTCTGATATTAGTGCATTGAGTTTAAGCTCACATCCTTTTATCCCTCTTTGAAGGCAGCGGACAACGTCCATGGCATTCTGGGAGACGGGGAAGTAGCAATGGTCTTCCTGTAGGGTAAGCGGAACGCCGGCGGCGGTGAACCAGTCCAGGGTATCCTGGACGGAGAACTCCTTAAGGGCCCTTTTCATAACCCTTTCTCCGCGTGGATAGGCTTCCTTCAGAGACCTTATGCCTTCAAAGGAATTGGTGAGATTGCAGCGCCCGCCACCGGTGATGGCAAGCTTTGCAAGGGGTTTGGGACCTGCCTCAAACAGCGTTACAGATGCTTCCGGCGCCATCTTCCTCAGATTGGCGGCGCAGAAGCATCCGGCGGCCCCGGCTCCTATGATGGCAATCCTTTTCATACTATCCTGTACTGTTTAAGTTCCTTTGCCAGTTCCTTATGACCGGGACAGACCTTCTCCAGAAGTGCATGGAACTCCTTGCCGTGGTTCAGGTACTTGAGGTGGCAGAGTTCGTGCAGGATAACATAGTCCCTGAGCTCTTCAGGAAGGGTTACCAGACGAAGATTGAGGTTTATGTTGCCCTTGGAGGAACAGCTGCCCCAGTTGCTTACATTATTCTTGATAAATACCTTGTTGTATTTGAATCCGTGTATATCCGCAAGTTCCCGGAGGCGTGCAGGAAGGGTTTCCTTTGCTTCAGCACGTAGTTTCTCCACTTCAGGAGTTACAGGTGCGCGGCGCGGTTTCCTTCTTGCTACAATACGGTAATACAGCCCTGTGAGAGGGTTGAAGAACAACCTACTCATCTTCTTCTTCAGGGAGAACAATCTGCTTGTACTGGTTCTTGCGTTTGAGCCAGCGCTCGCGGGCATACTGCTGCATGTCCGTGATGGTGTCGTTCTCGTCGATGATTTCCATGCCAAGGATGGTCTCCATTATGTCTTCCAGGGTTATGATGCCCTGGAAGCAGCCATAATCGTCAATGATGCAGGCAATCTGGTCCTTGGTCTTGAGGAGGCTTTCCCAGATGTCGGAGACGGTGGTCTCTTCGTGGAAGGCGGCTATCTTGCGCTTGATGGTCTTGAGGCGCATGTCAAACTTGTCCTCTGCCAGGTTCTCAAGGACATCGTACCTGAGAATGTATCCGGTAATGAACTCAGGGGAGTCCGCGTAGACGGGGATGCGGGAATTGTGGGAAAGCTCTTCCTGCTTGTAGAACTGCTTCAGGGTCATGCTCTCCGGGGCTATTGCAGCTACCACGCGGGGCGTCATGACATCGTAGGCCTTGATATCGTCCAGTTTGATGATATTCTGGATGACCTTATTCTCAGAGTTGTCCAGGACGCCTTCCTCTTCGCCTATATTGGCCATTGCCGATACCTCTTCGCGGGAGATGCCGGTGTCCGGATCCTCGTCTGAGATGGATTTGTGGAGCTTCTCGATAACCCAGACGATGGGGTAGAGCAGGAAAACCAGGAAACTCATGATCCGGCAAAGCCACAGGAGGTCTTTCCAGTGGGATGTGCCTAT
>JAILJO010000120.1 GCA_024694675.1 Bacteroidales bacterium | reverse complement strand
GGCCTTCTGAATCTTTATAACCGTTACGGTTGTTGTCCTTAGAGGCCTCCTGGAGGGAAGCACGGACTACCAGTTCCACCTTTGCGGTCTGCCCCTCTTCGATACCCAGATTGACAAGGGCCTTAGAAAGGTTGACGAATTTGAGAGTGAGGGTAGAACCATCGTCTGTAGTAGTAAGGCTCTTGCTGACCTCTGTGTCGTTTACAGAAACTATGGCCAGAGTGTGCCTAAAGGCCATTTTCTCGTTGAAACCTATTGAGAGAACGGCAGGAGTATAGTTGACGGTAATTGTTTCTTCCTCACTGTTCATGTGATAGCTGCCAAGCTTTGGAGCTGTCACCTGAGTATCGTCAAATACCGCCTTCTCTTCCTCTTTTAAGCAGGATACGGCCATGAGGGCCAGAACGCCTGCAGAAAGGATTGCTAATACTTTTTTCATATCTGTCTTCTTTTATTATTCTGCAGCTGCAGCACCGTAGCCTTCGTTCTGCACAAGCTTTGTGTTGGCCTGACGGTCGCTGTCAGGAATGGGGAACAGGTTCCTGTAGCTGTCAACGGCAGCACCGCCCTTATTGGTGTCACTGCCCTTCCACTGCCACAGATAGTCACCGGTTGTGAAGAGGCCGAAGCGGATGAGGTCGTTACGCCTCCAGCACTCCTGGTACAGTTCGCGGCCACGCTCGTCCACGATATCCCTGAGGGTGGTGGGATTTGCGGTGGAGATACCGGCCCTTGCGCGAACGGCTTTCCAACCGGCATAGCCATCAACTGCCTCACCACGGAATTCGCACTCAGCAGCCATAAGGAGGACGTCTGCATAACGCATCATGGGGAAATCTGTATCTACGGAACCGGCTTCCTTACCGGGAGTTCCGTCAGAATACATGTTCAGGAACTTCTTGAAGCCAAAGCCGTGCTTGAACTCTCCAATGTCATCGATATCCTTCTGGTGAAGGTTGGTGCAGAAGAGGTTACGGGCATCCGAAGCGGAGAAGAGGTCATAGAACTCAGGAGTTGTGCGGAGACCACCCCAACCGGAGGTGATACCAATCTCACTTACATCGTAACCGTCACCGGTAGATGCGAAGATGATGTAGTTGGTGGCACCGTAACTATTGGTGTTAATGCCGTCCTGTTCAACTGCGAAGATGATTTCATCGCCGCACTTGTCGTTGTCTGCAAGGAAGAGGTCCTGATATGCATTGTACACGGTACCGCGGGCAGTTGTGTGCAGTGAATATACATTGCTTCCAATAATGTCCTTGAGGACGTCAGCGCACTTGTCATAAGCGGGTTTGCCGGTGAATACCTCTGCATTGAGATAGAGTTTTGCAAGAAGGAACTGTGCGGCACCCTTGCTGGCGCGGCTGGGAGTAACGCCCTTTGCAGGGAGAGTGCTGTTGTTAACAAGGTCCTTGAGCTCGTTTTCCAGCCAGGCATAAAGGTCTGCCCTCTTGATCTGGTCCGGAGTTGCACCCACGACTGCAGTTTCGTCTGCGAAGGGAACGTTTCCGAAGTTGTCGATAGCGTGATAGTAGGCGATGGCCCTTACAACGCGGGCTTCGTCTATCATCTGCTGCTTGGTGTCGAATTCCACAGGGGAAGCCTTGGCCTCGCGGATGAACTCGTTGGCCATGCCGGCAACTATGAAGATACGGGAATAGAACGCATAGATGAAGCTGTCGTCCGTTGTCCAGTTCATGTAGTGGAAGTTCTTGATGGTCTGGTCGTTCCAACCGCAGACGGACTCATCAGTGGTGAGTTCAGAATGGTGGTACAGACCGCGGATGTACTGGGAAGCACCACCGTCAAGGCCGGACATGTTGGGATCTCCGTCCTTTCCATAGTAACCGGAAGTGGCAAAGCCCATATAAACGCCGGCAAGGAACTGATTGAAGGAGGCCTCGTCAACGAGGGCCTTGTCAGCGGTATTGGCGTTGGGGTCGATAGGTGTTACGACAAGGTCTCCCACGCAGGAATTTGCGAGAAGGCCTGCAGCGATAACAAGAATACCGGAAATATATTTGAGTGTTTTCATATCGCCGACAGAATTAGAAGTTTAACTTGATACCGGCAACGAAGGTGCGGGGACGAGGATACATGGTTCCGTCGATACCACCGTAAACTTCAGGATCCATACCGTCATACTTTGTAATGGTGCAAAGGTTCTGGATGGTGCCGAATACGTTCATATTGAAAGGACGGTCCTTCACTACGTTAAACTTGAGAGGAACGTTGTAAGCAACGGTGAGGTTGTCAAGCTTGATGAAGGAAGCGTCGCGGACATAGTAGTCTGACAGGTACTGGGCCTGGGAGAAACGGGAAACCTGGGCTGAAGCCAGACGGTTGCCGATGAAGCTGTTTGTCCAGAGGTCTGCAAGCATTTCAGTGTCAGAGGCCACATTGTTGTAAACCCAGTTGCCAAGTGAAGCGTGTCCGTTGAGGGCAACAGTGAGGTTCTTATAAGTGTAGCTGGTGTTGAAACCGAAGGTGTAGTCTGCGAAAGGCTTGTGATAGAAGTACTTGTCGTCAGAGGTAATCTGGCCGTCGTTGTTGCGGTCCACATAGACGCCGTTGATGGGGTTGCCATTGGTGTCGTAGACCTGCTGATACACATAGAATGCGTTCATGGGCTGGCCAATCTGAATCATCTGGACTTTGTTACCGGTACCGCCAGAGATATCGCCGGTCTCAACGCCGGTGGCGTTTTCGTCAGAGGCGGTGAGTTTGGTAATCCTGGTCTTGTTGTAAGACACATTGAATCCGGCGGTCCAGCTTACGTCACGGGTTTCCATGAGAACAGCGTTGAGATCCAGGTCGAAACCGGAGATTGTCATGGTTCCGATGTTGCTGTTCAGGTAGTTGGTAAGGTTGGAAAGGGCAGGAACCGGGATGAAGTTCAGAATGTCCTTGGTATTCCTCTTATAAAGGTCGAAGGTTGCGGTATACCTGTCATTGTTGATACCCCAGTCCAGACCAAGGTTGTAGGTTGTGGTGCTTTCCCAGCGGAGGTCTGCGGTATAACCCAGGGCAACGATAGGATTCACGTAGTTGGGCTCAGTTTCAGTTGAAAGCTTGCTGGTGTCCGTAAAGTAATAGGAACCCAGCTGAGTGGTGAGGAACTGTGCGAATGTATCATAGTATCCGCCCACGGCCTGGTTACCGGTAACACCCCAGGAAAGACGCAGCTTCAGGGTTGAGAGCTTGTCGCTCAGGAAGCTGAAGGCATCGTCCTTAAGCATGTTCCAGGCAAATGCGGCTGAAGGGAACAGACCCCATTTGTGATTCTGGAAGCGGGAGGTACCATCAGCACGGAGAGTGGCGGTAAGGAGATATTTCTCGCCGATGCTGTAGTTTGCACGGCCGAAGAAGGAAATCAGATAAAGTTCACCCTTCCACTGGCTTTCACCCAGAAGAGCATCATCGCTGATACGTTTGGATTCGCTGGCGTTCTCGCTGTAGAAATGCTGCCAGGAATAACCGGCCATGACATCAAGGTTGTTGTCACCAAAGGTGTCATTGTAGTCTCCATAGAACTCCAGGGTGGTGTCACGACGTCCGTAAGTATACTCAGTGTGTGAACCGCCGCCGGACTGCTTGGTATTGTGCCAGGAGGCTTCAGAGCCCTGTGCAAGCTCAGTGATACCGGCGCTGGTGGCGTTATCGATACCCAGGTTGAGGTTCAGGCGGAGTTTCTCGAAGCCGTGGACCTTGTAGTCGAACTGGGCGTTTCCAATGAAACGGGCGGCATTGGAGATGTCCGTCTTAGCCTCCAGCAAAGCCACGGGGTTCATGGTTGCCATGGTGTTGATGTTGCCGGATGCATCCCTCCAGATTGTGTAACCGTTAAGGCCGTTTTCATCCTTCACGGGCTTGGTGGGGTCATAATGGTTGGCAGCACCAATAGCGTCCTGGTTGGCGAAAGCGTTGACTGTGTAAGTACCCTTACCGTTCAGGTTTACGGTGAGGTGCTTGTCAAGAAGCACGGGAGAGAGGTTCATGGACACGGTTGCACGTTCCATTGCGGAACCCTTCAGGGTACCCTGCTGGTCTGTGAAGCCGCCGGAAATGCGGTAAGGCATGCTGGCGATGCGGCCGTTCAGGCTCACGTTGATGTCCTGGGTGGGAGCATTGTGGTAGATTTCCCTCTGCCAGTCAGTGTTGTAAAGGACACGCTCGCCGGTGGTAGGATCCACAAGACCAAGATTGGCTTCCGCAGCGGAATTGGCGCCGTAGAAGTCACGGATGAGGTTGACGATTCCGTCCTTGTCCAGAAGCTTGTTGTACTTGGCAACGGTAGCGACGGAAGCGGTGTAGTCAACGGCGACTGCAGGAATTGCAGTAGCGTTCTTAGCACCCTTCTTGGTGGTGATTACAATAACGCCGTTGGATGCACGGGAACCGTAGATAGCGGTTGAAGAAGCGTCCTTGAGGACGGTGAAGCTCTCAATGTCTTCAGGGTTGATAGTGGAAAGAGGATCTGCCATACCGTTGATTCCGTCGTTGGAAACGGGCAGGCCGTCGATGACCACCAGAGGTCCCTTGTCACCGGAGAGTGAGAAGGAAGACTGACCACGAACGCGGATGGTGGCACCGGAACCGGGCATACCGTCACCGGTGGTGACCACGACACCTGCGCTCTTACCGCGAAGCATGTCTGCGGGTGTAGTAATGACACCCTTGTTAACTTCGTCTGCACGTACGGTTGATACGGAGCCGGTAAGGTCGCTCTTTTTGACCGTACCGTAACCGATAACCACAACCTCATCAAGGAAATGGGTGTCTTCCTCCAGCACGATGCGGGCGGGGACAGCCGAGGCCTTGAAGGACTGGGTTGCATAACCGATGCAGCTGATTTCAATGGTGGCGTTGGCGCTGGAGACCTTTAGCACGAAGTCTCCGTCAAGGCCGGTGGAGGTACCGTTGGTGGTACCTGCCTCCATGACGGTGGCTCCGATTACAGGGCCCATTGCGTCCTCAACCACGCCTTTAACCTGGTATCCGCTCTGAGCGAATACTGTAGCAGAGACTGCGAGCAGTAATGCTACTGTAGTTAAAATCTTTTTCATTAGTTGATTAAGCAGTTAATTTGGTTATATGTTGGTTTTATTTGGTTTTGATAAATCTCACGCTGAGTGCTCCAAGCACCAGGAAGCCGGCCGCCACAAGGAACATAGCAGCCTGGCTGCCGCCCACGAGGCCTATCACAAGGCCTCCGGTAGCTGCTGCAACTATCTGCGGCAGGCAGATGGTGCAGTTGAAGAGGCCTAGGTATGAACCCATGTAAGGGCTGCCCTGAAGGGCATTGGTAAGGAGCGTGAAAGGAAGTGCCAGCATGGCTGCCCAGGCTGCACCGATGAGCAGGAAACTGGCCCATAGCACATACTGGTTGGTTACGAAAAACACTGAGGCAAAGCCGGCTGCGCCAACCAGCAGCGAGACGATATATGCCGTCTTTACACTCTTGAAGCGGGGCAAGACAAGGGCCCAGAGCATGGAACCCACGGCCTGGACGGCGAAGATAACGCCCACCCAGTTGCCTGCGGCCTGGTATTCTGCCGATGCGGTATCCGAAGTCCCCCACACGTTATGCGCGATTGCGCCGTTCGTGTACGTCCACATATATAGGAAAGCGGCCCAGCAGAAGAACTGTACAAGGCCAACAGTCCAGAAAGTCTTGGGAGCCTTCACCAGAAGCTTCAGGAGGCCCTCCCTGGGGGCTTCCTCCTGCTTGGAAAGGTCTATGTCATGGAACTCCGCATACTCCTTAGGAGGCATTTCCTTAACCTTTACAAAAGTGTAAAGGACACAGAGGATAAGTATTGCGGCGCCGCCGTAGAAGGAATATATCACTGAATCCGGAATGACTCCCTTGGGGGCGGAATTGGCAATTCCAATCCAGGTAAGGAAAATGGGGAAAAGGTAACCCACAAGGCTTCCGGCATTGCAGAGGAAGCTCTGGATGCTGTACGCGGTAGTTTTCTGCTCCTCGTTCACCATGTCACCCACCATCATCTTGAAGGGCTGCATGGCCACGTTTATGGAAGTGTCAAGGAAAATTAGGGAGAAAAGGCCGAACCACATTGCACCATTAAGTCCCAGGAAAAGCCTTGTGGTGAAACTGAGGCTTCCGGCATTGGGCAGAAGGGCCATAACAATGACTGCCACGATGGAGCCCACAAGAAGATAAGGCTTACGACGACCCATACGGCACCACGTCCTGTCGGAGTACTTGCCGATGAGCGGCTGGACTATCATTCCCATGAGGGGCGGAAGAATCCAGAAGAAAGACAACTGATGCGGATCCGCACCAAGGGTTGCGAAAATACGGCTGATGTTGGCACTTTGCAGTGCGTAGGCAATCTGGACGCCGAAAAACCCGAAGCTCAGGTTTACAAGCTGAGCAAAGCTTAAACTACGTTTGGAACTCATGTGTGGTTATCAGTTTAGCATTGCAAAGATACGAAACCGCACGAAACCTCGTATGTGCGCGTGTACGAACGGAAAGAAAAACCAGACGAACGGTAGATTTCAGAAGACGAACTGTTAACTTATTTGGAGTTTTAACCTTTTTTTTATAAATTAGCGTCATGAATCAAAAAAGAGCGCATCTGATAATACATGGTTTTGCACTCCTTCACGCAGGGTTGTGCATTGCCTGCCATTATATTGGTATCCCGGACTCCCTTATCCTTACACTTGCAACAATGGCAATGGTAATTATCCTTTGCCTGGAAGAATCCCTTTCAATAGAGTTTACGGCCATTACCATCGTCCTTGCCAATATACTAGGCTTTATCCTTGGAAACATTGGAGCTTCAATAATAGGAATAAATCCCCTTTCCACTTTTATTACTACAGAGATTCTTGGCTGGGGGCTTTTACTCCTGGTAAAGCTTCTGAAGCCGGCTCGCGTAGACAGGAGAGTATTCTGGAAAGAGAACATCGGCTGGCTGGTTGCGTCTGTCGTGATTGTGTTTGGCCTAAGGGTGGCAATAGATATAATCTTCTCCAGTTCCAGCCTTGGGATAGGCTCCAGAAGCGTCCGCCTCGTAGCCGAGGTTGGAGCATTCGGACTTCTGCTGCTCATATTCTTTGTACTCCAGATGAGAAACCAGATGGAACTGGAAAGGGAGAAGAGCAAGAACCTGGAAAAAACCCTTCAGCTATACAGGGCAGAGACCTCCAGATACAAAGAAAAGTTCGTCGTACATCTAAATAACCAGATAGTCCCCGTCCATGTAAAGGAAATAGCGTATTTCTACGCGGAGAAAAAGAGCACTTTCCTGGTAACCCGCTCCGGCGCAAGCCAGCCACTGGACTATTCCCTAGACGCCCTTGAGAGCCAGCTTGACCCAAGGCTGTTCTTCCGCATTTCCAGAAGCTGCATCATGGCCCTGGGGTCTATAGACAGCATAGCAAAAGTTCCAGGCAGCCGCCTGGAACTCTCACTCTGCTCCGGTATTCCTTCCACTACGGACCTTACGGTATCAAGGGCAAGGGTTGGAGCCTTTCTTAACTGGTTTGAATCCTGATTACTCCGCCTCGGGAGCCATTGTGGTGTAGACGTTTGTCACGTCTTCATCGTCTTCCAGAAGACCGATGAGCTTCTCCAGGGTGGCACGCTGCTCCGGGGTGACTTCCTTGAGATCCACATTGGGAATCTGCTCGAAGCCGCCGGATACCAGCTCATAGCCTTTTTCCTCGATATATTTCTGGATCTGGCCATATGCGCTGTAGTCTCCGTAGATGGAGATTTCGATGTGGATGTTCTCGTCCTCATCCTCTACTTCCTGCTTGAAGACTTCTTCTGCGCCAAAGTCTATGAGCTCGAGCTCAAGTTCCTCAATGTCAATGGGATTTGCGGGGTCTTCCTTGATGCGGAAAACGCACTTGTGGTCAAACATGAAGGCCACGCTGCCGCTGGTGCCCAGGGTGCCGCCGCACTTGGTGAAATAGCTGCGGACGTTGGCCACCGTACGGGTGTTGTTGTCCGTTGCCGCCTCTACCAGATAAGCGATGCCGAAGGGGCCGAAACCCTCGTAAACCAGTTCCTTGAAGTCTCCGGTCTTGGCCTCGGTGGCCTTCTTGATGGCGCGCTCGATGTTTTCCTTGGGCATCTGCTCCGCCTTTGCCTCCGCTATAAGGGCACGGAGACGGGGGTTACCGGTAACCTCTGCGCCGCCCTGCTTGACGGCGATTGTGATTTCCTTTCCAAGCTTGGTGAAGGTCTTGGCCATGTGGCCCCAACGCTTCATCTTGCGTTCCTTACGGAATTCAAATGCTCTTCCCATATTACTCAGCGTTTTCGATGCGGGTGATGTACTTGTCAATCTCCATTGCCTCTGGAGCATTTGCGTACTGGTCCTTGATTTCCTTATAGAAGGCAAGGGCCTTGGCATTCTCTCCAAGTTCCTCGGCGGCGATGCCGGCCTTGAGGAGGTAACCAGCTGCGAACACGTTGTCCGTGGTCTTTGCGGCCTTGGTATACCAGGAAATGGCGTTTGAGTAGTCCTCAAGCTCTACGTAGGTGTCACCTACACAGGCCTGGGCGCGGCCAAGCATGATGGGATCAGTTCCATTGTACTTCTTGAGGAGGGAAAGGGCTTCCTCATATGCACCGGTGCGGTATTTTGCGACACCTGCATAGAGATAGACAGCCTCTCCTGCCTTGGACCCGTACTTGGAAATGATGTCTTCAAGACCGAGGGAGTTGTCGTCTCCGGTGAGGGCAAGCTCATACTCGCCGGCCTCGAACCAGCGCTCTGCCTGGGCAAGCTGCTCAACGGCCTGGGCCTTCTTGGGCTGGAGGATGAAGCGGTTGTAGGCGATGATGGCCAGGGCCACTACAAGGATACCTATAACGCAACCGTAAATGAGGTTGGAGTATTTCTTGAAGAATTCTTCTGTCTTGGAAACTGCCTCAGCAACGTTCTGCTGGCGTTCCTCTGCTTTGGTAATTTTTGCCATATAATTGTGCTATTTACTATTGTCAGTATTAAGGCTTGCTGCCGTAACAGCCCGCAAAATTACGAAAAAAATTATATATTTGCAATCTAATCAACAGTACCATGCCCACACTCAGGAAAATAGTAGTCCGGGACTTCAGGAACATATCCCTGCAGGAGCTTTCCTTCTCCCCCAACGTCAACTGTATAAGCGGCAACAACGGCGAGGGAAAGACCAATCTCCTGGACGCTATCTACTATCTTTCCATGACAAAGAGCGCCTTCCCGGGGCCGGACCGCCTCAATTTCCGCTACGGCAGCGAAGGCTTCGCCCTTGGCGGCACCTACGCCATGGAAAACGGCACCCAGTCCCTCTTCTCCATTAATGTATCGGACAAGGAAAAGAAGCTCGCACGGGACGGAAAACAGGTGACCAGGATGGCGGACCACATAGGCCTTCTCCCTGTGGTTATGGTGTCTCCGGGAGACATCGTCCTTGTGAGCGAAGGCGGGGAAGACAGGCGCAGGCTCATCAACTCCGTGCTTTCCCAGATGGACCGGGAATACCTTGCCGCCGCGCAGGGGTACAACCGCCTCCTTGCCCAGCGCAACAAGATTCTGAAGGACGATGCCCCAAGCCCGGAACTGCTTGAGGTCCTGGACCTTAAGATGGAGCCGCTGGCACGGAAGATAGTATCGGCAAGAAGGGAATTCACTACCCAGCTGCAGCCCGTGGTGGCAGAGTACTACCGCCTCATTTCCGGCGGCGGGGAAAGCGTTTCCATTGAGTACCGGGCAGACTCCGAGCACACTCCCCTCTCGCAGCTTTTTGCCTCCAGACGGGACCGCGACCTTGCCCTCCGCTTCACCTCCTCCGGCCCCCAGAGGGACGATTTTCTCTTCCTCATGGACGGCCACCCCATCCGCCACGCCGGCAGCCAGGGCCAGCAGAAATCGTTCCTGGTAGCCCTCAAATTTGCCCAGTACAGCATAATGACGGCCTCCTACGGCTTCTCCCCCATCCTCCTTCTGGACGATGTCTTCGACAAGCTGGACCTTGGCCGCATCTCCAACCTCATTGGCATGGTGGCGGGATCGGACTTCGGCCAGATTTTCATTACCGATACGGACAGCAACCGCCTCAGCGGCATCGTGGACCGCATAACGGAAGACCGCGCATACTTCGACACAGTCAAAGGAGAATTCCATGCAAGAGCCTAAACAGACGGTGCACATCCATCGTAAGGAAGCAATGACCATGGAAGAGGTCGTCTCCGCATACATCAGGCAGATGAAGATTGCGGCCGGCCTCAACACCCAGCGCATCTTCGAAGCCTGGGACGCCTGCTCCGGCGCCGGTCCCTACACCCTCAGGCGCTATTTCCGCGGTGGAAAACTGTACATCACCCTGTCATCGTCCGTAATCCGGAACCAGCTCCTCTTCCAGAAGGACGCCCTGGTGGAGAAAATGAACGCCTACCTCTCCGAAGACCCCCTTTTCACCAAGGATAACAACACCGTAGGCTACATCCAGACGCT
>JAILJO010000108.1 GCA_024694675.1 Bacteroidales bacterium | reverse complement strand
CGTATCCGCAAGCATGTCAATGGCACAGCCGAGCGTCCCCGCATGGTCGTGTTCCGCTCCAACAAGCAGATCTACGTCCAGGTGATCAACGACCTCGAGGGCAAGACCCTTGTAGCCGCCGCTTCCAACGACAAGGCCCTGGCCGCTCAGACCAAGGGTAAGAATGGTATTGACGCTGCCGCCATCGTGGGCAAGGCTATCGCCGAGCGCGCCCTGGCCGCCGGTATCAACCAGGTCGCTTTCGACCGCGGAGGTTACCTCTTCCATGGCAGAGTTAAAAGTTTGGCAGACGCTGCCCGTGAAGGCGGCCTCGTATTCTAATCATTGAGACTACTATGGCAAATTCAAACGTAAAAAGAGTAAAGACCTCTGACCTTGAGCTCAAGGACAGACTGGTAGCCATCAACCGCGTGACCAAGGTCACCAAGGGTGGTCGTCACTTCCGCTTTGCCGCCATCGTCGTCGTCGGCGACGAGAACGGTGTCGTAGGCTATGGTCTCGGCAAGGCTAACGAGGTTACCGCCGCCATCGCCAAGGGCGTTGAGGATGCAAAGAAGAACCTGGTGAAGGTTCCGGTTATCAATACCACCATTCCGCACGAGCAGGTTGCCCGTTTCGGCGGCGCAGAGGTGTTCATGAAACCCGCTGCCCCCGGTACCGGTGTGAAGGCCGGCGGTGCCATGCGTGCCGTATTCGAGAGCGCCGGTGTCCAGAACGTACTTGCCAAGAGCAAGGGTTCTTCCAACCCGCACAACCTTGTGAAAGCCACCATCCAGGCCCTCACCGAAATGCGTGACGCCTACACCGTGGCCGGCCTGCGCGGCATTCCCATGACCAAAGTGTTTAACGGTTAATTCCAGAGAGACTATGGCAAAGCTTAAGATTACCCAGGTCCGCTCCAAGAATGGAGAGACCAAGCGTCAGATCGCGAACCTCAAGACTCTCGGTATCCGCCGGATGCACCAGACCGTGGAAGTGGAGGATACTCCCATCACCCGCGGCATGCTGGAGAAAGTGCAGCATCTGGTTACTTATGAAGTAATTGACTAAGAGGAGGAACAGAGATGAAACTTGAAAATCTGAAGCCCGCAAAGGGCGCAACCCATAACACCAAGCGCGTCGGCCGCGGCCAGGGTTCCGGTAAGGGTGGCACTGCTACCCGTGGTACCAAGGGTGCACAGGCCCGTGCCGGTTACGAGCACAAGGTTGGTTTCGAAGGTGGTCAGATGCCCATTCAGCGGCGTCTCCCCAAGTTCGGCTTCAAGAACCCTACCCGCGTGGCCTACAAGGCTGTTAACGTTGCCACCATCCAGGCCCTGAGCGAGAAGCTCGGCCTCAAGGAGATGGACGTGGACACCTTCATCGCTGCCGGTATCGCTTCCAAGAACGAACTGGTAAAGGTCCTCGGCAATGGTGAAATCACCGCTGCTGTGGAAGTGAAGGCCAACAAGTTCTCCGCATCCGCTATCAGCAAGATCGAGGCTGCCGGTGGTAAAGCAACCGTAATCGAATAGTCGCGATGAAGAAGTTTATTGAAACAATCCGGAATATTTACAACATCGAAGAACTGCGCAAGCGGATCGGCTATACCATCCTGCTGGTGCTGGTTTACCGACTGGGCAGCTTCATCCTCCTTCCCGGCCTCGATCCCGAGGTCCTGAAGGGCGGTATCAGCGGCACCCAGGAAGGTCTCGTCGGACTGCTGAACATGTTCTCCGGCGGTGCTTTCGGTAATGCTTCGATCTTCGCTCTGGGTGTGATGCCGTACATCTCGGCATCCATCATTGTCCAGCTGCTGGGCATGTTCGTTCCTTCCTTCCGCAAGATGCAGATGGAGGGCGAGTCCGGCCGCCGGAAAATGAACCAGATCACCCGCTACCTCACCATCCTGGTGCTCGCTATCCAGGGTCCTGCCTATGTGGCCGGTATGATTCCCGCCGCAGCCCGCACCACCACCTGGAGCCCGTTCATGTTCAACCTGGTTTCCACCATCATCCTGATGGCCGGTTCCATGTTCGTAATGTGGCTGGGTGAGCGTATCACCGACCGCGGTATCGGCAATGGTGTTTCCCTCATCATCATGATCGGTATCGTGGCCCGTCTGCCTTACGCCCTCGTGGCCGAGGCCGGCCAGAAGTTCTCCGGCAACGGAGTGGGCGGTCCCCTCATGTTCGTGGTGGAAATGGTCGTCTGGGTGCTCGTCATCCTGGCCGCTATCGCCCTGGTGCAGGCAGTCCGCAAGGTTCCCGTGCAGTATGCCAAGCGTGTTATCGGCAACAAGCAGTACGGCGGTGTGCGTCAGTACATCCCCCTGAAGATCAATGCCGCCGGCGTGATGCCCATCATCTTCGCCCAGGCACTGATGATGTTCCCGATGCTGCTGGGCCGCTACGATGCCACCCGTGGCATTGCCGCAGCTTTCTCCAGCTACACCACTGTTTGGTATAATGTAGTGTTCTTCCTGCTGGTCGTTATCTTCACGTACTTCTATACCGCCGTCACCGTGAACCCCACCATGATGGCCGAAGACATGAAGAAGAACGGCGGATTCATCCCCGGCGTAAAGCCCGGCAAGAAGACGGCCGAATACCTGGACAGCATCATGACCAAGGTAACCCTCCCGGGTTCCATCTTCCTTGGCCTCATCGCCTGTCTGCCGGCCCTTGCCAATGTACTGGGCGTGAACAACCAGTTCGCCAGCTTCTTCGGCGGCACCTCGCTGCTGATCCTCGTGGGCGTAGTGCTGGATACCCTCCAGCAGATCGAGAGCTACCTCTTGATGCGCCACTACGACGGTCTCATGAAGACCGGCCGGCTTACCGGACGTTCCGGCATGTAGTTGTTTGAAATGTATTCTCGAAAGTAGAATGATAAGGCCCAAGACTGAGGAGGAAATCGAGCTCCTGCGCATCAACGGTGACTTAGTGTCGCGTACACTGGCAGAGGTCGGTAAGTGGGTCGCCCCCGGTGTGACAACTGAGAAGTTGAACGAGGTGGCCGAGACCTTTATCCGTGATCACGGTGCAGTTCCTTCCTTCAAAGGCTTCGAGGGCTTCCCGGCAGCGCTTTGCATGAGCGTGAATGATGTTGTGGTCCATGGTTTTCCCAGCGACCGCCCCCTGGAAGAGGGAGACATCGTTTCCGTGGATTGCGGAACCCTGTACAAAGGATATAACGGAGATTCGGCCTACACCTTCCCGGTAGGGGAGGTGGACGCCGAAACCCGGAAGCTCCTGGATGTCACCAAGGCATCGCTGTACAAGGGGATCGAGGCTGCCGTGGCAGGCAATCGGACGGGCGATATCGGATACGCGGTGCAGTCGTATGCGGAGTCTTTCGGCTTTTCCGTCGTCCGCGAATTGGAAGGACACGGAGTTGGAAAGCAGATGCACGAGGAACCCGGCATTCCCAATTACGGGAGAAGGGGCCACGGAGCACGCCTTCAGAGCGGAATGACCATCTGTATTGAGCCGATGATCTGTGCTGGCGGCCGGGGTGTGTATATTGCAAGAAATGGTTGGGCAGTACACACGGCCGATCACAGGAACGCGGCGCATTACGAGCTTACGGTTGTTGTCCGGAAAGGCCGGGCCGAACAGCTTTCCACTTTCGATTACATTGAGAAAGATGGTTCGATTAAATTTTAAAGTGATTTTTTAACTATGTCCAAACAAGTAGCTATCGAGCAGGATGGAACTGTTATAGAGACCCTCCCCAACGCCATGTTCCGCGTTGAGCTGGAAAACGGTCATGTCCTCCTCTGCAACATTTCTGGTAAGATGAGGATGAACTTTATCCATATCCTTCTCGGTGACCGGGTCAAAGTGGAAATCTCACCTTACGATTTAACCAAAGGAAGAATTTCTTTCAGATACAAATAAAAATTAGATAACGATGAAAGTCAAGACCTCCATCAAGAAACGCAGCGAAGACTGCAAGATTGTCCGGCGTAAAGGCCGCCTGTACGTTATCTGCAA
>JAILJO010000077.1 GCA_024694675.1 Bacteroidales bacterium | reverse complement strand
TCGTCCACATTGTACTTGATGGCGTATGCGATGATGGGCATGGAGACGGTGATGCCCTGGTTGCCGCTGCCGCTGTTGGACATGGCGGGGAGAGTGCAGCCGGCCATGCGGGCATCGGACGCCGCGGCGGTCATGCCCATGGCGTAGCTCAGGAAATCGGACCCGAAAACGCCCTTCTGGTTTTCCCTGATGGCTTTTCCAACCTTGAGGCCGTAGTCTCCGTGCAGGCCTTCCATGGCAAGGGCAAGGTTCAGCGTACGGTCTTCCAGTATGAAGGCGATATCCTGGAACTTGGCCTCTTCCGCAAACCGGAGAATCTCCTTTACCGTGAGCCCCAGGTCCTTATGGCCCTTTTCCTCCGTGGCGGCGGCGCTCTCGGAACTCATGAGGATGCGGTCTGCGAAGGAGGTCTCCACTATGCGGTCGTGGTCGTCCTCGATCACGGCGTAGGCGTGAGGGTCTACCCGGGCGCTGGCATGGGCATCGGCAAGATGCACGGTGGCTTTTACGTACAGGAGATGATCGATGTCCGCCACCGTAACTTTCACGGCCTTGGTGTCCGCCAGTTCCCGGGCCCGGAGGACGTCTTCCGGGGTAAGGTTTTTGAGGACTTCCAGCCCAAGGGCCGATTCCCCGCAGACGGCACCCAGGGCCGCTGCAACGGGGATTCCAACCATTCCGGTGCCGGGAATGCCCACCCCCATTCCGTTCTTTAGGATGTTTGCGCTTACATCCACCTCAATCTTGAAATCTGCCTGCCGGCGCCAGCCGTCAGGACATGTGCCGGGACAGTTTTCCTTGATGATTTCAACCGCCTTGGCTACGGCAAGCGCCACGGCGATGGGCTCCGTACAGCCAAGTGCGGGCTTAACCTCTGAGCGGATAAGGTCTATGATTTCCTGTTGCCGTGGAGTCATCAGAGAGCGTTGTCTATAAGGTAATTCTCTGCATCTTTGGCGGCCATGCATCCGGATGCGGCGGCCGTTATGGCCTGCTTGTATGTCTTGTCCCGCACATCTCCTGCGGCGAAGACGCCCGGAACACTTGTGCGCGAGGAGAATCCGTCAGTGACGATAAAACCGGATTCGTCCGTTTCCACCCAGGGGGCGAAAAGCTCCGACCCCGGAGCGTGGCCTATCCCCAGGAAGAATCCGTCCACGGCAATGTCGAACTCCGTGCCGTCCTTGCGGAGGAGCCGGACTCCGGTGACGCCGAAGCCGTCTCCCAGGACTTCCTTTGTATTGCAGTTCCACAGGACTTCGATGTTCTCGCGGGCAAAGACCCTTTCCTGCATTATCTTGGAGGCGCGGAAGACGTCACGACGCACAATCATGTACACTTTGGAAGCCAGGCCGGAAAGGTACAGTGCTTCCTCGCAGGCTGTGTCTCCGCCGCCAACCACGGCTACGGTTTTCTTCCTGTAGAAGAATCCGTCGCAGGTGGCGCAGGCGCTTACTCCCATGCCCATGTACTTCTTCTCCGACTCAAGGCCAAGGTACTTTGCCGCGGCGCCGGTTGCTATGATAAGGGTGTCGGCCTCAATCTCATGCGTGCCGTCTATGGTGATACTGAAAGGCCTTTTTCCAAGGTCTGCGGCGGTTGCCACGCCGGTACGGATGCTGGCCCCGAAACTCTGGGCCTGCTCCCGCATTCCGCTCATCAGGTTGTTGGCGTCAACGCCTCCGGGAAAACCGGGGAAGTTCTCCACGATGGTGGTTGTGGTGAGCTGGCCGCCGGGCTGGAGGCCTTCATAAAGGACTGGCGACAGATTGGCCCTGGAGGCATATATTGCGGCGGTGTATCCGGCAGGACCTCCGCCAAGGATAAGGCATCGTACTCTTTCCATATTATATATCGAGGAATTTCACGAATCCGTCAACGTCCAGGTTGTAGCCGCGCGGGCCGGCCAGGATGTTGCCTTCACCGTCAAGGATGAAATAATTGGGCTGGGAGTTCACTCCAAAGCGGTTCAGGACCATGTTGGAGTTCACACGTCCCACATCTTTCAGCACTTTCCCATCCGGTGTTGTTACCCATTTGTCCTCCGGAAGCTTAGCCTTATCGTCCACATAAAGGGATACGATGACGTAGTCTTCCTGCAGGCGCTTGAGCACCTCCGGGGCGCTCCACACGCGGGCTTCCATCTCCCTGCAGTTTACGCAGCCGTGGCCCGTTATGTCCACGAACACCTTCTTTCCGGACTCCGCTGCGGCGGCGATGCCGTCTTCAAGGCTGTTGTAGCCCTGGAGGCCGTGGGGGAGGCTCACTTCCGAGCCGAAATACGTTGCCGTGGGTTCGGTGACAGTTGCCGGCGGTGCATACTTGCCAATCACAAAGTCCTGCGTCTCCAGCGGAGGCATGTATCCGCTGAGGGCCTTCAGGGGTGCTCCCCACATGCCGGGTATAAGGTAAACAACAAATGCGAAGTCAATTATCACAAGCACCAGACGACCCACGGAGATGTACTCCAGCGGGGAATCGTGCTTGAAACGGATCTTGCCAAGGAGGTAGAATCCCAGGAGGGCGAAGCACACTATCCAGATGGCCAGGTAGACCTCCCTGTCAAGGATGTGCCAGTGGTAGGTCTGGTCTGCTACGGACAGGAACTTGAGGCCTAGGGCAATTTCTATGAAGCCCAGGACAACCTTCACGCTGTTGAGCCATCCGCCGCTCTTGGGGAGCTTCTGAAGTACGGACGGGAAGAAAGCCAGCAGTGCGAAGGGGAGTGCGAAGGCAATGCTGAATGCCAGCATGGTCACCATTGGCGTCCAGAACTCTCCCTGAGTGCTCTTGATAAGGACCGTACCCACGATGGGACCGGTGCAGCTGAAACTCACCAGCACCAGCGTGAGGGCCAGGAAGAACACGCCCAGAAGGCCTTTCTTGCTGCTGCCGCTATCGGCTTTAGTTGTCCAGGACGATGGCAGCGTAATCTCAAACGCGCCGAAGAACGAGGCCGCGAATATCATGAATATAACGAAGAATATGATATTGGGCAGCCAGTGCGTCGCCAGCCAGTTGAAGATGTCCGCCGTCACCGCAGATCCGCCCACGGCCCACGTAAGGCCGATGATGAGGCATATGGGCACAGTATACAGCAGCACTATGAATAGCCCGTACATAAGGGCATTGAACCGCCCCTTAGCCGGCGTATCGCTCTGCTTCAGGAAGAACGACACCGTCATGGGCACCATAGGAAACACGCAAGGCGTGAGCAGCATCAGGAATCCCCACAGAATTGCTTCAAGAATAAGGGCCCAAATGCCCTTGGAGGCGCTGTCAGCGGCCCCCTTTACCGTCACGTTAAACTCGTAATCCTCCGGCATCTGGCAGTAATCCCCGCTGCATGCGCTCCAGGTAACGGTACCCTTGACGTTCACCTTTCCGGAGCCGGTAATCTGCAGGTCCTGTTTCAGAACATAATTACCCGTCACCACGGTTTCTCCCTTGTAGTCCGACGGGGAGAACTCCTCCACGGGCTTCCCGGCGATGAAAACGCCGTCCGAGGGCTCTACGGAAAGGGTGGTCCCTACATAGGGGTCCGACATGGGATGAACATAGTAATCTGGCGCGACCTTGCCGGTAACGACAAGTTGGTACTTGTCCTGGTCCGTATGATTGACGGCGGCCTTCCAGATTACGGAGGGCGCCGACTGCAGTATGGTTAACGACAGCAGAGCTGTAAGAATGGTGCTGAACATAGTATTCCGTTTGGATTTCAAAGATAAGAATAATTTTATCCGTTTGCAATTGTGGCGCTTTTTGACTAATATTGTATTTCAAACACTGGAACTATGCAGGTAGAAGTTTATATAGTCAATACCGGCAGCAACTGCCTTGTGGAGCAGGGCTCGCCGCTGTCATCATTCGCACCCAAAACCATTACGGATCCCAAGACGGGAAGGGAATTCGAAGTCCTGGCCGCGCTGGTGGACCACGAGCTGCGTCAGCTGGATTTCACCGTGTTCTACCCGCATAAGGTGGAATTCATCGGCCTTAACCATACGGAGGGCCGGAGGGTGTATATCCGTTCCCTGAGCTTCCTGGCTCAGACGGCCGTGAGGCAGCTATTTCCGGACAGGATCTTCAAGATAAACCACTCTCTGCCAAGCGGTTATTACTGTAAGTTCAGGGGAGAGCGCATTACGGACGAGCAGATTCTTGCCCTTCGTGAGCGCATGCGTGAACTCGTCGCCATGGACCTCCCGTTCACATCCCGCAAGGTCCCCACGGCGGAAGCGGCTGAGTGGTTCGAGAATCAGGACCAGACGCTGAAAGCAGGGCTAATCAAGTCCCTGGGCCAGTACTTCACCACCGTCTATTTCCTGGACGATGTGGTCGACTGTTTCTACGGCCCGCTGGCTCCATCGACCGGATATCTGAAGGTGTTCGACCTCATGCCGTACCATCACGGTTTCTGCCTCCAGTATCCGCAGGAAGGGGACGAGTCCCATACAATACCCCGCCAGAAGCAGATCAAGCTCACCAATACCCTGAAGGATTACGGATACTGGTGCAAGACTACGGGAATCGTCAGTGTGGGAGCCCTTAACCAGAGGCTTCTGGAAGGCCGTGCCGTGGAGCTTATTAACCTTTGCGAGGCCCGTCAGGAGCGCGGCTACGCCGCAATTGCGGACAAGATTTACGCGGATAAGGACCGCATCAAGATAGTCTTCCTTGCCGGGCCTTCCTCCAGCGGAAAGACTTCATCGTCCCTGAGGGTTGCGCAGCAGTGCAAGGTGCTGGGCCTGAATCCTAAGGTCATCGAACTAGACAATTACTTTGTGGAGCGGGAAAGGACGCCCAAGGATGAGGACGGGAACTACGATTTCGAGGCCCTGGAAGCCATGGATCTGGAACTCCTCGGGAATCACCTCAATACCCTCCTTGCCGGCGGAGAAGTGGAAATCCCCAGGTACGATTTCAAGCAGGGAAGGCCTTTCTTCGAAGGGAACATGATGCACTTGGAGGAGAACGACATCCTGGTCATGGAAGGCATCCATGCGCTGGACCCGGCAATGGTTCCGTCGGTGGACCAGAGCCGCATTTTCAGGATCTATGCATCGGCCCTTACCTCACTGAAGCTGGATGAGAACTGTTGCATCTCCACCACGGACAACAGGCTCCTCAGAAGGATGATCCGCGACAACCGCGTCAGGGGTATTTCTCCGGCCGATACCATTCTCCGCTGGCCCTCCGTCCGCCGCGGGGAAGGCAAGTACATCTTCACCTTCCAGGAGAATGCCGATGCCCAGTTCAACTCCGCCCTGCTGTATGAGCTACCGCTCCTGAAATACTATGCGGAGCCGCTTCTGAGGAGGATTCAGCCATCGTCCCCGGCATATTCGGAGGCTGTCCGTTTGAGGAAGTTCCTGGATTTCATCGTCCCGCTGCAGCCATCGGAGATTGATGCTATTCCGCCAACATCCATTTTACGAGAATTTATCGGAGGTCAAACCTTATGAAAAAGATACTGATTTGCGCGCTGGCCGCGCTGGCCGTTTCCTGCGGCTCCAAA
>JAILJO010000062.1 GCA_024694675.1 Bacteroidales bacterium | reverse complement strand
GAAAGAGAAACTTCGGGAATGGATTGCGGAGCTGTCGGATATGAGAAGGGCGGTGTTCAACCTGTACTGTATCGATGGTTATTCGCATCAGGAGATAGGCAAGATGCTGGGAATCAGCGAGAGAGGCTCCACCAGCACGCTGGCCAAAGCAAGGAAAGAACTAAAAGAGAAGATTAATCAATACCTCAAGGAACAAGACCGATGAGAAAGTGGGAAGACATAGTCAAGGACAAGATGGAAGAGCCGGAAGGCGCACTTCCTGAAAGCGTCTTTGCAGAGTTCCGTGCCCGCCGGGAAGCAACTACGGCTGCCCCAGATCAGAAGCGGTTCCCGCTGGTTTGGGCTGTCGTTCCCGCTGTTGCGGCGGGTCTCGCTGCCATCTTACTCCTCCAAAAGCCTTCCGTGCCGGAGGGTGATATCCAGATTATCCAGCAGCCATCGGCTCCGGTTGCCGTAGCGACGGATACGACCACAATTAACGAGCCCGAGCAGACTACGCCGCTCATTGCCCAGGTAGTTATGCAAAAGGTGGTACGGCAATCTGTGGTCAAGCCGCAAGAGTTGGTTGATTATGGCAATAACGAACTATCGGAGGAAGAAGTTGTCTCCAATGCAGAAGAGGAAACCTTTGAGCCTATTATAAAAGAAACAGTTACGGATGAAATGAAAGATACCCTTGATACAAAGAGTGTCAACGAGTCTCATCTAACCATCTCTTCACCTTTTATTCCGGAAAGTGTCCCTACAAAGCCTGTGAAGATGAGAGTTGGATCTGCGGCGGGCATTGTTGCCGGAGGTGGTCTGGTTGCGGCAATAGCGACGCCGTTCCTTAGTGGCTTCAAAAAAAAGGATGCCGGTCCTATCAATCAAGGAAACCCTCCTAATGGTACATTCACTGAACCAGAACTTCCGAAAGATGAACCTACCGGAGTTCCTTCACATAGTTTTCCTCTAAGACTGGGCTTTTCTGCAAGGTTTCCCGTGGCGGAGAGGTTGAGCGTCACCACCGGCCTTGAATACTCTCTGTACTCTTCCAAGTTCACTTATACCATGTCGGGAGAGAAGACGCAACTTGCACATTATCTGGGAATCCCTGTCCGTCTGGATTGGACGCTGGCTTCCAACAAATGGCTGGACGTATATCTTGGCGGCGGGCTTGAAGCAGACTACTGCCTTGGGGCAACGCTTGCAGGGGAACGAATTGCAAAAGACGGCTTTGGATTATCCCTACTTGGCGCAGGTGGAATACAATTGAAACTCACGAAACAAATTGGACTTTATGTGGAGCCTCAAATCAGCTGGACATTACCGTCAGAGAGCCATGTACTGCAGACATATCGCTCTGACAATCCGGTGATGTTCTCGCTGACAAGCGGCATCCGATTTATTATTGGCAAATAGAAACCTCACATTATGAAACACTTATCATTTCTTATTTCAGCATTAGGCATTGTAGCCGCGAGCGTTTCCTGCGAGAAGATTGGCGGGGATAATGACAAAAATAATCCTTATAAGCCTCTTGAACTGACCACGAAATCGGCAGACTTCGTTCAGAAAGGAAATACTTTTTCCATTGAGTTCATCGATCAAATAAATGCAACGGCCAACAAGGATTACATCATCTCTCCATTGAGCATGCAATTCCTGCTAGGGATGGTTCTGGATGGAGCCAACGGTGAAACCGCAGACCAGATTTGCAGCGTCCTTGGCTACGGACAAGGCGAGAAGGATGCCGTGGACCAGTATTGCCTTTCTATGCTTCAGCAGCTTCCTAATATGGACAAGAAGACGAAGCTGAACATTGCCAACGCCTTGTTTGCCGACAAGTCCCTTCCTGTCCTGGACTCTTACAAGTCGGTTGTGAGCAATTACTATCAGGCGGAGATTGCCAATCTGGATTTCGCAGATGGCGCAAATACTTTGAAAACCATCAATGACTGGTGCTCCAGGAATACAAACGGGATGATTCCCAAGGTGCTGGACAATGTATCGACCGACATCCCGCTGTATCTGTTCAACGCCATGTACTTTAAGGGAGAGTGGAAGGAGAAGTTCAAGAAGAGCGATACAACGGAAGAAACCTTTACTAACGAATCCGGAGCCAGATCCAAAGCTACGATGATGAAGCATACGAAGAGCCATGAGTATATGGAAAACGATGTCTTCCAGGCGGTTAATCTTGCATATGGAAATACTGCATTCTCAATGGTTGCCCTGCTTCCCAAGAATGGTTACAAGATTGCCGATGTCATAGCTTCCCTTAAGGAAACCGGCTGGGATGATGTCCGCGACTACATGTACAGCCACGAAGTGAATCTCTGGCTGCCTAAGTTTGAGACCACATATAGCATCAAACTAAATGATATCCTGTCAGCTATGGGTATGCCTATGGCTTTTGATAATGTGAATGCCGATTTCTCAGCTCTCTCAAGCTATCCTCTTTATCTGAATTACGTCCAGCAGGATGCCATCATAAAGGTGGATGAAGAGGGAACCGAAGCTGCTGTCGTCTCCCACGCCGGATTCGGCAAGATGGATACCGCCCCCGACCCTGCGGTGATTTTCCACGCCGACCATCCTTTCCTTTACCTGATTACAGAAAAAAGTACAGGGGCGATTCTTTTTGCAGGAAGGTATAGCGGAAAGTAGAGATCCTATAAGAGTTGTTTAAGCCATCCGGGAGGGTGGCTTTTTTGATGAATTCTTTTGCCTGTGGCGGGAATAATCGCTACCTTTGCGTCTGCATACGATAACCCATGCGCAATTTCGAGAACTACATATTCGGCTTTATCCTGGCATTTTGCCTTTGCTCTTGTTTCCACACGAGCAATGCGGGCAAGGTGCTGGACCAGGCGGAAATGTACCTGACATCTGCGCCGGACAGTGCTTTCGTAGCGCTGGATTCGCTGGACAGGAGCCTTCTGAACACTAAGGAACTGCAGGCCCGGCATGCACTGCTGTACTCGCAGGCGCTGGAGAAGGTGGGTATCGAGGTTTATAACGACAGCATCATCCATATCGCCCTGGATTATTAT
>JAILJO010000044.1 GCA_024694675.1 Bacteroidales bacterium | reverse complement strand
TGTCATTTCGAGCGAAGACGAAGTCGTAGTCGAGAAATCTCAAACAGACAGTACCGCCACCGGTCTTTCCTACGAAGACGTCACCACGCCCCTCACGGCCAGCCAGGTTGCAGACCTTGTGGGCGCAGACCGCCGCCTCATATCCATGGTGTACCGCATGGCCGGAAAGAAAGGCAAGGAAGCCACAATGGCTCCGTACCTGCTTGTCCGCTTCGTCCGCGACGAAGTCCTTACCGACAAGCGCTTCTCCCGCATGGTTGCCAAGGCCGATGCTGACCGCATCCACGAAACCGGCCGCCAGATGGATTCCGTCTATGCAGCAGGCCCCGTAGTGGCCATTACAGACCCTGCCGGACTCATCGCAAAGGCCGATTCCGCCGGCGCGGTGCATCCGCCGCTGCAGGATACATCGGCACTGGTGGCAGTTGTTCCGCCGGCCCCCGTCGCAGAGCCTGAACCCGAGCCGGAGTACGTTCCCACGCCGCTGGAGGTGCTGGCGGAGATGGCGTTCACGGACGCCCGCTATCCTTCCAAGGCGGTGTACGAGGCTCTGAAGGGCGCGGGGATGGACATCACGCAGGAAGAAATGGACATCCTGTACCTCTATACCGCCAGCAGGCTGTATCCGGAAAAGGATTACAAGATGTCCGTGGGCGAACTCCTGGCCTTCGTTGGTGACGACCTTCTGACGGATCCTTCATTTACGGGACTGGTGCCGGAGGAGGCATCGGCAGAGATAGCGGAGGCGAGGGAGATGCTGTCTTCCGGAACGGATATTCTCCGCGGGGAAGAGTGCTCGCTGGCACTGACGCTGACATCGTACCCGGGAGAATCGGCCCAGACGCACGAGTTTGTGGGACGGGTGCAGGACTTGGTGGATGAGTCCCTGACCGGAGAGCACTACCTTATTGGCGAATCCGTGATGTATAAGGAACTGAAGGACGGATTCCCGGCGGAGCTGCTCCTCTTGACCATACTTACTGTCGTGGCCATATTCATCATCGTGGCGCTGACGTTCAAGTCCCTGCTAATTCCTATGATACTTATCCTGACGGTCATGTCCGGCGTGTACGTGAACGTATACGCATGCGGAGCCGGCGGGAAAACCATGCTGTACCTGTCTTACCTTATCATTCAAGGCCTGCTGATGGGTGCAACCATAGACTATTCCATCCTGTTTACCGGCTACTACAGGAACTGCCGCAAGATCATGGGCGTGAGGAAATCCCTGGCCGTGACGTATTACAGGACGGTGAATTCCATCCTTACATCAGGCCTTATCATTACCATAGTGCCGTTTGTGATGTCGCACGTGGTGAAGGACCAGCTCACCGCATCAATCATGCACAGCCTGTCAATGGGTGCGCTTGCGGTGATTCTTCTTATCCTGTTCGTGATGCCCGGCGTGCTGGCGGCGCTTGATCCGCTTGTGGTTCCAAAGAAGCAGCGCTACCACTGCGAGTAGCCAACCAGAATTAAAAAGTCCTGCCAGATGCGCTGGAAGATGTTCCAGCGTACGTCTTCGCGTTTGAGTTCCCGGCTTTGAGCCAGGTCTTCCTCAAAGACCTCGCGGCTTTGGGCGGCGACGTCCTTGTTGTAGATATAGACGTTATTCTCGTAGTTGAGGAAGAAACTGCGGTTGTCAAGATTCGCGGAGCCGTAGCAGGAAACGTAATCGTCCGTGACATACATCTTGCTGTGGATGAAGGGATCGTGCCTTTCGTAGAGCTTGACTCCGGCCTTGAGGAGTTTCTTGTAGAAGTAGCGGTTCACCCAGAGCATTATGGGGACGTCCTGGGACTCCGGAACCATGAGGCGGACGTCCACGCCGCGGTTAACGGCGTTTCTCATTGCCAGGATGGTGGTGATGGGCGGGCAGAGGTATGGTGTCTGGATCCAGAAATAGTCCTTGGCGGCTGCCAGGGCCTGCTCAACGCCGTCTTTGATGGGCCTGTCAAGTGTATACGGGCCGCCCTGTGCCACCTGCATGATTGCTCCGCCGTCCTTTACGGTTTCCCTCATGGGTCTGGTGGCGAAAGGCTTGCCGCCGAAGTACACCCAGAAATCGTCAAACATGTTCTCGAAGTCTTCCACTATGGGGCCTTCCAGCTTTACGTGGGTGTCGCGCCATTCCGTGTGGTAGACATCGGCTATGTTCATGCCGCCGGTGTAGCAGTATCGGCCGTCAATAACGGCAATCTTACGATGGTCGCGGAAATCTATGTTGAGGATATATCCGAATGGGTCTCCCGGGGGCTGGACATCCACGGTGAAGACTCCTTCCGCCTTCCTGAGCTGCTTGTAGAACGATGCCTTAGGGGAGTTGGAACGGGATTCCAGGATCATTCGTACCGGAACGCCTTCCTCCGCCTTATCCAGCAGGATTTCCTTTACCACTCCTGCAATGGTGTCCGCCGCAAAGCGGTAGTACTCCATGTCTATGAAACGCTCCGCATTCTTGAGGTCTTCGTTGAAGGCGGCGAATTTGGTTCGTCCGTCCGTGAAAATCTCTATGGAGTTTCCTCCTACCGGCAGCATCTTGCCCCTCAGGGCCAGCGTCCTTGCCAGCGGTCTCCAGTTGATGTCTATGCTGTCAAATACCGCCGCCCCCAGGTCCGGTGTCTCCGGCACGGGAACCTTCCTCATGCTCTTTGTTACGGAGCAGGAGGAAGTCACCAGCACGATGCTCAGCGCTATGATGGCGTATCTTTTAAGCACGTGCAAAGATAGTAAAAATAATTACATCCTGGCCTTTTCGTCGGCGCCGGCGCCGGTGCCGCGGTACTTGCTCTGGGCGGAGTTGAAGCTGTAGCGGATGCTGAACTTAACCTTCTGGGTGTCCATGAGGTTGCTCTGGTTGATGTAGTGGCTGCCAAAGTCCGTTTCAACGGTCATGTGGGCCATGTTGGCAATGTCTGCGCCTTCAAGGCGGAGGACCAGCGAGCCGTCCTTGAGGAGAGTCTTCTGCACGGCGGCGGTTACGTCCAGATATGTGCTGTTGAGGTAGATGTTCTGGCTGTAGCCCTTTGTCTGCATGGTGGCACCAAGCTCCAGCTGCCAGCCGCCCTTGAGTGTCAACGTATTGAGGCACTGAGCTATGAAAGGAACCTTATCATTAAAGCTCACAGTCCTTGAACCGGTAGCCTCGCGAGGGTCTTCCATAGTCAGGGTGAGCCACTGGGGAAGTAAGCCAACCGTGTAATTGATTGTCCATGGACCGACGACCGGAGTAATGTTCACATAGGCGGCCATATTCCTGTACGGGACGTCTATGTTGCGGGGTTTCACCAGGACTACGCCATCGGCCACTCCTTCCTTCACGTACGGTGCAGACCAGGCCATCATGGCATCATTGGTACGTGCGTAGTTGACCATAAGGGTGACCCACTTCCAGACGGCCGTGAAGCTAATGTTGTGGGAGATTTCCGGCTGCAGCTGGGCGTTTCCGCTCTGCCAGATGTACTTGCTGTTGTAGCGGATGGCGCCGGAAAGATAGTCGTAGCTGGGTCTGCGTGTCTTGGCGCTGTAATTGAGCATCAGCTGCACCGGGCCAATCATACTCGCAAACGAGGCATTGGGGAAGAAATTGCCATAGCTGCGGGAGAGATTGGTTTCCGGATTCATGGCATCCTCGTATGCGTAGGTGACGTGCTCGTAGCGCACTCCGGCGTTGATCATACCAAGCTGTGGAAGCATGAAGCCATAGGATGCAAACGCCGCATAATTGTCTTCTTTCACCTTTGCCGATGACGAAGGAATGGCCACTCCGCTAATCTGGTACTCATCCGTGCGGCGGGTGAAGGTGTCTTCAGTTCCTGCCTGCAGCTGGCCAATCCAGATGGGGTAGGAAAGGACGGCTTTACCTGCATACATCCTGGATGCGCTGCCGCTTGTGGAGTTGATGGCGGCATCCGTCGTCATTAAACTGGTTTCCGCGGAGGAGGAGATGGAGTTGTTTCCGGTACCGTAATAATCCAGGTTCACGTCCACGCCAAGTTTTCCGCCAACCACGCCGTTGTAATAGAGGTTTCCGCCGATGTTGTATCCGCCCGGAGTCCCCTGGGTGTCGTCCGTTATGGTGGTAAGGTCATCGGTCTGGACGGTGTTTTCGTAGACTTTGGCATTGACGACAGTACGGTCGTAGCTCTGGATGGTCTTTCCCCATTCAATCTTGCCGCCCATGAAGTGGTTGTCCGCAATCTGCCAGTTCACGCCGGCATTGCCGTACAGGGCTTTCCCGAAGAACTGACCGTCAATGTCGCCCACGTTCTTAAGTTCGTTTACTTTTCCTTCTTTAATGTAATAGCTGCTGGTCTCTGCATCGCTGAGCTGGCGTCCGGTGTTACCCTGATAGTTGATGCCGCCAAAGTAGTCAACGCCTCCGTTGCGGTAGTTCACGTTCACGCCGCCAAAGGAATCGTTGCCCTTTGCCCACCGGAGCGACTGGGCGTCTGATGCGTTGAGGTTGAATCCGAAGCCTTCTCCCTGGCGCTTGATGGTCTTGATGCGGATTACAGCCTTCACGGTTGCATCGTACTGGGCACCCGGATTGGTAATGACCTCCACACTCTGGATCTCGTTACTCTGCAGGCGCTGGAGTTCAGTGGCGTCAGTCACCTTGCGTCCGTTAATATACACAAGCGGAGCACCTTTGCCTATTACCTCCAGCCCATTGCTGCTCTTAATGATGCCCGGAGTCTTTGCCAGCACGTCGTTTGCGCTACCAACATTCTCCAGTACGGAGCCGCGAACCGCGGTCTGCAGGCCCTCGCCGGTGAGTTTTGTCTTGGGCATCACCGCCTGGATTGCGGCGGCTTCGAGCATGGAGGAATCGTCCACCAGGATTACAGTCATGCCGTCCACGGGGGACAGGTACTGCGTCCTGTAGCCCAGCATGGCGACCATCATGATGCCGTCCTTTTCGCTTGTAATTATATTAAAAGTACCGTCCTCCTCCGTGACCGCACCGCACACTACGGTTGAATCTGCCTTGGAAAGCACCGCCACGTTGGCATAAGCAACGGGCTCGCCCTTCTGGTCAATCACTTTACCTTTCCAATCGCCTTTAGCAAAGGAACTCACTGCAGCAAGCAGGGACAAGGAAACAACAAACAGCTTCTTCATTTTGTGTGTGTGTTACTTTATTAGTACACTGCAAAGGTACAACATATTTTTATATCTGCAAATTTTTTTCAATTTTTTTACATAAAGTGTCGGAGGTGTCCCTGTATTGGGGACATCTCCTGCATTTTAGGCGTTTTTTGCTAAATTTGCAAATATGTTACTGAGCCTGTTATATGTGATACTGTCCGGGATTGCGCTGCCGGTGGGTGGGATACAGATGCAATATCTGTGGAGAAACCAGCTGGGAGACGTGTATTCGTTGGGATTGGGTTCCGCGGCGTGCCTTGGTGCGGCGGCGGCAACCATGACGGGCTGGTGCTCGCTCACGGTGGGAAGTTTCATCTGCACGCTGGTTTGTACAATGGTGTGCTTCTTTGTCACACTGAAGGTCAATACCCAGCAGCTGATCACGTTCGGTATCCTGTTCGGAACATTCATCGGCTCACTTGGAACCATAGTGGTCACAAACGCTCCCAC
>JAILJO010000039.1 GCA_024694675.1 Bacteroidales bacterium | reverse complement strand
AAGGCCGCCCCCATAGGAGCAGCCCTCTTGGTCAGAAGCCGAATCCTGGGAATGCTTTAAGCTATCCCTGAAATAAGCTTCATCAAAGTATCTTTGGCGTCTCCCAATTCAAGGTAGACGCCTTTTTCACGGCTGTAGAGCGGATTTTCCACACCCGCATACCCAGGTTTAAGGTCAAAGTTACAGACAATGACCTCCGGAGCCTGATCCACATTGAGGACGGGCATTCCGTAAATGGGCGTACCCACGGCATCGCGGGCGGCGGGATTCAGAACATCGTTGGCGCCGATGACAACTACGGCGTCAGCATTCTTGAAGTCGTCGTTGATGGCGTCCATCTCATAGAGCTTCTCGTAATCAACGTCAGCCTCTGCCAGAAGGACATTCATGTGCCCCGGCATGCGGCCGGCTACGGGATGGATGGCGTAACGTACGCGCGTTCCACGGCTTTCCAGCTTGTCTGCCAGCTGGCGCACCTGATGCTGCGCCTGGGCAAGGGCCATGCCATATCCGGGGACTATGATAACGTCCTTTGCCTTGGAGAGGACGGCCGCTGCAGACGGTTTCTCTTCGCTTGAAGCAGCTACAATTTGGCCATCCAGCTTCTTGACGCGTTCCTCCAGGTCTGCGACCATGGCTTCAAGTTCCTTTATTTTCTTTTCTAAATCCATAATTCGTTTTATCAGTTCTTCGTTTTCAATGACAGGGGTAGTCGGGGATGGCTTTACGCTTCCTCCCGTAAGAATGCTCATGAGTTTGCGGTTCATGGCACGGCACATAATCTGGGTAAGAAGCAGGCCAGAAGCGCCTACAATGCCACCCACGGCCACAAGGAACACATCTCCTATTGCCATTCCTGCAATTGCTCCGGCAACACCGGACAGCGAATTCAGGAGCGAGATCGTTATTGGCATGTCAGCTCCGCCCACACGGACAGAGAACCAGAGGCCAAACAGGGAGGCCGATACCAATGCTCCCACAAGGCAAACAGTCAATTCCGCACCGGTGACAAAAATGCCGGCCGCAACAAAGCCAAGCGTGAGAACCAGGAACAGCAGCGTGAACAGCGAGTGGCCTTTCCAGACCACAGGCTTCTGCGGGAGAACCCTGTGAAGCTTACCGGCGGCCACTAGGCTGCCTACAAGCGTAATCATACCAACAGCCACGGCCAGAAGGGCGGTAAACCTTACAAAGGGGCCGCCGTTAACGGACATAACGCCCACCAAAGCGGAAGCTCCGCCTCCAAGACCATTGAACAGTGCAACGGTCTGTGGCATCTGAATCATCTTCACGCGCATGGCAAGGATGCTACCAACCAGAGCGCCGATGAGTATGGCCACATATATGGTCCAGACGGATACGACGCCGGCAAAAAGAAGCGTAGCGACTATGCCGCATAGCATAGCCAGAGCGGACAGAAGGTTACCGGATATAGCTGTCTTCACCTTGCTCATCATGGAAATGCCCGCAAGTACCAGAACCGCAAGAACGGCGCTCAATATGATTTGTACTACTGGCATTCCTTCTGCTTCTTTTTCTTACCGAACATCATGAGCATCCGGTGCGTTACCCCGAATCCTCCGAAAACATTCACCGCAGCAAGGACTATGGCCAAGCCTCCGGCAATCTGTGAGAACAGACCGTCCCCTGCAAGGAAGGCGACTCCGGTGGCGGCTATGGCGCCTACTATGGTCACTCCCGAAAGGGCGTTCATGCCGGACATGAGCGGCGTATGTAACAGACTGGGAACGGTCCTGATGATAAAATATCCCAGAACCGCGCTCACTATAAATACCGATACCAGTATCAGCGGGTGTATCATAGGCCCATGGCTTCGCGTGCGCCCTGATGGACCAGCTGGCCGTCAATGCACACAAGCGACTTCTGAACAATCTCATCGTTCCTGTCAAGGACAAACTTACCGCCCTTAACGAGGTAACTTACAAGATTATAGAGGTTGTTGGAGAACATCCACGTGGAACTGGTGGGAAGGAGGCCGGGGATATTCTTCACACCCATAATGGTGACACCGTACTTGGTCTCGATGCCGCCCTTGGGAGTGAGTTCGCAGTTACCGCCCTGGTCGATGGAGATATCTACGATGACTGAACCCTTCTTCATACCCTTGACCATTTCCTCAGTTATAATAATAGGAGCAATCTTGCCGGGAATAAGTGCGGAGCAGAAGACAATATCCATCTCCTGGATAGTTGCCTTCAGGGCTTCCTGCTCCTTGATGAGGACGTCTGCAGGAAGGCGGTTTGCATAACCGCCCTCAGCGATGGCGAGCTCAGGGGGAACGGTGGTGTCAACCACCTTGGCGCCCAGGGAACCGGCGTTTTCAGAAGCCATGGGACGGATATCAGCTGCATAAGTAATTGCGCCAAGGCGCTTTGCCGTTGCAAGGGCCTGAAGGCCGGCAACGCCCACGCCAATTACCATAACCTTTGCAGGTTTGATCTGTCCGACTGCAGTAAACATCTGGGGGACGAAGGTTGTGAGCCTGTCCGCAGCCATGAGGATACCTTTGTATCCGGCGCAGGTGCTCATAGAGGTGAGAGCATCCATGCTCTGGGCACGGGAAATACGGGGAATACCGTCCAGAGTGATGGCGGTAACGCCCTTTGCAGTGAGCGCCTTCACCATCTCATGATTCACGGGAGAAGCCGGGTGAATGAAAGTAATGAGCACCTGGCCTTTGTGCATCATATCAACCTCGTGTTTACCAAGAGCCTCGTTCATCAGAGGCTCCTTGACCTTGAGAATCATCTCTGCACGGTCATAAATCTCATGGGGATTGTCAACCAGTTTGGCGCCAGCCTTGAGGTAATCTTCATCATGATACAGGGCGCCGTCGCCTGCGTGGCGCTCTACGAGCACCTCAAATCCGTCCTGAACAAATTTACCAACCGTTTCCGGTGTCGCGGCTACACGAGCTTCGTCGTGCATGATTTCCTTGGGAATACCAATAATCATATCGTTTAAGTGTTAGTTATTATGCAAGTTTCACAATTTTGCGGCCATAAAGTTACAATTTTTAAGCATATGTTGTACATTTTATCAAAAATTTTAATCAAAAAAGGCCTCCAAAACTGGAGGCCTTGATTCTTCACAAGATAATTGTTCCTACTTGGCTTCGTTGTCGAGGACGGAGTAGGGGGAGTTGAGGCTCTTGAATTCAGGGACGAGGTCTTTCATGCGGCCCACGGTGCGCATGGAGTCGAACATGTAACTGCCTTCGATGAGGGCGTCGATGTCGTCAGAGATGTCGTCGTAGTCGTACTCGCGGACATCGGCAATCATGATCTTGTCGTGGCTGGTGGGTTTGGTGTTCTCGCGGGTGGCGAGGAGTTCCTCATACAGCTTTTCTCCGTGGCGGAGGCCGGTGAATTCAATCTTCACGTCCTGACGGCCGCTGAGGCGGATCATCTTCTTAGCCAGGTCCAGGATTTTGACCGGCTCTCCCATGTCGAAGATGAAAATCTCACCGCCCTTACCCATGCTGCCGGCTTCCAGCACCAGCTGGCAGGCCTCGGGGATGGTCATGAAATAACGGATAATCTCCGGATGGGTGACGGTAACGGGACCGCCGGCTTCAATCTGCTTCCTGAACAGGGGAATAACGGAACCGTTGGAGCCAAGTACATTGCCGAAACGGGTTGTTATGAACTGAGTCCTTGCGGAACGGTCTTTCTGGATCTTCTTGGCAAGAGCCTGGACGTAAATCTCGCATATTCGCTTGGAGCAGCCCATGACGTTGGACGGGTTCACGGCCTTGTCCGTAGACACCATCACAAAGCGCTCTACGCCGTATTTCACGGAGAGGTCTGCAAGAATCTTGGTGCCCTTGACGTTATTCTGGATGGCCTCCGACACATTGTCTTCCATCATGGGAACATGCTTGTAGGCCGCCGCGTGGAACACGTATTCCGGACGATAGCTGTCGAAAATCTCCTCCATACGCTTCTGGTTGGAGATATCCGCGACGATGGTGGGGGCCTCCAGTTCCGACCAGCGGCGCTTGAGTTCAAGACGGATGTCGTGAAGCGGGGTTTCCGCCTGGTCTATGAGGATGAGCTGATAGGGATTGAACGATGCCACCTGGCGCATTATTTCCGAGCCGATTGAACCGGCCGCACCGGTAATGAGAACGCGTTTTCCTTCAAGATGGGATGCAATCTTCTGCATGTTTATCTTGATGGGGTCGCGGCCAAGAAGGTCCTCAATCTGGATGGAACGGATACTTCTGGTTGTGCTGCTGGTCCCCTGCCAGTCCTCAGTGACGTCAGGTGCCAGGAAAATGTTCACGTCCTCTTTGATGAGGCGGTCCACTACGTCGGTCTCTTTCAGTTTGTCTGCCTTTGCGGGAGAGACAATCATTGCCTGGACGCTGTTCTTGCGTACATTCTCGATAAGAGAATCGTCATTCATGTAGACATTGACGCCCATCATGACCTTACCGCGCATGGCGGGATCGTCAGCAACGAAACCTTTGAGGTGGAACTTGTTCTCCTTGTTCATACGGATGGCCTTGGCAATGTTCACGCCGGCCTCCTTGGTACCATACACGAAGGTATTGTACGCTTCCTTGCGGTCCTCGTTGAAGGTATCGTTTATCATCTTTATGGTCATCCTAAGGGTGGCCATAAAGAGGAACGATATCACGTATGCAATCATGAGGCCTGTGAAGGACGCAAACTCATAACCGGCCGCATACTGGACAATCATTGATGAAATGATGGCAACGCCGTATCCTATTGTAAGGGATACGAAGATATGCATCACATCAGAGAATGACGACAATCTGAGGACGTTGGAATATGTGTGGAAGACGTAGAAGAAAATAAGGTTGCATCCCACTGCCAGGAGCACTGTCCTCACCATGAGCGGTGACAGATTGTCAAGCATTTCAAACGAGTACCTCAGCATGAAAGCAATGAGTACCGATGCGACAAGTAGAAATATATCAATCAACAAGATGGTCCATGAAGGCAGCACCTTGGATGAGAATACCTTTCTTAAAAAACTCATAATATGAATTCAGGTTAGTACGCAAATATACTACTTTAAATCCAATAAAAAAAGTCTCCGGACCACAAGGTTCGGAGACTTCAAAAAACCGCGGCGACTTACTCTCCCAACTGGTAGGTCAGTACCATCAGCGCGGGTGAGCTTAACTTCTCTGTTCGGAATGGGAAGAGGTGGTTCCTCACCGCTATAGCCACGGCAATATATTGCTTGAGAGAACAGATCTTTGGCTCTGCGCCAGATAGTTGCTCACTTTTCAGCTTGCACTCACTTCTTTTGGCGTATATTTCCTTTCTTCAACGAAAGTCTTTCGGGCAATTAGTACAGGTCTGCTGAGGCCGTCACCGACCTTACACATCCTGCCTATCAACGTGGTAGTCTCCCACGACCCTCAAGGGAAAACTCATCTTGAAGACGGCTTCGCGCTTAGATGCTT
>JAILJO010000009.1 GCA_024694675.1 Bacteroidales bacterium | reverse complement strand
GCATGTTGCTCACGCGTTACTCACCCTTTCGCCGGTCGCCGGCATTGTATTGCTACAACCCGCTGCCCCTCGACTTGCATGTGTTAAGCCTGCCGCTAGCGTTCATCCTGAGCCAGGATCAAACTCTTCATTGTATATTTTATAATGCTTAGCTTGTCCTTGACACTGTTTCTATAAAGAAACTGACGCTCGTTTAAGTTTGAAATTGTTGTTACAACTTCCGGTACTTGCTTGTACTTTCCTTTCAGTCTTTTCAAAGATCTTTTTGTTGCCCCGGCCTTTCGGCTTTTGGGCGTTAAAAACCCGCTCGTTTCCGAACGGGACCGCAAAGGTAGAAACTTTTTTTGAACTAGCAAAACTTTTCTGCAAAAAATTTCAACTATTTTTTAAAATTTTTTATTAACCATTGAAACACAGCTATTTAACCGAAAAGCCCAGTTTTGCCAGTCCGGAAAGGACTTCCTGATTGCTCATAAACAGCTCCCAGCACAGGCCGGAGCGGTAGTTTTCAATCATAACCACAATTGGTCCCTGGTCAATTGCAATATATGAAGAAGCAAACCAGGCAGCGTCAAGAGAGAACGCATCCTTGAAACCATATTCACCCCACAGCTTGTCTCCATATATATAATAAAATGTATGGAGCGCAGCCATGGACTCGTCAGGGACATAAGGGAACGATGCCAGCGCGGCGGTAGGCGCAATAACTCCTTTGTCGTTAGAAGGGGACGATGCGGTATATCCGCCGGGGATATCAGACGCAGTAAGGCCCCAGGAGGAGGCGGAATAGCCGGCGTGACGGCCGGGGTTGCGTACGCAATGGTCGTAATTATACCTGGCGTGGGCAGTGTTGTGCTCAAAGTAATCGTCACAATAAGCATCGCCAAGTCCGCGTGGATCCAACCCCAGGAAAGAGTAGTGGGCAAAGAAGAGAGGTCCGTTGACAGAAGGCGTCATGCTGCCGCCGCGGGCCCATCCCTCCCGAAAGACATCGGCCGATACCGTATGCGTGGGGGACGATGCCGCCAGGACATACACTATGAGGCCCTCGTTCCAGCCGCTTATGCGCATGTTCATGTCCCAGCCGTAATTTGGAGACCAGTGCCAGTAAAGAGCCTTCTCCCCTCCCCGGGTGAACCAGTCCCACTCCACGGCGTGCCAGAGGGCGTCTATGCCGGAGCGGATATCGACCTCGGAAGCACTGTTGAAATAGGCCCTGGCCGTCAGGAGCCCCTGAATGAGGAAAGCGGTCTCCACAAGGTCGGCCCCGTTGTCCTTCTGGGAGAAGGGAATCACCTTTCCGGTCTCGCCGTCCAGCCAGTGCGGGAAAGCCCCGTGGAAACGGTCGGCCTTCGTGGACAGGAAGTCTATTATGGTCCTCATCCTGGCCGATGCCTCTTCCCGCGTCACAAACCCCCTCTCCACCGCCACCGGCAGGGCCGATATCCCAAAGCCCGAGCCGCCTGTGGTGACAGTATTCCCACTCCCGAGCCTTTCCCTGGCAAGCCCGCTCACCGGATGGGCATAGTCCCAGAAGTACTTGAACGTCTGCTTTTGAACAAGTGTGAGCAAATCCTCGTCCGGGATACGTTCAAACTTGTCCGACTTGTCGTATTCCGTAATAAGATTGAACGTGTATTTATCAAAAAGATTAAGGCCAAGGTTGGAACCCTTTTCTAAAGTCAGGATATACCTATAGCAGGGGTTGAAAGCAACCGATGGTTTGATTATGACAGATTCTGGCGTGGGCCCGGCAGCGAATGACAGTTTTCCCACGTATCCGTTGATACGTACCATATCCTCATCAAGCCTTGACAGGTTTACCACATCTGAAAAGAAAACGGTAATATCCGGGCAATCCAATGAAACATCAACAGCCCTCTTTCCGGGATTGATCTTCTGGCCACATACTTCTATATAATCCACTGTGGCATTGATCTCCTTATACTCCTCTACGGTTGGGGTACAGGAGAAAACGAGCGAAAACGCCAGGAAAGACGATAGTATTTTTTTCATATTGGCAATGGCAGGGAGTATCACCCCCCTGCCACCGAAAAGACATTTATTATTCGATGCCGTCAGCAGCCTTAACCTCAGCCTGGAACAGAGCTTTAACTTCCTGCTCATTGAGGCCCTTGTTGAAGACGCGGATTTCGTCGATCTTACCGGCGAAGTAGCTGAGCCAAGTCTCTGCAGACTTGCCAGTTTCGCGGGAAGCGAATGCGCCAATGTAGAGGCATGAAACCTCGGAAAGATTCAGCTTGCCAAGTTTGTCCTGCTTGCCATCCTTCTCGGGACCTGCCCAGCAGAGGTTGGTACCAGCAATCTTGCCTTCCTCGTCAGCGGGACCAACAAGAACACCATTCACAAAGAGGTTTGCATAGGATGTAGCCTCATCATATGTGTAGGTCACATAGATCCACTTGTTCTGGGCAACTTCTGCACCCTTGTAGTTAGGATAGAAACCACCCCACTCGGTACCATTGTTGAAAAGGTAGCCCTTGAGGGTTGTACCCTCAGCGTCACCGCCGTCAAGGAAGAGATCCCAAGCGCCCCAGTTTGCATCGGAGCCGCCATCAAAAGTGACGATACCGCCTCGCTGGGTGGGAGCGTTGATCCAAGCACCTACAGTAAAACTTGTAAGCTTCTGAAGGAAGTCCTTGGGAACATTGAGTTTCAGGTAAGCCTGAGTCTCGTGATCAGCACTGGCATTGTTGTAGCAACCGCCACGTGCGCCTTTGGCTGCGAATTCGCCCTTGCCACCAAGCTCGGCAAAGGTTACACCCTCACCCTTGGTGATGGCTGCATCCTTGGAATCCAGAGGGAAATAAGCTACCAGATTCCCTGCAGCTACGCTCACGCCACCGGTTTTGTCGGGCTCTTTGTTATCCTTTTCACAGGAAATCACTGTCATTGCAGCAAGAGCTGCCAATACTACTAATACTTTTTTCATAATAAATAAATTAGGGTTAATAATTGGGATTTTGTGTTAAGTTATCGTTAAGTTGAAGTTGCTTTGACGGAATGGGGAAAAGGTTGTGCTTCCCTTCCACATAACCGAGAGGGCCAAGGACCTGGGCTGCCTTGCCGGTACGGACAAGATCCGAAAAACGGTCCTCTTCCAGAGCAAACTCTGCCCTGCGCTCGTCCAGGATATTATCTACTGTAGGCGCTACGGAAGAAAGCCCTACGCGGGCACGGACTTCATCAAGTGCCTTCTGTGCCGTGTAACCAGAAACTAAACCAGCAGATGAAGCGCCGCGCGCCATGGCCTCAGCAAACATCAGGAGTACATCAGAGTAACGTATGATACGGATATTATAGTCATAACCGTAACCATTGTTACTCCAATCATTATAAACAGAAGGAGTATAAACCTTTCCGTTGTAAACGGGGTTGGGGCAGTTGGCGCTGATGACATCTCCTTCAGGAGTAGTACTTCCACTATAAAGGAAAGTCGCGGAGGCCCTCTCGGTCTCTCCCCTGTCTGTAAAGAACTGGATTAATGACTCTGAGGGAACGCAGAATCCCCAACCTTGCATATTGGAAGGAGTATTGTTTCTTGGTCCCTGAACGTAAGCATAGGTGTTATATGCCGCCGTACCGGATGCTTTTCCCAGGTCTGAACTCTGAATCTCGAATAGAGACTCGGCGCTGTTCTCATTGTCTATGGAAAACACTGAGCGGAAGTCCTCCAAAAGGCGGAAACGTTTGCTGGCGATAATCTGGTCACAAAGTTTGGCGACATCGTCATACTCTCCCTGATAAAGGTGGGCCTTTGCCTTAAGGGCCATCGCAGAGTACTTGGTTGCACGGCCAAGATAGGTCTTTGACCAGCTCTCCGGCAGTTTGGATATGGCGTCATCGAGATCTGACTCAATGAAGGCCCAGATAGTCGCCGGAGTCTGGGGTTTCAAGGAAGCCAACTCTTCAGATGACATTATTCCATCCACAAGCGGGATGTTGCCAAACATCGTCACAAGACGGAAATATGCATAAGCCCGTATAAACTTGGCATCACCTATTCCTTCACGGGCACTGTCCTTATCCCCATCCTTCTGAAGCTCTGCAAGGAAAAGGTCCATTTGGGATATAGCGTTGTTTGCTGACGATACTATATTGTAATATGCCTCCCACTGAGCCACGATGAGTTCGTTGGACCCATCGTACTTGAACTCATCCAGCTGCTTTGTTGAAGCTCCGTCTTCCGGGGTAGAGCCTTTGTCCGCGTTATCGGAGGTTATTTCCAGGCAACCCACATAAGGGAAAGAATGGGAACCGTATGAGCGAAGTTCCGCATAAGCGGCACTAACCGGTTTGAAGATGTTCTCCGCCTTGCTATGGTCCAGGCTGATAGCAGTTGTAGTACCCTCTGGACGAATGTTCAGGAAATCGGAGCAGGATGCGCCTAAAAGCGCAATTGCAAGTATGTATATTGCTCTTTTCATGGCTTTCCTTTATTTGAAATTAAGTTTGACACCCAAAGTATAGATTGCCTGCATAGGATGAGTAGAAGTATCTATGCCGGACTCGATAGGAGAACCTCCCACCTCAGCAGTGAAGCCATGGTAAGGGAAGTAGGTAAACGGACGCTGAGCCGAAAGATAGACTCGCAGCGAATTGAGAAATTCCATATACCTGAACTTTGACAAGGTGTATCCAAGCTGGATGTTCTGGACCCTTATGAACCAGCCGTCCTCCACAAAGAATGTGTTGGCCTGCTGCGTATAGGCATCTGTATAAGCCTCAGCTGAAGGATAAGTGCTGCTTGGAGAATCCTTATGCCATGCATGGTCTGCGAAATCCTTATCATAGTTTCCGTCAGAGAAAGTGCCTCTGTTCATGCGCTTGGCATTCAGAATCTTGTTGCCAAACTGGCCATAGAAGGACACGGAGACATCGAAATCTTTCCAATTGAGGCCG
>JAILJO010000103.1 GCA_024694675.1 Bacteroidales bacterium | reverse complement strand
TCATGCCTGGAGTCCAGAAGGACCATGAGCATGACAAGCTCCGGGGAGTTGTTGATATAGTCCCAGATAATGTGGCGGAGCTTTGCCCGTTCCTTGTCCGGAAGCTTTGCATAGCCATACCCCGGAAGATCCACAAGGTACCACTTGTCATTGATCATGAAATGATTGACAAGCTGCGTCTTACCGGGGGTCTGGGAGGTTTTTGCCAGCTTTGAATTGGCCGTGAGCATGTTTATGAGGGAACTCTTGCCCACGTTTGAGCGGCCTATGAACGCAAACTCAGGCAACCGGGGCTGGGGCCTCTGCCCTACCCTGGTGCTGCTGCCGGAAAACACCGCTTTACTTATCTTCATGAACCCCCTCCCTGGAATAGTAATGCAAATATAACTAAAAATACTTAAATTTGCCATATGGAACAAGACGAAAAACTGATGCGTGAAGCACTCCGCGAGGCCAAAGCCGCCGCAGAAGCCGGAGAAATTCCCATAGGAGCCGTTGTAGCCTGGAAAGGTCGTATCATCGGAAGGGGTCACAACATGACCGAAAAGCTTCACGATACCACCGCCCACGCAGAGATGATTGCCATCACTTCCGCCACGGAGGCCCTTGGCGGCAAGTACCTTACGGACTGCACATTATATGTCACGGTGGAGCCTTGTCCCATGTGCGCAGGCGCCCTTGCCTGGAGCCAGATAAGCCGCATTGTCTACGGCGCACCGGATCCACGCCGCGGCTATTCGCTCTTTTCTCCGTCCCTTCTCCACCCCAGGACTGTCGCAACCGGCGGAGTGCTCCAGGAGGACTGTTCCGCTCTCATGCTGGAGTTCTTCAAATCCAAGCGCTAAGTCACGGTATTCAGCGCCAGGTGTGGCCTATATCCCAGTGGATTGCATAATGGAAGACGGTTTTCTCCCTGGGAAGGTCAAATTCTTCCAGGATAAGTTCCTTTGCGTCGGGGTATTCCTCCAGCCAGTGGCCCGCTGTCACTATGTAACTGTCCGTATCCATGCTGTAGAAAACACGTCCTCTTGGCTTATTCTCGTAGGGACCGATGAAAGGGCCGCTGCCATCTCCGTGAAATTTCTGCCTGTTGTATTCTTTGCGCCAGACATCTTCATGAAGCTCAGAGCAGGTGATACGGCCATCCGAAGCATTTGCCCTTGTGTAATCCCTCACCGGATGGGAAACAATGCCAAAGAGCTCGTTCCATGAAGGGTTATACCAGAATATTCCCACTTTGGGATCATCACCGTGGCCGCGGTTTGCCTCCATCTGCTTAAGCATGGACAAATAGTCATCCTCTGAAACTTTTCTGAGTCTGGAAGGCAGCTCCTCAAAAGAAGGCAGGAGCTCGTTCCCTATACTGACAACCGCTACGTAATCCTCGTCCTCCTCATAGTAATACACTATTATGCCGCTTCCGTTAAAGCGGCGCTCCCAATACTCAGGCACTGAATCATTGAAGAGAACCGGGGTGCCGATTCCCTCCAGCGGATGCTCCTTGATATCCAGGAGGATTGCCTTTACCTGGGCAGCATACCCCGTGTTTTTCCCCTTCAGCGCCTGATACTGGTACTGGGCTTTGGGGCTGAAATACAGTTTCATAGGGCATCGATGTCTGTTATCTCTATAAGCTGTCCTGCACGCATCTGGTTTATGGATTCCGTAAGATCCCTTACAGCCTTGGTGTTATTCAGAAACTCCAGACGACGTTGCATGGCGTTGTAGTCCTTTAGCGGGATCAGCACCGCTCCGTTGTCCCCCTTGGTTATGATCAAGGGCTCCTCCGTGAGGAGAACGTTGTCATAAAACTGTTTGATGCCGGCCCTGAAGGCGGAAATGGTTGTTACCTGCATAATACAATATTTTGTACAAATATACGTACAAATACTGTAACATCAAACATCCCGGACCTATTTCTTAAAAAATAATTATTTTTGTGTAATGAAACTATCGGATATGAGAAGACTATGTTTAATTGCGGCAGCGGCCCTTCTGGCCGCATGCCAGGCGCAGAAACCGCGCACCGGAGACCTTGTGTTCATAGGCATACCTGCAGAGTATAACGCAGAAACCGGCTCCATGGACGAGGCCATAGTCGCAGCCACAGGCCGCGGCAGCCTGAACATTATCCACGCCGCCATACTGGAAATGGCCCCGGAGGGCCCCATGATCATCGACGCCACTCTCAAGTACGGCGTTGACAGGCACCCGCTGGATTCAACAATCGCCCAGTTTACCCTTGGCGACGGCTCGCAGCCGGTATACATTGTAAAACGCCTTAAGAAGGGTTTCAAACCAGAATTCATAGACAATGCCAAAGCCTTCTGCGGCCGAGGCTATGACCTGTACTTCCTTCCTGAAAACGAAGAACTCTACTGCACTGAACTTATCCAGCGCAGTTACACCGCCACTGACGGCCTTCCCATCTTCCCCAGCCAGCCCATGAATTTCAAAAACAAGGACGGCGAGTTCCCCCACTACTGGAACTGGCTCTTCGGCCTCCTGGGCATGGACATTCCCCAGGGCCTCCCCGGCACCAACCCACAGGACATGATGGATTCCCCGACCCTGAAGACAGTCAACTGCGACCTTTTATACAAAAAAGGCGGCAAGCGCTAATCTAGCTTGTCGCCTTTTTCGTTGAGCATTTCAACTTGCAAGACTGTGAAGTCTGTCACTTCCTGGAGTTCAATCTTGACTCTGTAGCGCTTGCGCCACTTGGAGAGGAAGGAGTTGAACATTCCCCGTCTGAGATAGGCTCCCAGGATGGGGCTGGTCCGGATTACGAGTGACCTGAGACCTTTTTCAATGACATAGAACGATATCTTCCGTTCTATTTCCTCGTCAATTACAACCGTGGAGTGGATCTTGCCGGTGCCGTGGCACAGCGGGCAGGTCTCCGTGGTGTTGATTTCCGTTACGGGCCTTATCCTCTGACGGGTAATCTGCATTAACCCGAATTTGGTGAGAGGGAGCACGTTGTGCTTGGCCCTGTCGTTTTCCATAAGGTCCTGCATGTACTTGTGGAGGGCGTTCTTGTGGTCGTTGGATTCCATGTCAATGAAATCGACTATCACAATGCCTCCCATGTCGCGGAGCCTTAACTGACGCGCTATTTCCTCTGCGGCCATCTTGTTGACTTCGAAGGAGTTCTCCTCCTGGTCAGAGGTCTTTGTGCGGATGCCGCTGTTGACGTCTATGACGTTCAGCGCTTCCGTGGTTTCGATTACCAGGTACGCGCCCTGCCTCATGGGCACCACCTTGCCGAAGGAGCCCTTTATCTGACGTGTGACCTCGAAGTGGTCGTAGATGGGCTGTTTGCCTTCGTAGAGGTGGACTATCTTCTCCTGTTCCGGCGAAATGAGCGAAACGTACTTCCTGGCCTCATCGGCCACCCTTTCATCGTTGATCCAGATATTGGAGAACTGGTCTGAAAGGAGGTCCCTCAGGACCGTGGTGGTTTTGCTGTACTCGCTGAAGAGGAGCTGGACGTTCTTGTCCGTGGCAATCTTCTTCCAGGAGTCTTCCCACTTCTGAATCAGGGATTCCGTCTCCGCAACCAGCGTTGCGGCATTCTTGCCTTCCGCTGCTGTACGTATGATGGCACCGTAATTCTTGGGGAGGATGCTCCTTACAAGCGTCTCAAGTCTTCTCTTTTCCTCCTTGGAGCCGATCTTCTGTGATATGGAGACCTTCTCCGCAAATGGCAGGAGCACAATATTGCGTCCTGCAAGTGAAATTTCCGCAGTCAGTCGTGATCCCTTGGTGGAAATCGGTTCCTTGACTATCTGTGCTATGATCATCTGCCCGGGCTTCAGGTATTCTTCGATGCGCCCCTCCTTTGGGAGGGGCTCACCTATACGAATCCTAGAATACAGGTCCTTCAGGTTCGTGTTCCTGTTGGACTCCCGGACGAACTGGTCAAAAGCATGGAAGTAGAGTCCCAGGTCCAGATAATGGATGAAGGCTTCTTTCTTGTCTCCGATATCCACGAAGGCAGCATTGAGATTGGGGAGCAGTTTCTTCACCTTTCCCAGGTGTACGTCTCCCACGGTGTATTTGTTCCCAGTGCTGGACTCAGTGTTGTACTCTATCAGCCGGTGATTCTCCATCAGGGCGATATGTACATCGGTTGACGTTACGTCAACAATCAGATCCTTGTCCGGTTTCTCAGACTCCATGTGGAAATTTTAGGGAAGAATTACTTCTTCTTGTGACGGTTCTTGCGCAAGCGCTTTTTACGCTTGTGCGTAGCCATTTTGTGTCTTTTATGCTTCTTACCGTTCGGCATAATTAAATGTATTATAAAGGTTTATTTCTCCTTGACTGCTTCCACGAAGGACTTAGCGGGCTTGAAAGCCGGGATGTCGTGTGCGGGAATAGTCATAGTGGTCTTACGGGTGATGTTGCGGGCTGCCTTCTGTGCACGATGCTTGATAATGAAGCTGCCGAAACCACGGAGATAAACCGGTTCGCCTGCGATGAGGGACCCCTTTACTACACTTGTAAACTCCTCAACAACTGCGAGAATCTGTGTCTTTTCAAATCCGGTAGCCTTTGCTACTTCATTAACGATGTCTGCCTTAGTCATGATTAAATGTTAGTTTAATAAATTAGTACATACGCTCGGGGAAAAGCGGCCACAAAATTAGCCCTAATTTTTGAGAATTCAAAATGTTAGCATAAAAAAATCTGCCACTCAGCGCGTTTTATCACGATTGGCACGGAGATTGACCATATATGCCCATGGATAATTATGTCCCCAAAATATGACAATTTGTCAGTAGCGACAGTTCACATATGAAAATAGATACATACAAACACTACTTCTCGCCCGCCGGCGTCGAAGTCAACATCATGCCGGTAGTGGGTGAAGCCCCTTCAATGAAGGTTGATCCCAGCGAACTCCCGGAAATCCTTCCCATCCTGGCCCTCCGCAACGCCGTCATTTTCCCGGGCACCATCTTCCCAGTCACCATAGGCAGGGAAAAGTCCGTGCGCCTGGTGAGCGAGGTGGAGCAGTCCGGAGGCTGGCTTGGCGCCGTGCCCCAGAAGGACGTCATGGTAGAGGAGCCCGTGGGCAAAGATTTCTGCAGCCACGGCACCGCCTGCAAGGTGGTAAAGACCCTTGAGATGCCTGACGGTTCCATGACCGCCATCCTTCAGGGCATGAAGCTCCTGAAGATGGGAAAGGTAACGGGCACCGAACCTTACATCCAGGCCCACGTGACATATCTGGAAGAGTTCGTCCCCACCGCCGACGAGCGCGAGCTCCGCGTCCTGGCAGACACCCTGAAGGAGAAGGCGGCGGCCATTGTGAAGGCATCGTCATTTGCGCCAAAAGAGGCCATAGGGGCGCTCCAGTCCATAGAGAACTTCCATTTCCTGGTGAATTTCATAGCCACCACAATAGAGGTGGAGAACTTCCAGGAAAGGGCTGGCCTGCTTCCCATCGTGGACATGCAGGAGAGGGGCATGGCCCTTCTGAAGGTGCTCGATTCCCAGACCCAGCTCCTCCAGATAAAGCAGGAGATCAACCAGAAGGTAAAGTCTGACATAGACCAGCAGCAGAGGGAATACTACCTCAACAACCAGCTCCGCACCATCCAGGAAGAGCTTGGAATGGACGAGGGCGAGGAGATGGAAAAGATGCGCCGCAAGGCCGATGAGAAGAAATGGTCCAAGGAAGTGAGGGCCGTCTTCGACAAGGAGATGAACCGCCTTCAGAAGTTCAACCCCACCTCCCCGGACTACAGCATCCAGCTCACATACCTGCAGTTCATGCTGGACCTCCCCTGGGGAGAGATGAGCGAGGACAACCTTGACCTGGACAACGCCCAGAAGGTCCTGGACGAGGACCATTACGGCCTTGAGAACGTCAAGGACCGCATCATTGAGTACCTTGCCGTCCTGAAACTGAAGGGCAACATGCGCTCCCCTATCCTCTGCCTGTGGGGCCCTCCCGGAGTGGGAAAGACTTCCCTGGGCAAGTCCATCGCCAGGGCCCTCGGCCGCAAGTACATCCGCATCTCCCTTGGCGGCATGCACGACGAGGCGGAAATCCGCGGCCACCGCAAAACCTACGTAGGCGCCCTTCCCGGCCGTATCCTCAGCGGTATCCAGAGGGCCGGGACGTCGAATCCCGTAATTGTCCTGGACGAGGTGGATAAACTGGGGGCCGATTTCAAAGGCGACCCTTCCAGCGCCCTCCTCGAAGCCCTGGACCCGGAGCAGAACAGCGCCTTCCACGACAATTACCTGGACGTGGACTACGACCTCTCCAACGTCCTATTCATAACCACCGCCAACGGCATCGGCACCATCCAGCCCGCCCTCAAGGACCGCATGGAGATGATCAACGTCTCCGGCTACCTGGCGGAGGAAAAGCTCCAGATTGCCCACAACTACCTGGTTCCCAAGCAGCTCAAGGAGCACGGCCTCCGCGAGGACGAGCTCACCGTCTCTGACGATGCCCTCACGGCCATTATCGACAAGTACACCCACGAGAGCGGCGTCCGCGGCATGGAAAAGCAGATTGCGAAGATTGCCCGCGTCACCGCCAAGAAAATGGCTACCGGAAAGGACTTCCCCCGCGAGATAAAGCCGGAGCACCTCAAGGAATACCTTGGCCTCCCCACAGCGTATCATGACGATATCGAAGGCAACGAAGGCGTGGGCGTAGTCACCGGCCTGGCCTGGACGGAAACCGGCGGAGAGATACTCTTCGTGGAGAGTTCCGTCTCCAAAGGCAAGGGCAACCTTTCCATGACGGGCAACCTTGGCGACGTCATGAAGGAAAGCGCCCAGATTGGCTGGCAGTACATCAAGGCCCATCCGGAGCTTGCCGGACTCACCACGGAGCAGTTCATGGAAAAGGACATACACGTGCATGTCCCTGAAGGCGCAGTGCCAAAGGACGGTCCTTCCGCCGGCATTACCATGGTGTCCTCCATGGTATCCGCCCTCCGTGGCCAGCCGCTGAAAAAAGGCCTCGCCATGACGGGCGAAATGACCCTCCGCGGCCGCGTGCTGCCGGTTGGCGGCATCAAGGAAAAGATCCTTGCCGCCAAGCGCGCAGGGGTAAAAACCATCGTAATTTCGGAAGAAAACCGAAAAGATGTGGAAGATATCAAGGAAATTTACGTAAAAGGTCTTATCTTTGTCTATGTGAAAACCATAACGGACGTTATGGACTTCATCTTCTAGCATGGACGTAAGAATAGAACAGTCATGGAAATCCGCACTGGCGGGCGAATTCGAGAAACCGTATTTCGCTTCGCTGGTGCGCTTTCTGCATCAGGAAAAGGCCGCCGGAAAGATAATCTATCCGCCCGGCGGAGAGATTTTCCGGGCATTCGACCTTACGCCGCTGGACAAGGTTAAAGTGGTGATTCTGGGCCAGGACCCTTATCACGGGCCCGGACAGGCCATGGGGCTTTCCTTCTCCGTGAAGGACGGCATCCCCGCTCCCCCGTCCCTCAAGAATATCTTCAAGGAGATTGAGGACGATATGGGCGTCCGCATGAGCGGCAGCACCAACCTGGAGAAGTGGGCCCGGCAGGGCGTCCTTCTCCTGAACAGCGTCCTCACCGTTCAGGCCGGCTGCCCTACGTCCCACAGCAGCATTGGCTGGCAGCAGTTCACGGATGCCGTGATACGGTATCTGTCGGACAACCGCAGCGGCATAGTTTTCCTGCTCTGGGGCAGGTACGCCGCGGAAAAGGCGGCACTTATCGACGCCTCCAGGCACCATGTTCTCATTGCAGCCCATCCCTCCCCTCTTGCACGCGGGGCGTTCTTTGGCTGCAGGCACTTTTCAAAGACAAACAGCATCCTTGCCTCAGAGGGCAAGGAACCTATAGACTGGCAGTTATGAAGACTACGGCACTTTTTCCCGGCTCCTTCGACCCCTTTACAGCCGGGCATCTGAACATACTGAAAAGGGCGCTCACAATGTTCGACAACGTTGTGATAGCCGTTGGTATAAACCAGGACAAGAGAGGCTTTTTCCAGATGGAAAAGCGCCTTGACATAATCCGTCAGGCCACCGCCGGCATCAAGGGCGTGAGCATTATCCAGTACGATAACCTCACCATCGACACCTGCCGCGCTATGGGCATCAAGCACATCGTGAGGGGCGTCAGGAACATGATAGACTTCGAAACTGAGCGCTCCATCGCCGATGCAAACCGCCGCCTGGCCCCGGACATCGAGACCATCATCATCCCTACCGCACAGGAGTACGCGCACATCAGTTCATCGGCAGTACGCGATATCCTCAAGCACGGCGGAGACTATTCCGCATTCATCCCCGAAGGAGTAAAGCTATGAAAAAGTTCTTTCTGACATCGGCCTTGATGGCCCTTACGGTATTCGGAGCCATGAGCCAGGACTACAAGGAGCTTGGCGCCAAACTGGAAGAGTACTTCGTCTCCCTGGCCGGGGAAAGCCCCGCGGTTCAGAACCGGGAGTGCGACTTCCTCATCGAATCGTCCCACGATTCGCTGGTGAGGCAGTACGTAGCACTGAAGATCTACGAGCATTATACATCGTCCAAAATCATGGGCGACGAGGCCGTGGCGGTGCACGTGGTGGACAAATGGCTGGCATCCGGAAGGGTGAAGATGAAGTCGGATGAAGACCTCCTTGCCGCGAAGATGTATGCGGAGTTCAACAGGGCCTCCCTCATTGGGAAAACCGCTCCCAAGGTTACCATGAAGGACGCCCAGGGGAAGGCCGTCAAGTTCCCCGTCGCCGGCAAGTACAACGTCCTGTTCTTCTACGACACCACCTGCGCCACATGCAAGGTGGAGACCGCCCGGATGAAGGAATTCCTGAAAGAATCGGACAATAATATAAAGGTGTTCGCCATCTATGTTGGGGACGATGCGGAATCCTGGAAAGCCTACCGTGCCGGATTCCCGGAGGTTACTCACATCTGGGACCCCGGAATGGAAAGCGACTGGCAGCGCCAGTACGGCATCCTTGGCACGCCCAGGATGTTCCTGGTGGGCCCTGACGGCGTTATCCTTGGCAGGAACCTCGACACTCCCGCCCTGAAAGTCCTCCTTTCCCGCGAATTCAATGACGGACAATACAGCTACGGAGATGACTCCCAGACCGCCCGCTACCGCCAGATGTTCGCAACCTACGGGGACACGCTGAAGGTCTCCCACATCCTGGAAGTGGCAGATTACCTTGCCGCCCGCACGTTCGGGGAAGGCAACATTGACTCCTTCAAACAGGTGGAAGGAGATTTGCTGTATTATCTGTCACAGGAGCCCGGAGAGGTTTACAAGGATGCGATAATCCCCTTTGTAAAACGATATATCAAGCTTGAAGATATCTGGGACACCCCTGAGGATAAAGCCCAGGTTGTCTCTCTTGGAGAATTCCTGTCGGAAATGACCGCACGTACCCCTGTGGGGTCAGACGTTCCGGACCTTGCGGTTGACGGAGTGCTTCGCAGAAAGCCCTTCCCCATCTTCGTGAAAGGTTCAAAGGAAGGTGTTTTCCAGCTTGGAAAGCTGAAAGGAAAGCCTTCCTATGTGGTTTTCTACTCAAAAGGCTGCCCATGCTGCCAGGAACTCCTTGACAAAGTGGAAGAAGTTGTATCCGGCTCACGCAAGGTGAAGGTCCTTCTGGTAGACATGGACAAGGTCTCCCAGAAAGAGCAGATCCTTGATGCCTTTGACCTTACGAACCTCCCGTTTGTAATCCAGCTTGACAAAAAGGGTGTTGTCCAGCACCGCTACGTACAATTCTGATAGATGGCACGCCGCAAGAAAATACCGGGCGTAGACCCAGAGTACCTGGCCAAGCAGAAGCTCATGCTCCTGCGCAAGAACCGCTACGTCCTCTACTTCAACGACAGCGAGCTCTCCGCCATTGACGAGTACTGCACCCGCTTCGGCGTCCGCGCCAAGTCCTCCCTCATGCGCCAAGCCATCATGGAAAAAGTCCTCTCCGAACTGGACGAGAATCATCCTACTCTGTTCTGATTTTTTTTATTATCTTTGCAGTCCCTTAACAAAGGGGAAACGGTATTGAGATGTGGTGTAATGGTAGCACTAGGGATTTTGGTTCCCTCAGTTAGAGTTCGAATCTCTACATCTCAACATAAAAGAGCAACCCTCACCGGTTGCTCTTTTAGTTGATTTAATACCGTTTCACTCACAGAGGGAGCACCCTCTGACTCCCCGTTCGGCCTTCGGCCTCATTATGTTATACTACCAAAAATGTGTTATACCCCTTCGGTCACTTCGTATCATTGTTGCTTCTGCCGCCTTGACAGTCAGATTGCGTAGGTAGCAGTTTTTGTGTCGAGGTGGCAGTTAATATGGGCAAAAAGGCCAAAACTATTACCGCCTTGACAGTCAGATTGCTCAAAATAGCGTTTTTGTGTCGAGGTGGCCACTCATGACGTTGAGTTTGGACAGCCGAAACCACGTTTAACACGTACATCATAGCCTGGCGTGACATGCTTGTCATCTCAGTCCACGTTCTGGCGTCTATACGTAGCCTGCGATGTCGTGTTAGATCTGTGCCCACGCCCTTTGGAACATTCTGTCCCTAAAAACGGCCGTGTTTGCGGACGAAGCATGCTATTTCACCTCGCCATCCGTGAATATGGCCGTTTTTGCGGATTCATGGCTTAGTACACCATGAGCGTCCTTGTTTTTGGCCTGTTTTTGAGGATGGAGTGGTACTTTTGGTGGGGTCATCCTTGTTTTACCGCTGTTTTTGAGGACGGAAAACCGTTTTTGGCTTTCTTCGTCCGGATTCTTGGCCGTTTTTCCGGATGGAAGGAGTGGTTTGCCACCTTCGTCCGGGATTTTGGCGTTTTTCCCGGACGGGGGTGACGTACGTCACCTTTTGGGAGGGGGACCTGCGTCACTATACGCGCTGTGAGGCCGATTCCTGACGTACGTCACCCGCATGAAAGGTGGCGTACGTCACCCGGCTAAAGGGGGACCTGCGTCAGTGAACGAGGCTGGAGAGCGACTATGAGGTGGCCAACAAGAGCTGGCCATGGGGCACGAAAAAGGCCGCTCCGGAGGGGCGGGGCGGCCTTATGGGGTGAGATTCCCGGGACAAGCCCGAGAATGACTGGGCTACAGATTCATGGATTCTGCGATGGCGAGGTTTTCTTCACTCTTGGTGACGTAGGGAACGCCTATCTTCTTGCAGATTTCCTTGGTGAGGGTGTCTGCGGCCTCGTCGTTGAGGAAGTAGCGGACGCCATTGTTCTTTTCGCTGCGGAGGGCGATGTCGTAACCGGAGAGAATCTCATAGAAGCCGTCATAGTTAACGGGAACGTCTCCCTTCCAGACATAGACCTTTGCTCCGTTCTCGATGTATGTAACGGCATCTCCTGAGCCGACAGGAGCATCCTGGGCATAGAGGATAGCGCCGAGGCCGTTGTTATCCTGGTTGATGGCGTGGATCAGGACCTTGTCTGTAATGACGCTGGCTTTTGACTTGGCTGTGAAGTCGATATAGTCAAGATGGAAAATCCATGCGGGAGTGCCCTGGTATGCAATCTGGTCTGCGTCCTTGATGCAGATGTAGCGACGGCCCATGAATGTGCCTGCAGTGGTGTCTGCCTGGGCGACCATATTGGCAATCTCATTCTTGATGCGCTCAATCTTGCGCTGGCGTTCACGCTCAATCTCCGTGAGGTTGAGGCCTTCCTTCCAGGTGTCTACGACATCTGTTCCGGTGAAGGTACCGTCTACGAAGCGTACATCCACGATGACATTGTAGTGGAAGGTGCCTTCATACTTGGAGTTGTCCGGATAGTTGATGACACCGGTATAGAGCTGGTCTTCATAGATGGAGCCAGGGGTATCTGAATCTACTACGCCGCCGTCGAAAGGATTGACGCGGTGGATGGCGACGGGAGTGAAACTGCCGTCAGCATTCATCTTGGAGTCGATATAGTCTGTCTTGTTGAGCTTGTTGCGCCAGAGACCGCCTGCAAGGGGATAATACATGTCTGCACCTATGCGGAGGCTGTCCACCTTTGCCAGTTGTGCGCCGAAGTCAGAACCGGCGGAACGGATGGGACCGTAACTGATGGCCGGGGAGCCTTTCTTGCGCATGGTGGTGTAGAAGGTGTCGTTGGTGCGGTAGGAGATGCCAAGGAACTCATCAGGGGAGACGAGGAAACTGATGTTGGTGGGAACGGTGTAAGTTTCACCGCCGACCTTGATGGTTCCCCTCTCAAGTATGAGTTCAAAGGTAACCGCATCCTTTTCCACGGGGGCGACGAAGATGAAGCGGCCTTCCATAACGGCCACGTCTCCGTTGGCGAGGGTCATGCGGACTGTACCGTCGTCGATTATGTTGTCACGGAAGATACCGTTGACGATTTCCGGGGAGGCGTCCTTATCTGCCTTGATAAAAAGGGCACCGGCGCCGGCGGGGATGTTCTTGTCTACTTCACCGGAGAAATAGATGTTCTTTCCGTATTTCACCTTGCCGTCTTTGGGTGCAGCAAAAGCAAGCTGTGCGACCGCCAGCATGCAAGCGAGAACTATACCGAGTTTTTTCATGGTAAAAGTTTATGGTTATTTCTGCAAATATAATAAATTTCAAACAGATATCAAATACTGTGCTATTTTCTTCTGCGCACTATGGCGGCTACGGCAAGAAGGGCAAAAAGGAGCACTGCTATGCGGCCGGTAATATCTCCGTACCGGACAAATGGCGTTACCTCTGAGGACAATCCCACATGGCCATATGTAACGGCTTCCTGCCACCAGGGAGTTTCGCTGAGGTATTTGCCTGAAGGGTCGATGATTGCGCTGATGCCGGTATTTGCGCAGCGGGCAATGTAGCGGCGCGTCTCTATAGCCCTGAGGCGGCTGTAGCTGAAATGCTGCCGGTAGCCGGGAGTATTCCCCCACCAGGCGTCATTTGTGATTACGGCAAGGAACTGCGCGCCCTTCCGGACATACTTGGTGCAGTATTCCCCGTAAACGGATTCATAGCACACGGCAACACCGAAAGGAACGTCTCCCCAATGGAGGCAAGTCACGTCCTTCTGGCCCTGGCACTTCCCCATCAGGTTCCCGCCGAAGAGCTTCTCCAGCGGCACGAATACCTTGGGATAAGGCGTAAGCTCCGTTCCCACCACCAGCTTGGATTTATGGAAGACCTCCGCCCTGCCGGTAGTGTCCGTAACGATGGCACTGTTGCGGCTGGTGTACCAGAGGTGACGGCCTGAAGCATCGGCCCCCAAATCATAGCAGAGGAGCGACGGAGCGGCGTAGGACCAGGTTTCATTATATGCCGATGCTCCGAAGAGGAGCGTAGCGTCCGGGTGCCTCCGTAGGAATTCCTGGTAGCGGGAGAAGCTGGGATTGGAGGGGATATCGTCCAGATAAAAACGTGAGGTGAAAGTCTCAGGGGCAATAACAAGGGAAGGCCTTCCCTCAGGAACATGAGAGTCTACAAGGCTTAGGAACAGACTGTCCTGCTGCTCCTGCGTATACGCCTGGAATTTGTGGTACGGATCAAAATTTGGCTGGCCGATAACCACTTCCGCAAATGCCTCCGGCGCCTTTGGCCTGCAGAAGGCAGACCAGACCATGGGACCGAAAAACGCCACTACTGCTCCGGCAAACGCCGCAACGCGGGCCTTGGACGTCCACCTTGCCATACGGCCGTCCGACAGCGCCACCATGAGACCGAAGACGGAAAGGTTGGCGCACCATACCCAGAGCGAACCGCCCAGATGGCCAGTCACGGAGTACCACTGGATAAGGGATGTGGTTTCCGCGAAGGCGTTGCCAAGGACAAGCCACGGCCAGGAAATCTCAGCTATTGTCAGGTAATACTTCTCCCATGCGATCCATGCTGCGGCGAGGAAAATGTACGGCAGGATACCATTAAGACGCCTTTTGACCCACCTGAAAGCCCCGAACACCAGGGACATCTGGAGGGCATTGGCGAGGATTGCAAAGATGGCTCCGCCAACGGTGGCGTTGGCCACCCACCACGTTGTGATGGCGTTCCAGACCACAAAGGTGCCGTAATGCCACCACCAGAAATGCTTTGTGCCGTTCTGCGCCGCCAGCCGCTCCATTACAAGCAGCGGCACAAGCCCCACAAGGGCAAGCGCCCCGCAGTGCGGCACCAGCCACGGCAGGCTCATGAGAAGGCAGAACAGGAGGGCAAGTATTACGAATGTGGCGGAGGTCTTTTTCATACAAGGCAAAGTTATGAAAATAATTCGTAACTTTACGCGTTAAACAGGAAAAGTCTATGGCAACAAAGCATAAGTGGATATGGGGCAACATCATCGGGGCGGCAGTGTTCTTCCTGGTGGTGTTCCTTGCAGCTGGAATCGGCCTCAACGTTATTACAAGGCACGGCAAGACGGTGAGCGCACCGGACCTTACCAACATGACGGTTCAGGAGGCGGAAAAGGCCGCCCATGAAGCCGGCGTCACCGTGAAGGTTGTGGACTCCGTGTTTGTGAGGCGTCTCAGCGGCGGCGTTGTGTACCGCCAGATGCCAAAGCCCGGCGCCACTGTGAAGAAAGGCCGCAGCCTGTTCCTGACCATCAATTCCATAGTCCCCCGCAAGGTGGTCATGCCCAACCTATACGGCTATTCCGTTACTGAGGCGCGCGCGGAGCTTCAGAACCGCGGCCTCAACCTTGGAAGGCTCAACTACGTGCGTGACATTGCCACCAACAACGTGTTGTCCTGGACATGCGAGGGCAAGGAACTCAGCGCCGGAGACCTGGTTGTGAGCGGCTCCACCATTGACCTCACCGTTGGCGTGAACGCGGAGGACAATTCTACATCTGTTCCCCGCCTCACCGGCATGAAATACGTGAATGCTACGGATGTCCTCCACGATCATTTCCTGAACGTTGGCAAAGTCTCCTTTGACAAGGAAATCAAGTCCTATGCAGATTCCATGAACGCCGTGGTCTACAAGCAGGGCACCGCAGCCGGAGCAAGGCAGAACCTGGGAGCGAATGTCTCCATTGCACTGACGCTGGATCAGACAAAGCTTCCGGAATAATGGACGATCAGGATATCCTCTTCGAGCATTTCAGGCTGGCGGCGGACAAGGGGCAGGAGCCGGTTCGCATTGACAAGTTCATTGCAACGCATCAGGAAGATACGTCACGGAGCCGCGTGCAGAAGGCCATTGAGGCCGGGTACGTGCTGGTTAACGATGTCCCTGCAAAAGCCAATTACATAGTCCGTCCTCAGGACGTGATAAAGTTCGTGATGCCTTATGAGCGCCGCGGGTTGGAGATCCTCCCGGAAGACATTCCCCTTGACATAGTATATGAGGACGATGACCTCATGGTCATAAACAAGCCCGCCGGAATGGTGGTCCACCCCGGTCACGGCAACTACAGCGGCACGCTTGTAAACGCCCTTGCATTCCACCTTGGGATAACCCAGGGACCGGATGCGGAAGATGAAAGGATGGGCGTCCTGGTGCACCGCATAGACAAGGATACCAGCGGCCTTCTGGTCGTTGCCAAGAACCCTCCGGCACAGCTCAATCTGGCGGACCAGTTCTTCGTACACAGCATAGACAGGATATATACAGCGGTTGTTTGGGGTAACATCGCAGAGGACGAGGGTACCATTGAAGGGACCATCGGCAGGGATCCCAACGACCGCCTTCGCTTCCGCGTATATGACGATCCCGAAAAGGGAAAATGGGCCGTGACGCACTGGAAGGTTCTTGAGCGCTACGGCTTCATAACCGTGGTGGAATGCCGTCTGGAGACTGGCCGCACGCACCAGATACGTGTGCACATGGCATCAATCGGCCACCCCCTTTTCAACGATGAACGCTACGGTGGCTCGGAAATCCGCCAGGGAACCATCTATACCAAGTACAAACAGTTCATCCAGAACTGCTTCAAGCTGTGCCCGCGCCAGGCCCTCCATGCCCGTACGCTTGGGTTTACTCATCCAAAAACAGGAGAGAGACTCCATTTCGAAGTCCCTCTCCCTGAAGATATGACCGCGCTCATTGCCAAATGGCGCGACTACACGGCTGCTCTTTAGAACCTGCCACCGCGATATCCGCCGCCACCCATGCCGGGCATGCCACGCATACCGTCCTTTCGGTTTCCACCGAAGTTGCCGAACCTCCATGTAAATGAAAGGATGACATACCTTCCAAGGGTATTGTTGCGGGTTTCCTGATAGTAGTTGTCCGTGACATTCACTCTCAGGTTGCGGGCCTGCTCCAGAAGGTCATACGCCTTCAGGGACACCGTAGCCTGGCGCTTGAATATGGGCATGGACACAGACGCGTCCCAGATGAACTGCGGTTCCTGAGGCGTGGTGTAGCCGTTGTACCAGTTGTAGCGGGCTTCCGTAGAGATTTCGAAACCGCTGGTGCCGGGAGTCCACTTGATGGAACCGGAAGCCTGGTTGTTCCAGGTGGCAGCAACATTCTCCTGTATGGTGTACCAGGGCTTGCTCACGCGTGTGCGGGCGCTGCCTATTACTTCAATGTGGTCGTCCCTGTAGGTTAGGCGGACGCGTTCCATGAGGCTTAGGTTGCGGGTGCTGTTGTCCAGGAAGTCTGCATCCCATGCTGTGGAGCTGTCACCGAAGTAATGCTTGTGGAAAGCCTCGTAGTCAAACTCCCCTGCACCGTTGAAATAGCCGCTCATGTCCAGTTTGGAGCCGCCCACGAAGCTGCCGCTCTTCGAATAGGAGGCGTTCGTGATATTGGAAATTGAGAAGTTGCTTTTGGCAATGGGCGCATTGATCATCACGCGGATGTTGCCGTTATACGTATTGTGGCCATTCACGGGGAAGGAGTACTGACGGCCGGTCTCATCGTACCAGGAGGCGTTTGTGATGGGGTTCTGGACCATGCCGCCCTGGATGTTCACACGAGCCGTGAAGAAGGTCTTCTTGTTGGAATACTCCCATTCCGAACGGAGGTTATGATTGAAGTAAGGCTCCAGATAGGGGTTACCCAGGCTCATTGCCAGAGGGTTTGAGTTATCCATCACCGGCATCAGCTGGGAAGTCGACGGCTGGTTGCTCCGGCCAAAATAGAAGAGGCGGATGTTGGAGTTTTCGTTGAAATCGTAGAACACCATGGCGCGGGGAGCGAAGTTCCAGACATTGCTCTCGTAGCCCTTTCCGTTGGTTAAATTTGTTGTACTTGTAGGTATGGCGGAGATACCTATCTGAGCACGGGCCTGCTCCTTCTGGTACATGAACGCAAGGCCCATGTTGTGGTTGCGGTTTATATTGAGGATGCTGTTGGAGTAGGTGTCGTTCTTGACTCCGGCCAGGTAGTTTGTATTGTCGAAAGGAAGTGCAGCAAGTGCCTCGCCGCTTCCGTCAACAATCCTGTGGAGATCCCTGTCATAGGAAATACCGGCCCAGCTGATGTCGCCGCTGTCGTATGTGTCTTTGAGGGTCGTGCTCTGGGAGAAGCGGAAGTTATAGCTTCCTTCCAGATAGAAGTAGTTGCCCAGAGGTTCTGTATAAACAATCCTGGTTCCGGCGCTCTCGCTGTTGGAGTGCTGGTCCACAAGCTGGTTCACAATGTCCGTCTTGCTGCCTGCATTTGTAAGGGACTGGTTATAGCCCAGCATTTTGTTGCGGGATATATTCCAGTCTACGTTTGCCGATATGGTACGGCCGGGAATACCAAGACGCTGGCGAAGCAGAAGGAAGCCCCTTGCCCTCCAGTTAGTGTTGCTGCCGCTTCCGTGGGTAAAACCGTCGTTGGTGCCGGACAGGGTTCCGTCTGCGGCACGGGTATCAGTGTCGAAGCCGCTCTGCTGCAGGTAATTGCCGCTGCCGAAGTTAAACTGCGGCTGGAACAGTATGGAAGTGTTCTCTGAGAACTTGTGCTCCAGGCGCATACCGAAGCGGTGGCCGTCCGTAAAGCGGGTGCTCATACCGTCGGTGTCCGAAATGAGGGCGGAGCCATCGTCACGATACGTTTCCTTGTAGGACGATTCCTGAACATCCGTCCTGGAGCCGTTGTAAAGGTAGTTGGCGCCAAGTTGCATCTTGTCTTCAAAGAGGTCCCAGTTGCCGTTGATACCGCCCATCCAGGAGGTAGTGATGCCGTTGGAGCCACCCCAGCCGCCGCCACGGCCCATCATTCCGCCGCCGCCCATCATACCGCCCATCATGCTGGACGAGAAGTCGTTGAAGCCGCGGTTGTTGGTATTGTTGGCGTTGCCGATTATGCTTATCTGGGTTTTCTCCGTGAACTTGCCGGTCATCAGGGAAGTCTGCCAGCGGTAGTCTCCCGTACCCACGGAAGGGATATCGTGACCCGCGCCGGCCATGACATTGCCGAACAGGCCGTTCATCATGCCCTTCTGGACAGTGAGGTCGATGACGGTTTCCTCTTCACCGTCGTCGATGCCGGTGAATTCCGCCTGCTCGCTCTTTTTCTTGACCACTTTCACCTTTTCGATGAGCTTGGCGGGGATATTCTGGGAGGCCAGCTGGGGATCGTCCAGGAAGAAGGTCTTGCCGGCGATGGTAATCTTGGAGATGGTTTCACCGTTGGAGGTGATGGTTCCGTCGGATTCCACTTCAATGCCGGGGAGCTTCTTGAGGAGGTCCACAAGCATGTTGTCCTCGCTTATCTTGAAGGACGATGCGTTATACTCCACCGTATCCTTCTTGATGATGATGGGGTTGCCCACTGCGGAGACCGAGGCCGCGTCAAGGACCTTGGAATCAAGTTCCATCTTGATTTCTCCAAGGTTGGTGTGACCCTCCACGGTGACTGTCTTTGTCACCGTGACGTATCCCATGATTTCCGCCTTGAAGGTATACTTGCCGTTGTGCACCTTCTCAATGGTGGCATTACCCTGGCCGTCCGAAAGGGCGTACTTGGCATTGCCTTTTTCCGGAGTAAGGGACACCGTGGCAAAGCCCACGGGCTCTCCAGTGGAGGCATCCTTCAGCTTTACGTCTACCTTGTGTGTCTGAGCACTGACTGTAAGCGCCATGAAAATTGCCAGAATGGCAACGATTGCTTTTCTAACCATATAATCTTGTTAACGCTCATTAGACACGCGCATACGTGATAAGTTTAGTGGCTTTGTGAAAAATTTTATTTAATTCTTTCCGGATGGTCTTTGAGGAACTGTTCCCAGCCACCTTTACCCTTTACGGCAGCGACGGGATTGTTGGTCTGGAAATGATGGCAAAGCGCTATTGCAAGGGCGTCAGTGGCGTCCAGATGGCGGGATTCCAGCTTCACGCCAAGCTGCTTTTCCAGCATCATCTGCACCTGTTCCTTGGAGGCGGCGCCGTTACCCACGATAACCTCTTTTGCCTTGCGCGGAGCGTACTCCGTAACGGACTTCACGCCATATTCCAGCGCGGCAATCATAGCCGATCCCTGGGCGCGGCCAAGCTTCAGCACCACCTGTGCATTCTTCCCGTAGAACGGGCTTTCGATGGCAAGTTCCGTGGGGTGATAGCTCTTGCAGACCTCGCTGATGGTGTCATAGATGGCCTTTAGCTTGACATAGGCATCCTTTTCCTTCCTGAGGTCCAGGACACCCATGTCCACATACTCAGCCTTCTTTCCCTGACTCCTTATTATGCCAAACCCCAGCAACTGTGTGCCGGGGTCGATGCCGAGTATGATTCTCTCGTTAGTCAATGCGGTCAAAACCGGTGTAAGGACGGAGGCACTCGGGGATTTCGATGTATCCGTCTTTCTGGTTGTCTTCAAGGAGGGCGGCGACTACGCGCGGAAGTGCGAGGGAGCTGCCGTTAAGGGTGTGGCAGAGCTGCATCTTGCCGTCGGCGTCCTTGTAGCGGCACTTGAGGCGGTTGGCCTGGTAGCTCTCGAAGTTGGAGACGGAGCTGATCTCAAGCCAGCGGCCCTGGGCTGCGCTGTAGAGCTCGAAGTCATAGGTGATGGCGCTGGTGAAGCTCATGTCTCCGCCGCAGAGACGGAGGATGCGGTACTTGAGGCCAAGCTCGTTCACGAGGCCTTCCACGTGTGCTACCATCTCATCAAGGGCGGCGTAGCTGTTCTCCGGCTTCTCGATGCGGACTATCTCCACCTTGTCAAACTGGTGAAGGCGGTTGAGGCCGCGGACGTCCTTGCCGTAGGAACCGGCCTCCCTGCGGAAGCAAGGAGTGTAGGCGGTGAGCTTCTGGGGGAAGTCACCATCGGCCAGGATAACATCGCGGAAAATGTTTGTCACAGGCACCTCTGCGGTGGGGACCATGTAGAAATTGTCCACGGTGGCGTGGTACATCTGGCCTTCCTTGTCCGGGAGCTGGCCGGTGCCGAAGCCGGATGCGGAATTGACCATCACGGGAGGCTCGACCTCCTTGTAGCCGGCCGCAGTGTTGCGGTCCAGGAAGTAGTTAATTAGAGCCCTCTGGAGCTTTGCACCCTTACCCTTGTACACGGGGAAACCCGCACCGGTGATCTTGACGCCAAGGTCGAAGTCGATGATATCGTACTTCTTTGCCAGTTCCCAATGAGGGAGGGCGTTCTCCGGGAGGTTGGGCTCCGGTCCGCCCATCTTCACAACCAGGTTGTCCTCTGCGCCGGCACCTTCCGGTACAAGGTCACAGGGAAGGTTGGGAAGGAGGACCAGCTTGTCCTGGAGGGCGGCGGCATTTGCGTCAGCCTCTGCAAGGAGCTCAGTGGAGCGCTGCTTGAGGGCTGCGACCTCTGCCTTTGCGGCCTCCGCCTCTTCCTTCTTTCCGGCCTTCATGAGCATGCCGATTTCCGCGGCTGCCTTCTTCTGCTTTCCAAGGAGGGCGTCGGATTCCTGCTGGATGGCTTTACGCCTGTCGTCCATTGCTATCACGTCCATGACAATCTCACGGGCGTCGAAATGCTTCTTTGCGAGTTTGCGAATGACCATCTCAGGGTCTTCGCGAAGGGTTTTGAGTGTTAGCATATGTTTTTAATAATAAAGGAGGACGGCGAGGTCCTCCTTAATTCTGTTGCGTCCTCCAGATTAGTTCTCAAAGGGAACTACGGAAACGAAGGACTTGTTCTCACGCTTGCGGGTGAACTTTACGGTTCCGTCTACAAGGGCGTAAAGAGTGTGATCTTTACCCATGCCGACGTTGAGGCCCGGATTGTGGGCGGTACCCCTCTGGCGTACGATGATGTTGCCGGCCTTTACGACCTCTTCGCCGAACTTCTTGATGCCGAGTCTCTTGGAATGGGACTCACGACCGTTCTTGGAACTTGATTGACCTTTCTTGTGTGCCATAATCTCTGTCTCCTTTAAAGTTAAGCGATAGCGTCGATGTGGATCTTGGTGAGCTTCTGACGGTGACCGTTCAGAGTCTGGAATCCCTTGCGGCGGATTTTCTTGAATACGAGCACTTTCTTTGCCTTAGCGTCATCGTCCAGGACGGTGGCCTTGACAACTGCTCCATCAACATAAGGAGTGCCTACCTTAACGGCGCCCTCGTTGTCAACGAGAAGGACCTTGGCGAACTCCACGGACTCTCCGTTCTTGGCCTGAAGCCTGTTCACGAAAATGTCCTGTCCAGCTTCTACCTTGAACTGCTGGCTTGCAATGTCTACGATTGCGTACATTTTACAAAAAACTTGTTTAAAAGTTTGAGCCTGAGGCGTCTGGACGCTGCCAGCCCTTACTCTGCCTTTCAGCCGTTAAAAATTGGGACTGCAAAGATAGGAATTATTTGTTGATTTACAATAGGGTTGCGAAAAAATTATTGTCATTATTATTGCTAAATTTGCCTGACTAAAACCCAAAACTATGGCATTAGAAAACACCCCTAATGAAAGAATAGAGGAACTTGTCCTCAAACAGAGGGCTTTTTATGCAACCGGCGTCACGCGTGACGTGAAGTGGCGTAAAGCCCAGCTCAAGGCGTTTAACGCCGGGCTCAAGAAATGGGAGAAACCCCTTTGTGATGCCCTGTGGACAGATCTTCACAAGAGTTACGAAGAGGCCTTCATGACAGAACTGGGCCTCGTTTACGGAGAGATTGGTGAGGCAATCCGCAAGGTGGAAAAATGGGCACGAAAAAAATGCAAACCCACTCCTCTTACCGTCATGCCTTCCTCCAGCTACATAGTCCGCGAGCCCCTTGGCTGCGCGCTCATAGTGAGTCCCTGGAACTATCCTGTCCAGCTACTGCTGAACCCGCTGGTAGGATGCATAGCCGCCGGCTGTACGGCCATCCTTAAGCCTTCTCCTTATGTTCCAAACATCTCCAAAGTCACGGAAGAGTTCATCAAGGACACTTTCCCGGAGGAGTTCGTGGGCATCGTCCAGGGCAACCGCCTGGTGAACGGAGAGCTTTTCCGCCACAAGTATGACATTGTGTTCCTCACCGGCAGCCCTTCCCTGGCACGTATAGCAGCTACAGCTCAGGCGCAGTATCTGACTCCAATGGTCCTGGAACTTGGCGGAAAGAGCCCGTGCATTGTGGACAAGGATGCCAACATCCAGATTGCCGCACGCCGCATTGCCTGGGGCAAGTGCCTCAACAGCGGCCAGACCTGCATAGCTCCGGACTATCTGTTCCTGCATGAAGACATCAAGGA